>NZ_AP031573.1:1579416-1895299 GCF_041154745.1 Flavobacterium sp. CFS9 | reverse complement strand
GGAAAAATTGTATTTGAAATTGGAGTTTGAAAATTACCCACAGCCCTGACAAGTTTTTCTGCTGCTGAAAAGTATCCAACAGCATGATTTCCTGCTAGAATTCCTAAAATTAAAGTATTTGTATTCGTAAATAAAGAAATTTTAAGTTCAGATAAAAATACATATTTCGATTTTTGAAGTTGCTCTATGATACCACTTAATGGTTGTACTTGAAATCTAATATTAAAATCTTTATGTATATAAAACAACGCAAAAACTCCGGCAAATATAAACCCTAAAGCGTTAAAAACGGGAACTAGGTAAAAATCAGATTTTTCTCTAACAAAAATAAAAAGTGCTATAGTAAAAATTAACTTGGTAATTAAGTTGAGATAAGTAATATATTTCATCTTCTGAACTCCCTGAAAATACCAGACAGGAAAAATTGCCTGTCCAAGAATAGAACCAAATGAAAATAAATATATAACCCAATATGTTCTGAAAATTTCAAATGAAAACACAAGTGTCATCATTAAAATAAAACTTACTGTCACTAAAAATAATTTTGCTGACATAATTTGATTAAAAATTAAATTATGCTTCACACAATCGTCAATAGTTAATGAGATATCACGAGTTCCAGTAGCATTAAAGCCATAATCTGTAACAATTTGAAAATAGGTAACAAATGCAAAAGAAAATGACAATAGTCCGAAATACTCAACACCTAATACTCGGATTAAATAAGGAAAAGTAATTAAAGGTAAAAGCAAATTTAATCCTTGAAGAATAGAAAGATACACGAAATTTGAAGCTAAATTTTTATGCTTTTTACATCGCTGAAATATATCAAAAATTAGTTTCAATATTTATTTATGTATTATTAAAATAAGGCTATACCTTAGAAGGAACAGCCTTAAAAAATTAATTGTATTGAAAAAACTACAATTGAACTCCTCTTACTTTTTCTATTTCAGTATAAATTACTGGTTTTGTTAAAAAATACGGATCAAAATTTTCTCCATTTTTAATAAACTTTACTTCTCCTGTTGCTTCATCAAATTTTATAAATTCATTTGGCGTAAAATATTTTAAAATATCTCTTTTTTCAATTTTAAAAATTCTTCCTTCAAAACTTAAAGTTATTGCATTAATTATTATCGGATCTTGATCCTTTTTTGAACTAATATCAAGACGAATATCATTTGGTAAAATTCCTTCCGGAATACTGAATGTCAATGATTGTATCTCTGAACTTCCTTTTACACCGTTATAAACTGTATTTTTATCATCAAAATATGCAATAGAAGGATCCTTGTAAAAGAGAATTAATTCGTCATCCTTTTGTATTTTTAGATCAACAATTACATCAAATGTATTGGCTTTAATTTCCTCAACTGGTGTAACTTCTTCTTTATTCTTACATGATATAAAAAAAGTTAGTAAAACTAAATTTATAAAAATTAGCTGTTTTTTCATTGTAATGTACTTTTTAAATAGATTTTTTTTAAAACTAATAATATATTCCATTCTTTAAATTAGAATAATTTTTAATCATTATTTATTTGAATTTAAAAACTTTTGTTTGTTATAAAAAATCTTGAAAAGATTTATAAATCCAAATAAAATAATGAATAAAGCTGGTAGTATAAATTTTAACTTTCCAAAGATGGAATTTGTATTTTTTATATTTAAGGTTGAGTTAATATCTTTGACTGTTTTATCAAAACTTACTAACTCTAGCCTATTTCTGCCCTGATCATTAACCAAGTCTTGTTTCGTCTTTATAATGTCATTTAATTGCGTATTCTCATTATAATATACTAATTTGTCGTTTTTAGCCGTATTTTTTACTGTCCCTGAAAACCCGTTTAGAACATCATTTATCTGACTAATTATAGTATCATTTTGAGCAATTTTCAGTTCAATATTTTTGAATTCTATTTTTTGAATTGAATTATAGTATTCTGAAGTATTCAAATATTTTAATATCGGTTCTACAAATTCTTTTTCATCAATTAATTCATTAGAAATAAATGAAATCGAATGAAAAGTATAATTTTTACTGGTAACATTATCCAATAAGATTTTGTTAATGTCACCATCTTCAGCCATTAACTTTATAAGCTCAAAATTCTGTTCTTTATTTTCTACAAATCTAAAAACATCAGAAATGGGTTTAATTTCAATTTTTGAAATTACTCTCGGATTCGAAATCCCAACAATATTTTTTAAGAAAACAGTATCTCCGGAAGCAATCTTTGAATCAATTAAATCAATCTTTGAATATAAATAATCAACACTCCCAAAATTTGGTCTAACAATAATTTTATTATCATACGATTCTCTATTGGCATCAAAATACCACCCCATCAAAAAACCTAACAAAATGAGTACTGCTACCAAAATCCAGTTTCGAATAAAAAACTGAATACCCCTAAAAATAGAAGTATTAATGCCCTGAAAAAAGTTGCCTATTTTTTTTGAAATCTGCAACAAATCAATCTCCTGATCCTCTTGATTTTGGGATACTTTTGTACTCATTTATAAGTTTTATTATACGTTGAAAATCTGCTCTAAAATTTTAATAGTAATCAAATACGTTGGTTTTACACCTGTTGTACCTAATCCGCCTGACGCTAATGTGCTGCCGGTTTCCAGTGGATTATCTGATGCATAATAAGCGTAACGAACTTTGATATCATGCGGTACACTTTTTCTGATTTTTGAGGCAGATTGTATCGCTTTCTGATAATAAGAACCTTCCATTTCAAGACCAATTACACCCCAGGTAGACTCGTGGAAAAATTTCAACAAATCTCTGTTCTGTAATGATGTTCCTAAAACGGTAACCATAGCTCCTTCAAAAACAGCAATATCATTTCCTTCAAACATGGCTCCTGTTAATTCATTTTCAAAGAAATAATTATCAGCAGTTCCTTCATTTATATGTGCTGTAGGAATCATAATATCTCCTTTTCCACCCTCCAGAATTCCGGCTTTACCCATTATCGAAACCGATTTTACGTTCAATAAGGTATCTTTTTTATACGGTTTCAAAAGCTCATCAATTGTTTCATACGCCTGCTCTCCAAACGCATAATCCATTACAATGATAACCGGTTTTTCTTCTTCTAATTTTGCCTTTGGAAAAGCAGTTTTTGCCCAGTCAATTTTAGCCGTATCAAAAATCTGAACGTCGATATTCGTTCCGGAGCTATCCGGTAGCGAAATCATTCCGTTTTTTAATGCCAGTTCTTCTACATGGCTTCTAATTTCTTTGGCACCTGATTTACTTAACTCTTCGTAAATATAGAAATCAGATTTCTCCTTGAATTTTGTTTTCAACAACGGTGTTGCAAAAATTGAATTCATTACACTGTGCATATTGGCACTGATCACATGAATTGGGCGTTTTAAAAGGTTATTTGCCTTAAGAACTTCCTTGATGTTTGTTGCCCAGATTTCACCGTGAATATGGTGGCCTAAACGTTCTCTTAAAACCGGACTAAAGGTGATTGTACGCTTATTATTGTCAATAACTTCTTCAATCGCCAGTTTTCCTAACCAGTAAATAACGTGAAGGAAACGATCCGGAGCATTCTCTGATCCAAAAGCATCGTAAATATCTAAAACTTCTTCAAAAGTTCTTGCCAAAATATTAGCAACATGTGAAATTGCTTTTTCTTTTTCTATTTGAGAAAGCTTCTTGGTTTGCAATACGGCTTGTTCTAGTTTTAACCAATCGCGGGAAACCTCTCCTCCATCGTCTAGTAAAACTCTGTTTTTAATTTTATGTGATTCAATGAAAATAAAAGTCAAATGCGTCAGAATATCATAAATATCGGATCGCCCGCGGGTGATTTCAACATTCATTTGTTCCTCATCAATTCGGTAGCAGTTTCTTCTTCTTTTTGGAGGAACAATTGGCTGGAAATGTGATTTAGAATATCCTTCGTCTGAAGTTAAGTTAATGAAACGGCATTGCTCGATTCCTATCGGCAAACGTTCTATAACGTATAAAAGACCATTAAGTTCTACTTTTTCTTCCCCTATATTTCCGTATATCTCCGGACGTAATGCTAGTAATGACTCACGTAAACTATCTCCTGAAACTCCCATTGGTTTATAAAAACCACGGTTGAATAAGTGACGCATTGTAATGTACATTTTTTCTATAGCGGCAGACGATTCCTGCGCTCTTGATCTTGATATATGTTTGGTTTCTTTCATGCTATTCTATTTTAAAATCTTCTTCTTCAGAAGATGCAATTTGTATTTTTCAATCAACGAAAGTAGTAATTTTAAACTATAGTTTCATAAAACCCTAGTGTTACTAAACTGTTGTTTCATTATAATCTTACTTTAAATTATCAGCAATATCTCTATTATTTGATAATCTTGGGATTTTGTTCTGACCTCCTAATTTTCCTTGGGATTTCATGTATTTCTGAAATCCATTTTTTGATACTTTGCTTACCACAACTTTACGCAAAACATTTCCGGTTATCAAATCATCGTAGTAAATATTTTGTTTTCGCATCGAATTGTCAATTGCTTCTGCAAAAACATCCATGTTTTCGGGTTCTGTTTCAAATTCAATCAGCCATTCATGGTACGGTAATCCATTTGAAGGATTGATTTGAGGGGCAACTGTAAACTCATTAATTACAACTTTGGTTCCTTGTGTGGCTTCTTTCATTGCATTTTCAACCTCGTTCGCAATCACATGCTCTCCAAAAGCTGAAATAAAGTGTTTGATTCGGCCTGAAACAATAACTTTGTGTGGAAATAAAGAAGTAAACTGTACAGTATCTCCAATGTTATAACGCCAAAGCCCGGCATTTGTTGAAATAATCAGAGCATAATTTACACCAACCTCTACTTCTCCAATGGTCATACTTTTTGGGTTGGGTTCAAAAAATTCATCTGCTTTGATAAATTCGTAAAAAATTCCTGAGTTCAGCAACAACAGCATCCCTTTTTCTTTTTGAGAATCCTGATACGCGAAAAAACCTTCTGAAGCCGGAAAAAGTTCAATACTGTCTACCTTTCTGCCCATCAGATTTTCAAACTTGGCACGATACGGTTCGTAATTTACTCCTCCGTAAATAAACAATTGAAAGTTTTTAAACAAATCCGTGATTTTTTTACCGCCGCTTTTTTCCTGTAAACGTTCAAAATACATCTGGACCCATGACGGAATTCCCGAAATAACGGTCATATTCTCCTGTATTGTTTCCTCAACAATAGCATCAATTTTAGTTTCCCAATCCTCAATACAATTGGTTTCCCAAGAGGGCATTCGGTTTTTTTGAAGGTATTTTGGAACAAAATGTGCTGCGATTCCCGATAATCTTCCAAACTTGATTCCGTATTTTTCAACTAAAATAGGGCTTCCCTGCAGGAAAATCATTTTACCATCAACAAAATCAGTCTTTCCTGTTTCACGAATATAATGCAGAATCGCATTTCTGGACGCTTCAATATGAAAAGGCATCGACTCTTTTGTAAGGGGAATATATTTAGCTCCGGAAGTTGTACCGGAAGTTTTCGCAAAATAAAGCGGTTTTCCTTTCCAAAGAATGTTTTCTTCCCCCATCCTGGCCTTATCAATATAAGATTTTAGATCTTCATAATCCCGAACAGGTACATTATTTTTAAAATCATCGACCGTTTTTACCTGATCAAAATGATGATCTTCTCCAAATTGAGTTTCTTTGGCACTATGTATTAAACTCTTAAATACAGCTTGTTGGGTTTCGACCGGTTTATTGGCCCAGGCCTTGGTTTGATAATATATGGTGCTGGCAAATAATTTTGCTGCTACTGACTTAATAGACATTGTTTGAGATATTAATTCTTGTCACTTTTCTTTGTATTTCGGGATTTTTCACCCGACTCCTTCTCCATTTTGGCCACTTCTTCTCTTAATTTGATTTCTTCCTCTGAAGCTTTCATATCTACCTGTGAAGGTTCATCTGTTTCTGCCAGAATAGAATCTTTATTGAATTTCGCGTATTCCAGTTCTCCTCTCAAAACCTTCTGAATTCCTTTGATATAGGCTTCATTTTTCTTTAAAGCGGTTTCCAGTGAATCTGATTTTATAGCCAATTCTGTCGCATTCTTTTTTAATTCAGAGGAAGAATACCCCGGAATAAACTCGCGTAAAGGTGTAAAAGCAATGATAAAAGTGGTAACTAAAATTAAAAAAATGCCACCCAAAGTAAACGTTACAAAAACGTTCATCAAATTAAGTTTGAACGAAAAAATTTCTTCAAAAGTATCCTCATTCAAAATCACCAATCGGTTCTTAATGAATAAACTTTTCCTGAAATTGAACTTTTTACTGGTCATTTATGGTTATTTATTACGAGCAAATATAACAATTAATCGTCTTGTTGCTGCGGGACAAAAATGAACGAATACACTTATTTTACTATTTTATAAAATATTTAACGCTGTCACAAACAAATATTTTAATCTAAAAAGACTTCTTGTTCGTATAATTCTATATACCTTTGCTTAAAATTTAGAAAACAATTTGCTTCGGCATTAAATATACAATCATGGGAAGATTAGGTCTTACAGAAATCCTCGTAATAGTAGGTATTGTGATATTACTTTTTGGAGGTAAAAAAATTCCGGAATTAATGAAAGGTTTAGGAAGCGGAATTAAAGAATTCAAAAATGCCGCTAAGGATGATCAATCTGCTCCTGCTGCTAAGAAAGAAGAGGAAGAAACAAAATAATAACACTAAGTTATTAAAAATCCCAAATTACAATAATTGTAATTTGGGATTTTTTATTTTTTGTTTTATAGTATCATCGTCAGCTGAATTCTCTTCCTGTCTTCATCAACCTCAGTAACCTTAACGTCAACATGCTGATGTAATTTTACAACTTCGTTTACATCACTCACAAATCCGGCTTTCAATTGAGAAATGTGAACCAAACCGCTTTCTTTGATTCCAATATCAACAAAACAGCCAAAGTTGGTAATGTTATTCACAATTCCCGGTAAAATCATTCCTGTTTTCAAATCTTTAATCGATTTTACATTGGCATCAAACTCAAAAACCTTAGCCGATTTTCTTGGATCTAAACCTGGCTTTTCAAGCTCTTTTATAATGTCTTTTAATGTTAGTAACCCAATTTCAGGAGTAATATAATTTTCGGCCTTAATAAGAGCTGTTTTCTCTTTATTAGCAATTAATTCATTCACCGAAAGTTTTAAATCTTTTGCCATTTTCTCTACAACCGCATACGCTTCAGGGTGCACCGCCGAATTATCCAATGGATTTTTAGCATTTGTAATTCTAATAAAAGCAGCTCCCTGTTGATAGGCCTTATCTCCTAAACGAGGCACTTTTTTAAGCTGTTTTCTGTCTTCAAATGGACCATTTTCTGAACGGTACTGAACGATATTTTCGGCCAGCTTCTCTCCTATTCCACTCACGTAACTCAATAAATGTTTACTTGCCGTGTTGATATTGATTCCCACTGAGTTTACACAACGAATTACAGTATTATCAAGTTCTTCTTTTAATTTCGTCTGATCCACATCATGTTGGTACTGACCTACTCCAATTGCTTTTGGGTCAATTTTTACCAATTCGGCCAAAGGGTCAGAAAGTCTTCTTCCGATAGAAACAGATCCACGAACCGTAACATCATAATTTGGAAACTCTTCTCTCGCAATTTTTGATGCCGAATATACCGACGCTCCTGCCTCAGAGACAATAAAAACCTGTATCGGCTTGTCAAACGCGATTTTTTTAATGAAAAACTCCGTTTCACGCGAAGCGGTACCGTTTCCAATAGAAATTGCATCGATCTGATACGCATTTACCATAGAACGTATCTTCTTGATCGCCATAGTTTCCTCATTTTGAGGTGCATGAGGATAAATTGTTTCGTTATACAACAAATCTCCTTTTTCGTCTAAGCACACCACTTTACAGCCGCTTCTAAATCCGGGATCGATCGCTAAAATACGTTTTTCACCTAAAGGCGGTGCCAATAACAGCTGTCCTAAATTGTTTGCAAAAACCTGAATTGAATTGGCATCGGCTTTTGCTTTTGCTTCTTGTAAAGTTTCATTTCCAATAGCAGGATTTAACAGTCGTTTGTAACTGTCTTCAATGGCTAACTGCAAATGAGCTGTTGTACTGTTTTGCTTTTTAATAATAATTTCATCAATAATGTCATAAGCTTCATCCAGATCAACATCCACTTTCATTTTTACAAATCCTTCATTTTCTGCACGAAGCATTGCCAATAAACGATGTGACGGCGCTTTAGTCAACGGTTCTTCCCACTCAAAATACTGACTGAACTTTTGAGCTCCTTCTTCTTCAGCCTTCTTTTTTACAACTTTAGTGGCTATCACTGCTTTTCGCTGATACAATCTCCTCAATTGTTTACGAACATAAATATTTTCGTTAATCCATTCCGCAATAATATCTCTTGCACCCTGCATGGCAGCTTCTTCATTAATCACATTTTCGTTCAGATATTGTGTCGAAATAAAATCAACATCAACATCACTCTCTGACATAATAATTTTTGCCAATGGCTCTAAACCAAATTCACGCGCAACATCAGCTTTTGTTTTTTTCTTCTTTTTAAAAGGCAGATAAAAATCTTCTATTTCCTGTAAATCAAAACTTTGCTCAATTTTCTGCTTCAATTCCGGCGTAAGCGATTTTTGTTCTTCAATAGATTTCAAAACCGCTTCTTTGCGTTTTACGATCGTTTCATATTCCTTTTGAAGTTTCGCAATTTGCTCAATTTGAACTTCGTCCAGATTTCCGGTTGTATCTTTTCGGTAACGGGAAATAAACGGAACAGTACAATCTTCCTCTAGTAATTTTACCGTGTTTTGAATGTTAATTGCTGCTGTTGGAACAGACTTGGCAATGAATTGAATATTAGTCATACTTTATAATGAAATAATTTCTGGATTAGAAAATGAGATCATCTGTCTGTCAAAATCGACATTAGATTAATCAATCACCCGGCTAAAATAATATCTTTGTTTTTAATTTTAAGCCGATGGAAGTTTTATTAACGTATTTTTTAATTGTAAATATCAGTGTTTTTGCTCTCGCAGGATATGATAAATATCAAGCCAGGAAAAACAAACAAAGAATTCCTGAAAACACCTTGTTTTTTCTTGAAGCCGTTGGCGGTACAGTTGGATTGTTTTTAGCCATGTTATTCTTTAGACATAAAACGAGTAAATCTTCTTTTATTATAAAATTCTCGTTTATTTTTTTCATTCAGATTATACTTATTTATCTAAAACTAACTTATAAAATCTAAATAATTACTCTTATTAATCACTTCAAAAGCAGCTTCAGGATAAGCTTTTGCGAAGGCTGTTGGGATTTTTGCTTTTTTATTTTCGTTCCACTTAAATTCAAAACCGTTCAATTGATCTCCTATTTCTTCCAGCCAATCCATCTCTTGCTGGTCATAAGTTCTCCAGAAATAATTATTGGTTTTAATTTTAAAATAATGCTGTTTTTTAATTCGCTCGTAAGCTAAATAATTCTCCCATAGATCTCCAACATCATTTCTTAAAGCCAGAGTATTAAAATTGTTAATAACAGCATTTCTGATACCATTATCATAAAAATACCAGCGGCTTGACTTTACAATTTCTTTGCGTAAATTTCTGCTAAATCCTTCTACTTTAAAAAGAATAAACACTTTTGAAAGTAAATCTAAATAATTTGCGACTGTATTTTTAGACAATTGCAATTGATTGGCTAACTCTTGAATAGAAACTTCTTTTCCAACCTGATAAGCAACTAAACGAAGTAAATCATAAATTTTATCTGCATGTTTTATTCCTTCAAAAACTAAAATATCTTTTAATAAATACGAATTAATAATTTCAAATAAATATTCCTTTTTATCTTCCCAATTATCATATTGAATCAATTCCGGATAACCTCCAAAAAGCAACTTTTCTTCTAATTTTTCAAGTGTTTCTTTATAATTTTCCGTTTCAGAAAACTCAAGCTGTGCCAATGGAAACAAGTAAATTGTATTCTTCCTTCCTACTAAAGGTTCTCCTAATTTATTACTTAAATCAAACATTGAAGATCCCGTAGCAATAATCTTTATCCCTTCTATTGTATCAACAATTAGTTTTAGTATCAGACCTATTTCAGGAACATTTTGAGCTTCATCAATTACCAGTAAATCAATACCTTTCAGAAGTCTTTTATAGTTATTAACAGAGCGTTCTTTAAGCAGGTTAATATCATTTATATCTTCTCCATTAAGCTGTAAATAACTATTTGCTGGTATATCTTTCAAATAATTAATAATGAGCGCTGTTTTTCCAACACGTCTTGCTCCTAATAAGATTAAAACTTTGTTTAGAATTATTTTTCGATTAAATTCCTCTATGACTGCTCTTTTTAGATAGACTTTCATTCTATTTTTAATTAGAATTACAGTACAAAGATATAAAAAATGTAAATTCAGTCATCGTATTCATCAAATTTACATTAATTCAGTCATTTTAATAACTGAATTTACATTTAAAAAGAAAAACCGGAAGAATTTTAAAAATCCGCCCGGCTTATACATTTAGTATTGGTGCGAAGCACCGAATTTTTTTTGACTTTTTACTGACAAGCTATTTTACTCACTCTGTTTTGATGTCTTCCTCCTTCAAATTCAGTTGTTAAAAAGGTTTCAACAATTTCAACTGCTTGAGGAATAGAAGTAAAACGAGCTGGAATACTTACAATATTAGCATCGTTGTGTAAACGTGTTAAATAAGCAATTTCTTTAGTCCAGCACAAACCAGCTCTCACTTTTGGATGTTTGTTAGCCGTCATTGCAATTCCGTTTCCACTGCCGCAGATTACAATTCCAAAATCAGCTTTACCTTCAGATACATCACTTGCAACCGGGTGTCCAAAATCGGGATAATCAACAGAAGCTTCTGTATCAGTTCCGTAATTCGTTACTTCATATCCTTTCGCCTCCAGCATTGCAACAATTGCTTTTTTGTAATCCGGTCCTGCGTGGTCATTTCCTATCGAAATTTTCATTTTTTCTATACTATTAAGTTGTGTGGTACAAATTTACTCAATTAATAAATGTTTGCTACGAATTACATGAATTTTCACGAATTTCTTTTTTCTACTCACTTATAAACATTCCACAAAACATCTCAATTGCAATTGATATACATTCGTAAAATCAACTGCAAAAAACAAAATTTATAACTATCATACTATCAAAATCTTAACAGTTATCAACATTATTAACAACTCTGTAACTGTCTCATTACCAATAAGGAATAATCATAATATTTGTTAAAATTTTGAAGTGTTGATAGCGATTCGTAATTCGTTGATATTCAATTAACTTTAAGTTAACATTATTTGTTAATAAGTTAGAATAGAAAATAAGAAGTTTTTTTTGGTCGTGTCGAAAAAAAACCTAATCCAAAACGTAAATGAAATAACCAAACAAAGTTTCGGGAATTTTTAGAAAAGTTATCAATATCAAAAATACCATTTTCAACAACTATGAACAGATCAACTTATTTACAAAATCAGATCAACTTTAGTTGTCAACCGTTGTTAATTAAAATACAAAAAGTCTTATAAATTAATCTTTTAGCTAAAAATAACTATGTTAATAACTCAGAATAAATAAGTAAAACGAGATTTCAATGACTTTAAAAAAAAATTTATTCGACATATTAACAAGCTATAATAACAACCAAATTTTTTAAAATTTTTAAAATTCTTTTTTGTTGTATTTAATATATGTTGAAAACTAAAAAAGTTGAAAAGGAAAAAATTTAAATTTTAGTTGAATTCAAAGCTGATTTGAATTTGTTTTTGATTGTTGTTTCAAACGATTTTGAGAGGATTGTTCAGATTGTCCAGAATTTGCTGAACTTCTTCGAAATCGTTCGGATGAACTTTGAGTTTGATTCCACCCAGCGCAGTGCTGTACAGCGGGACAACAGACAGTGTCATTTCGTTTTCAAAAAAATAAGGAATTCCTTCCTGTTCCAATAAGTGTTTCAGAACCACGGTCTCGTGTAAATAATTGAATACAGCAATGGTTTTAAAGCTTTCCATATCAGGTCTTTTTGTAAAGATACTGAAATGAACATTATTAAAATTTGTTGTTGATACTAATTTGATAAACGAATTATAAAGGATTCCGGAAAGTTATATTTTTAATAATTTATTTGTTAAAATATATAATCTGATATCTTATTTGTAATTTTAAACTTTTAAGAAAAGATATATGAGTAAGAAAATTAGAAAGCCGATAAAAAAAGAGAAGGATTTCTCCAGTAAGATAGTAAAAATTTTATCGCAAAGCCCTAATAAAGGATTTAACTACAAACAAATAGCAGCAAAACTAGAACTTGACGATACTAAAAGCAGAAATCAGATTATAAAAGATTTAAAAATTCTGGCTGCTTCAAAGAAAATTATAGAATCAGAACCGGGTAAATATTTAGTAAAAGCCGAGAGTCAGGATTATTACGAAGGAACAATTGATATGACCAGTAGAAAAACGGCATATTTTATTTGTGATGAGTTTAGCGAAGATGTATTTATTCCAACCAATAATTTAAACAGGGCATTAGACAAAGACAAAGTTAAAGTCTATGTTTACAACCGAAGAAAAGGTAAAAGACCTGAAGGTGAGGTTATTAGTGTAATAGAAAGAAACAAAACAGAATTTGTTGGAGTAATTGATATTCAGGCCAATTTTGCCTTTGTATCTACAGCAAACCCTAAGATGTATACCGATATTTTTATTCCAAAAGATAAACTGGGAGAAGCAGAAAATGGTGATGTTGTTTTGGTTAAAATTGAAGATTGGCCTAAAAGAGCTGATAGTCCGTTTGGATCTGTAATCAGAGTTTTAGGAAAACCAGGAGAACACAATACTGAGATTCACGCTATTCTGGCCGAATACGGTTTACCGGCAGATTTTCCAGTAGAAGTAGAGGTTTATGCCCAAAAAATAGATACTTCGATTCAGGAAGCTGAGATTGCAAAACGTCGTGATATGCGTGATACACTTACGTTTACGATAGATCCGAAAGATGCTAAAGATTTTGATGATGCCTTATCTTTCAAAAAGTTAGAGAATGGAAATTATGAAATTGGAATTCATATTGCCGATGTTTCTTATTACCTGGAAGAAGGAACAATCTTAGATGATGAAGCTTATCAGCGTGCTACTTCAGTTTATTTGGTAGATAGGGTAGTGCCAATGCTTCCGGAAGTATTGTCTAATTTTGCCTGTTCATTACGTCCAAATGAGGAGAAATATACCTTCTCAGCTATTTTTGAAGTTTCTCCAACTGCACAGGTTATGAATCAATGGTTTGGAAGAACTGTAATTTATTCTGATCAGCGATTTGCATACGAAGAAGCGCAGTATATAATTGAAACTAAAGACAATACAATTCCTGTTGATATCTCAATTACCGGAGAATCGTATACGGTTTCAGATGAAATTACGGAAGCCACTTTAAAATTGGATGAATTAGCAAAGATTTTAAGAAGAAAAAGAATGGCTAATGGAGCTATTTCTTTTGATAAAGTCGAAGTAAAATTTAACCTTGACGAAGAAGGAGAACCGGAAGGAGTGTATTTCAAAATTTCAAAAGATGCCAATCATCTGATTGAAGAATTTATGCTTTTGGCCAACAGAAAAGTGGCGGAGTACATTGGTAAACAAAAGAAAACATTCGTTTACAGGATTCACGATGAACCTAATGAAGACAAATTAATTGCGATGCAGACCGTAATTGCTAAATTTGGTTACAAACTAGATTTTAGAAATAAAGGAGATATTTCGAAATCATTGAATGCCTTAATGGAAGAAGTAAATGGTAAAAAAGAGCAAAATTTAATTGATACTCTTGCTATTAGAAGTATGAGTAAAGCTAAATATTCGACAGAGAACATTGGTCACTATGGTTTAGCTTTTGATTATTACAGCCATTTTACATCACCAATTCGTCGTTATCCTGACGTTATGGTGCACCGTTTACTGCAGTATTACTTAGACAATGGAGCTTCTGTAGATGAAGAAGTCTATGAAACAAAATGTTTGCATTGTTCTAATATGGAGAGTTTAGCGACTAATGCAGAACGCGATAGTATCAAATACATGCAGGTAAAATACATGCAGGATCATCAGGACGAAGAATTCCTTGGTGTTATTTCAGGTGTGACAGAATGGGGAATTTATGTGGAGATTGTTTCCAACAAGTGCGAAGGAATGGTTAGGATCAGGGAGATAAAAGATGACTATTATACTTTCGATGAAAAACAATATGCATTGGTTGGAGCCACTTCAAACAGCGTTTTACAGTTAGGTGACGAAATTTATGTAAAAGTTAAAAATGCCGATTTAGTTAAAAAACAATTGGATTTTCATTTTTTAAGAAGAGCAGAATAGAAGTTTAATTTAAAAGAATAGAAGTATGAAAAAGTTAATTATAGTAGCTGCAATTTTATTGGTTCAGATGTCTTTTGGTCAGGTTACTAAAGAGTTAGGTGATTTTGATTCGGTTAAAGTATTTGATAAGCTAAGTGTAAAATTAGTTCAGTCTTCAGAAAATAAGATTGTAATTAAAGGAGCAAGAGAATCAGAAGTTGAAGTTGTTAACAAGAAAGGTTTATTAAAATTAAGAATGCCTTTTCCTAAGTTATTATCAGGAAATGATTTGGATATTACTTTATATTACAAACGTTTAGAGCTTATAGATGTTAATGAAGGAGCAAGCGTTAGTGGTAAAGATGCTATCAAAGCAACAGTATTTAAAGTAAGTGCGCAAGAGGGAGGAACGATTAATGTTGAATTAAATGTTGATAAACTCAATGTAAGCTCCGTTTCCGGTGGTTCAATTACTTTAACTGGTAAGGCTGATAATCTGGATGCAGGTTTAGGAGCTGGTGGTTATTTGCTGGCAAGTAAATTAAAGACCTCACAAACGAAAGTAAGCGTTTCTGCGGGCGGAAAAGCAGATGTGAATGCTTCAACCCTTGTGGATGCAAAAGTGAGCGCAGGAGGCTCTATTTACATTTATGGAAAACCGAAACAAATCAATCAAAAAACGGTTTTTGGAGGTAAAATTGAAGAAGTAAAATAAGAAATTGTATTTGAATGATAAATGATATTTTAGCTGGACTGCCTTGGGGGCTTTTTTTAAGTTTTATGATTGGTCCGGTATTTTTTATACTATTGGAAACCAGTATTACAAAAGGATTCAGAGCTGCATTAGTTTTTGATCTTGGTGTTGTATTAGGTGATATTTTCTTTATTGCAATTGCCTATTTGGGAAGTTACAGACTGATTCAGAGTTTAAAAGACAAACCGGCTCTTTTTATTTTCGGCGGAATAATTATGCTGGCCTATGGTATAATCTCTTTTGTAAGATTAAAGAAAGAAGCAAAAATAAATGATGAAGAAATCGATCGTGATATTATCAAAAGAGATTATGGTAGTTTATTCGTAAAAGGCTTTTTACTGAACGTTATTAACATTGGTGTTCTTGGTTTTTGGTTAGCCGTTATTATTTCTGTAGGACCAAAGTTAGAAATGCAAAATTCAAGAATGATTACTTTTTTTACTTCGGTTATTATTACATATTTATTAGTTGATTGCCTTAAAATATTATTAGCCAAACAATTAAAGTCTAAAATGACACCTGTTAATATCTTAAAAATTAAAAAAGGTATTAGTGTGGTTTTGATGGTTTTTGGTGTTGTTTTAATGATTCAGGGATGGTTTCCTAAAGAAAAAGAAATGGTGAAAAACGCTTTCGAAAAGATTGAAAAGTAAGTTGTTAATAACTCTAAATTTTAAAATTAAACCTCTGTATTTCAGAGGTTTTTTTTATGTTTATAATGTTTATTTAGAACTTTTTCAAAGTTTCAAAGTTTGAGAAAGTTAACAACGGTTTGTCATTTCGACGAAGGAGAAATCTTCGCAAGTAACTCTGCAACAATTGTATAATCTTGGTCGAATTGCGCGTGTGATTCTTCGTTCCTCGGAATGACAAAATAGTGTGTAATTGTACTAAATATAAATCCGACAGGTTTTTTTAAAACCTGTCGGATTTATTAACCGTTTGTAATCAGTGTTTTCTAAAAATTACCTATAGAAAAATTAGACACATTTCTGTATCTTTTTTAGAGATATCGTCCGGATTTGAACATAACTATTTATTTAATTTTTTCTAAAAATTAGGCATAAAAAAAAGAGACACATTTCTGTATCTTTTTTAGAGATATCGTGCGGATTCGAACATAACTATTTATTTAATTTTTTCTAAAAATTAGGCATAAAAAAAAGAGACACATTTCTGTATCTCTTTTTGAGGCATCGTCCGGATTCGAACCGGAGTAGGAGCTTTTGCAGAGCCCAGCCTAGCCGCTCGGCCACGACGCCATTACTTGAACGGATGGCAAAAGTAACTAAAATCTTTAAATTTCAAAAGTTTCAAAGTAACTATTTTAAAAAATTCGCATTTTTAAAGAAAAAATTATTTTCTGGTTTCCGTCATTTTTATAGTAACTGTTTCAACATCACCACCAATAGGAGGATTTATCTTAGAAACCCAAACAGTAGTTTTTTCTATCATTTCGATCTCCGAAAGTACACGAATATTGATTCTTTTGGCTACATGCTCTAGTAAATGAGATCGAATTGCCATTTCTTCCGTTACAATTTTGTTCAAATGAACGTAATCAACAGTGTCTAACAAATGATCTGTTTGTGCTGATTTTTCTAAATTGGTTTTAATTTTTAGATCGACCGTGTAATCAGATCCAATTTTTCCTTCTTCAATTAAACATCCATGGTAGGAAAAAGTGCGGATGTTTTTTAATTTTATAACTCCCATTTTTAATTTTAGTTTCAGGTTTTATGTTTCAAGTTGCACGTTTACTGAGAAGTTTCTAAAGAAAACTGTAAACTGTAAACCGAAAACTGTAAACTTTTTTATCTTTGCTAAAATTACTATAAAATAATGGCATCAGAAGAGAAATCACTCAATTTTATTGAACAAATCATAGAAGAAGATTTGAAATCAGGTCTTTCTAAAACCAAACTTCATTTTCGTTTTCCACCAGAACCAAATGGATATTTGCACATTGGACATGCAAGTTCTATTGCATTAAATTTTGGTTTAGGACTTGATTATCAGTCACCGGTGAATTTACGTTTTGACGATACAAATCCCGAAAAAGAAGAGCAGGAATTTGTTGATGCTATAAAAAAAGATGTAGAATGGCTGGGATATACCTGGGCAGAGGAACGTTATGCTTCAGATTATTTTCAACAATTATACGATTGGGCTGTTCTGTTAATTAAGAAAGATAAAGCCTATGTAGACAGTCAGTCTTCAGAAGAAATGGCAATTCAAAAAGGAACTCCTTCAACTACAGGAACGGATAGTCCATACAGAAATCGTTCGGTTGAAGAGAATTTAGACTTGTTCGAAAGAATGAAAAACGGTGAATTTGAGGCTGGTACACATATTCTTCGTGCTAAAATAGACATGAAATCGACCAATATGCTGATGCGTGATCCTATCATGTACAGAATTTTACACAAGCATCATCATAGAACAGGAGATAATTGGAAAATCTATCCAATGTACGATTGGGCACATGGACAAAGTGATTATTTAGAGCAAATTTCACACTCATTTTGTACACTGGAATTCTTGCCGCATCGTGAATTATACGATTGGTTTTTAGACCAGATTTTTGAAGATAATAAACTGCGTCCAAAACAAAGAGAATTTGCCAGACGTAATCTTTCACATACAGTGGTTAGTAAAAGAAAATTACAGCAACTGGTTAAGGAAAAGCATGTTAACGGTTGGGATGATCCTAGAATGTCAACCATTTCCGGACTAAGAAGAAGAGGTTATACTGCTGCATCTTTGCGTAATTTTGCTAATACAATTGGTATTGCAAAACGTGATAACTTAATCAGTGTATCGGTTTTAGAATTCTGTATTCGTGAAGATTTGAACAAAATTGCACCACGTGTAATGGCTGTTTTAGATCCGGTCAAATTGGTAATTAGAAACTATCCGGAAGGAAAAGAGGAGTGGTTGGAAGCTGAAAATAATCAGGAGGATGAAAATGCCGGTTTCAGAAAGGTACCTTTTTCACGTGAATTATACATTGAAAGAGAAGACTTTTTAGAAGAAGCTCCTGCTAAATTTTTCCGTTTGACTTTAGGAAAAGAAGTACGTCTAAAAAATGCTTATATCATTAAAGGAGAAAGTGTTATAAAAGATTCAGAAGGTAATATTACTGAGATTCATGTAACTTATGATACTGATTCTTTAAGTGGAAGTGGGACAGAAGCAAGTCAGAGAAAAGTATCCGGAACCTTACATTGGGTTTCCATTCAGCATGCCGTTGAAGCAGAAGTTCGTTTGTACGATCGTTTGTTTACAGATGAAGCTCCGGACAGTTATAAAGAGAAAAATTTCTTAGATTTTGTCAATCCAAAATCATTAGAAATTGTTACCGGATTTGTTGAGCCAAGTTTAGTTACAGCTCAAAATGAAGATAAATTTCAGTTTCAACGTTTGGGTTATTTTACTGTTGATAAAGAGTCAACTCCTTCAAAATTAGTATTTAACAAAACGGTTGGACTAAAAGATGCCTGGGAAGAGAAGGGTAAAAAAGAAGAAAATAGCATCAACAATTCTTTGAAGGATATCAATAAATATTTCAAAGTAGAGACAAAAGCAGAGCGTATTGCCATTGAAAGTGCTATAGGGGAGAGCATCAAAAATGTTTCTAGTTTTTCTTTGCTGCAAAATTCGTTAAAGAAGAATATTAACAATAACAAAGCTTCATTGTTGTTTGCTCAGTTTATTTTAAAATATTCAAGTTTGAAATCTGCTGATTTTGAAGAAGAGGATATTAAAAAATTATACACGATGTCTCTTCGCAGTGAATCTACTTATGTGAGATCTAAAGCACTTTTAAATTTAAGAGATTTAGAAAATGAAAACCTAAGAAATCAATTTGAAGAAGATATTTTGAAGTTACATTCAAATCCTCCAAAAAATGCTTCGGAGAGAGAAATTGAAATTCTTTCTGAAATGATTCGAAAATAATATTAATAGAATCTATTGAAAAGCGCTTTTTATAAGCGCTTTTTTTATTATTTATATTTACTATTGATTTTTTAAATTCAATAGAGTTTTTATATTAAAAATAGCCTTCATAAATTGATTTTAAGCAAAAAAAATACATCTTCCTACTCATTTGTCATCTTTTTAAAAATGGTTAAAAATTTGGCTTTATTTTAATTTTAGCTTTTATTTTAGTCTGATTTGATGCTTTTGAACATTAGATTATGTAAAAAGTTACGAATTCGATCAGTTTTACAAATTTTTCAATGAATTTATCCAATCTTATCACTTTTGAAGCGAAATAAAAAGTAAAAAGTATAATAATTAATTTTATCTATTAATATTGTTTTTTATAATGTTTTTAATTATTATTTATAAAAACTATTAATTTATAAAATAATATAGTTTTTATAAACTAAAAATAGCTTTTATAAATCTAATTTAAGCTATAGAAAATAATTTGTGGAGTAATTTATCATCTTTTTAAAAATGATTTAAAAACAGTGCTTATATTGATTTTAGCTATTTTAGAGTATATTTTTTAGAGGAAAAACTCATTATTACTTGTAAAATTTATGGTTATCCAATTTTTGGAAAACAGAAGAAGAATTTCGATCAGAAGATAGATTGAAATAAGAATTTTGGACAATTAGTTAATTATTTATTTTAATTATATAATTTTCAATTAAGTATGATTTTATCTATTATTTGTAAAAACTATGTTATTTTTTAAATTTATAGATTTTGTAGATTAAAAATGGCTTTCATAGAGTAATTTTGAAACAATTTTTTATTTCTTCCATGTCATAACTCATTTATTGAATAATCGTTGATTTAAGGTCTTTATTTTAGTTTTTGATGTTATTTTTCTCAGTTTAACGGGTTATTAACACACAATTGTTTATAAAGTTCGTATTTTTATACAAATGTCAAATTGAAAATGTTTTTTCGATAATTTAAAACGAAAGTTGAGAATCGAAAAGTGAGTTCTACTAAAGTTTAAAAATGAATTATTTTTTGCTTTAGTTTTAATTCTAAATATGAATTCTTGCCAGTCGTTTTATATTCTAATTTTCATTGTGATCTCATTTTGATAATACTTTAACAGATAAGTATTTTTTCGAAGTAGTTTCATAATGTTAAAAATCATAGAATTATTCATACTGATAGTTTCAAATTTTGATTTTCAATTTTTGACTACAAACAATTTTAAATTTATTTAGTTATGAAAAATATTATTATTACACTGTCGTTTTTATTTGCAAATCTTGCAATCGGTCAGACGCACCAAATTCTAAAACACAATGGAGAACAATTGGATGTTAATTTTATCAAACAAGAAAATGATTTAATTTATTATTCATTAGATGGGAGCAGAGAAGAACACAAAATTAGTAAGTATGCGGTTTCGCAATTGACCAATAAACAAACAAAAGAATCTAAAAAAATAACGGATAAAGTTCTGGTTGATTCTAAATCAGATTACAAATTTGTTACAGTTTTGCCTCAGGAGAAAACAGCTGGTTTAAAACAAGTAGCTAATTTTTCTGGAGTCTCAACTAAGACAAAAGGGGAGTCACCACTTGCAAATCAGCAGCAGACTGCCATGAGAATAAAAACAAAATCGGCTTCAAACGGATATCCATTTGTAAGCATTGTTGAAAAGGCCGATGGAAAGTATGAAGCGGTAGCTTATGCGTATTAAATTTTGTGTTAACTTTTATTAAATAACATCAAGTCAGTATTTTATAGTTTAAAAAAAGAGTACCTTTAGTAATCACTTAAATTAAATATTATGTCAAAGAATCTAAATACTGTAGCAGCGATCATAGGTGCTGCGGCCGCTGGTGCAGCGATTGGAATTTTATTTGCTCCTGATAAAGGATCTAAAACCCGTGCTAAACTTAAAGAAGGTTTAGATGATGCGGCTCACAATTTAAAAGATTCACTTTCAGCAAGTTCTGAAGTATTACGTGAAAAGTTTACCCATGCAAAAGAAAATTTAGATGGAACTTATGGAGAGCTGCTTTCCAATATGAGTTATAAAACCGAAGAAGTAATTAGTTTTTTAGAAGCTAAACTGGCTGATTTAAAAGCGCAAAACGCTAAACTTCAGAAATAATAATCCAGAAGCACAAAGCTTAGAATGATTTGTTGGATTGTTTTGGTTATTTTATTTTTAGAATAATCAAATGGCAATTTTTAGATCATAAGTTTTGTGCTTCTTTTTTAACCAAAACTACAACTATGGCTTTTGAAGAATTAAAAGAGAATACTGAAAACATTCAGGATCAGGCTAAAATTTATCTCGACAGTCATTTGGCCTATTATAAACTTTGGGGTTTTAAGGTTGCAATGAAATCGACCACACTAATTTTTAAGTTTACTTTGATTTTATTGTGTGTTGGAATGGTATTACTTTTTGGATCTGTTGCCGCGGCATTCGCTTTTAGCAATCTGTTTGGAAGTTATACTTTAGGATTTCTGACAGTAGGAGGGATATATCTTTTGGCAACAATACTACTTTTCTTTGTAAAAGATAAGTTTGTAGAGGGACCAATTTTGGAGAAATTTTCAGAAATATTTTTTAATGATTAATTATGGAAACAAAAAAATATTCGTCGTACGCTGAAATCGAGAGAGATTTAGAAATTCTGAAACTGGAGAAGGATATTAATTACCAGAAATTAGTATTAAGTTTTCAAAAAACGAAGGAGTCTCTAACACCACAGTATGTGATTAATGGAGTATTTTCTTCTTATAAAGAGTATTTCTTCAATTCGTATCCACAAATTTTACAATCCATTTTGCCCTATATTATCAATTGGTTTATAAAAAGAAAAAGAGGCAAATAGCCTCTTTTTTCTTTTGTTAATTATTTTACTTCCGGTGGAGTGTCCTCTTCATAACCGGATTGTTGTGGTTCAATTGGTTTTGGTTTTGTAATTGGTTTGTTTGTTTTTTTCATCATTTCACCAACCTGGTTCGAAGCTGTAAATGAAGCAACCATATTGTTGAGCATATCACTTCCGGCTTGTGGAGAATTTGGTAACAAGATTAGGTTCGAATTAGCATCAGCACCAATTGCTTGTAACGTATCATAATGTTGAGTAACTACAATTAGGGCAGAAGCTTCCTGAGAATTTATACCTACATTGTTTAAAACTTCAACACTTTCTACAAGACCTCTGGCAATTTCACGACGCTGATCTGCAATACCTTGACCTTGTAAACGTTTACTTTCGGCTTCGGCTTTTGCTTTTGCAACGATTCTGATTCTGGAACTTTCAGCCTCAAATTCAGCAGCAGTTTTTTCTCTATCTGCGGCATTAATTCTGTTCATGGCATTTTTCACCTGAATGTCAGGATCAATATCAGTCACCAAAGTATTGATAATATCATAACCATAAGTAGTCATCGCTTCATTTAATTCTCTTTTTACAGCAATGGCAATATCATCTTTTCTTTCAAAAACGTCATCCAGTTTTAGTTTTGGAACTTCGGCACGAACCACATCAAATACATAAGCAGTAATCTGATCGTGTGGATATTCTAACTTATAAAAAGCATCATATACTTTTTCCTGAATAACTTTAAATTGTACCGAAACTTTCATTTTTATAAAAACGTTGTCTCTGGTTTTGGTTTCAATAATAACATCTAACTGTTGTATTTTAAGATTTACACGTCCTGCCAATCGGTCAACCAAAGGAATTTTTAATTGTAATCCTGAATTTCTTACGCTTAAAAATTTTCCAAATCTTTCTATAATAACCGACGATTGTTGTTTTACGGTAAAGAAGGAGGACATTAGTATAAAAAATGCCAGGACTAAAATGATAATAAATGCTGTGTTCATGGTGATATTGATTTAGTTTTTGATGCTGTAAATTACGAATATTCTTCCAATTTAAAATTTTAAAACATTAAAAAAACGCTAAGAACATTTGTTAGTTGTTACTTAGCGTTTCTGTATTTAAGTGGAATTCTGTTTATAAAGTTGAAATTGCTTTTTGAATTCTCGAAATAGTTTCTTCTTTTCCAATGATTTCAACAATGTCAAATAGGTGAGGGCCTTTTAATGCTCCAACCAAACTAAGTCTGAATGGTTGCATGACTTTCCCCATTCCAATTTCATTTTTATTGAGCCAGTCTTTTACAATGGTTTCGATATTTGAAGAAGTAAAATCTTCAATATTTTCCAAAACTGAAATCAGTTCTTGCATTAAAGCCGGTGTTGCTGAATTCCAGTTTTTAGTTGCTTTTTCATCATAAGAGGTTGGAGCCTGGAAAAAGAAATCAGTTAAATCCCAAAATTCTGAAACAAAATTAGCTCTTTCTTTAATCAGCGAAACAATTCTTGTGAGCTTTGCATTGTCTTCCTGAGCGGAGGCGAAGGAAGAGAAGCCCTTTTCCTCTAAAATAAGAGAGAAGCTTTTTGCTAAATCGGCATCATTCTGTTGGATAAGATGCTGGTGATTGAACCATTTGTTTTTCTCAGGATCAAATTTTGCTCCCGCTTTATGAACTCTGTTCAAATCAAAAGAGGCTACTAATTCTTCTAAAGAAAATATTTCTTTATCAGTTCCATCGTTCCATCCTAATAAAGCAAGGAAATTTACAACTGCTTCAGGGAAAAATCCTTTCTCTCTATAGCCTGATGAAATACCTTCTTCCGTTTTCCATTCCAATGGAAACACAGGAAATCCTAGTTTGTCACCGTCTCTTTTAGATAATTTTCCGTTTCCAACCGGTTTCAAAATCAAAGGTAAATGTGCAAATTCAGGAGCATCCCAGCCAAAAGCTCTGTACAATAAAACGTGAAGAGGCATAGAAGGAAGCCATTCTTCACCACGAATTACATGTGAAGTTTCCATTAAATGATCATCCACAATATTGGCTAAGTGGTAAGTTGGCATTCCGTCACTTTTGAATAATACTTTATCATCCAATAAATTGGTTTCAAATTTTACATCACCACGAATGATATCTTTCAAATGTAAAGTTTCATCAACCGGAGTTTTAAAACGAATGACATAATGTTCTCCATTAGCAATTCTTGCAGCAGCTTCATCGGCAGAAATTACCAATGAAGTATCTAACTTTTCACGGTTATGATGATTGTATATAAACGTTTTTCCTTCAGCTTCATGTTGTTTTCTGTGTGCATCTAATGCTTCAGGAGTATCAAATGCGTAGTAAGCCCAGCCAGATTGTATCAGTTGATCGGCATATTTTTGGTATATTTCTTTACGATCACTTTGTCTGTATGGACCAAATTTTTCATTTTTTCCAACCGTTTCTTCCGGAGCAATTCCTAACCATTCCAGTGCTTCCATAATATAAGCTTCAGCTCCTGGAACAAAACGAGTCTGATCTGTATCCTCAATTCTCAGATAAAAAACACCGTTATGTTTTTTTGCAAATAAATAATTAAATAGAGCAGTACGAACACCGCCAATATGTAATGGTCCAGTTGGACTTGGTGCAAAACGCACACGAACTTGCTTTGACATTTGTTTAAATTTTGATACAAAGATACGCTTTATGATTTTAGATTTTAGAATGTCGATTTTAGATTTTTGCCTCTTAGCAGCTTAGTGTCTTAGTAACTTAGAATCTTAAAAGGTATTATTAAAATTACTACTTTTATAGGTTATAAATAAAAGAGATTCATTTTGAAAACAACATCTGCGATATATCAAAAGTTAGAAGCGTTTATAAAAAAATATTATACGAATGAATTGATAAAAGGAGGACTTCTTTTTATTGGTTTTGGATTATTGTATTTTCTTTTTACCCTTTTTATAGAGTATTTTCTATGGCTAAAACCATTTGGGAGAACCGTATTGTTTTGGTTATTTGTTGGAGTAGAAGTTTTTCTTTTGTTTCGATTTATTTTATTTCCAGTTTTTAAGTTGTTTAAACTTCAAAAAGGAATAGATTACAATCAGGCTTCGGCGATTATTGGAAACCATTTTACTGAAGTAAGTGATAAGCTGACTAACTTTTTGCAATTATCAGCTTCAGGAAATACAGCTGAAAGTTCAGAATTAATGCTGGCTTCAATAGAACAAAAAGCCAATTCTTTACAACCGATTCCGTTTGGGAATGCTATCAATTTTAACAACAACAAAAAGTATTTGCCATTGGCAATTGTTCCGGTTTTGCTTTTTGCTGTGTTTTATATTTCAGGAAACAGTACTATTATTTCGCAAAGTTTAAATAGAGTAGTACACTTTAATGCTACCTTTTTGCCTCCGGCGCCTTTTAAATTTGTAGTTCTAAACCAGAATTTACAAACGGAACAAAACAAAGATTTCGTCATCAAGATGGAATCTGTTGGTAAAATCGTTCCCGAAAATGTCATGATTCATATTGGTGATGAAAGTTATTTTATGGAATCTTCTCAACCAGGAAAGTTTGAATTTAAAGTAGAAAAACCAGTTGAAAATGTTTCGTTTTCTTTTGAAGGTAATACCGTATCATCGGAAGAATATGAGTTAAAAGTGATCACAGTTCCATCAATAGCGAACTTTGAAATGGTACTTAATTTTCCATCTTACTTAAAAAAGAAAGCAGAGGTTATTCAGGGAACAGGAAATGCAATCCTGCCTGAAGGAACTTTGGTAACCTGGAAAATGAAAACACAAGCTACTCAGGAGATCGTTTGGAAGGGTGAAAATTCAATTTTTAAGTTTGATAAAGACCAAAATGAGTTTAAATTGGCCAAAAATATCAGCCAAAATACAGAATATCAAATTCTTACCTCGAATAATAAGGTCAAAAACTACGAAAAACTGGATTATCAGCTCTCAGTAATCAAAGATCAGTACCCATCGATCCATGTTGCACCAGCTCCGGATAGTTTGAAGTTAGATAAAAATTATGTTCTGGGCAGGTTAGGCGATGATTATGGTTTGTCCAAATTACAAGTGGTGTATTATGAAAGAAACAAACCCAACACTGCCAAGCGTGGAACAATACCTGTGAAGTCAGGAGTATTTGATCAGTTCGTTTTTAATTTTCCAAGTAATCTGGCAGTACAGGAGGGAGTATCTTATGAATACTATTTTGAAGTTTTTGATAACGACGCACCACATGGTTTTAAGAGTACAAAGTCTTCTGTGTTTTCTGACCGTGTTGCTACAAGCGATGAAATTCATGATTTAGAATTACAGCAGCAGAATGAGAACATCAGTAGTTTAGAGAAGTCTTTAAAAAATCAAACCAAACAGTTTTCTGAGATGGACAAGATTCAGAAAGCTGGAAAAGAAAAAGATAATTTAGAGTTTAAAGATCAGCAAAAAGTAAATGATTTTATCAAACGTCAGAAGCAACAAGACGAATTGATGAAGCAATTTACAGAGAAGATGAATAAAAATCTGGACAAGTTTCAATCCGATAAGAAAGATAAAACAGCTGAAGATTTGCAAAAGAGATTGGACAATGCAGAGAAGGATCTTGAGAAAAATCAGAAGCTAATGGAGGAATTGAAGAATCTAAATGACAAGTTGAATAGTGAAGATCTGTTTGATAAGATGGAAAAATTCAAACAGATTAGTAAAAACCAATCCCGTAATTTAGAGCAATTAGTTGAATTGACAAAGCGTTTTTATGTATCCAAGAAAGCAGAGCAAGTTGCTGAAAAGTTAAACAGGCTTGCAGAGAAACAAGAACAGCTTTCAAACAAAGACAAAGAAAATACACAGGACAAACAAGAAGATATCAATAAAGATTTTGATAAAATTCAGGAAGATTTAAAAGATCTGAAAGAAGAAAATAAAACATTAAAAGCTCCATTAGACATTCCGAATGATGCTTCAAAGGAGAAAGATGTGAAGAGTGATTTGCAGAAAGCTTCAGAAGAACTGAGTAAAAAGAATTCGGCATCGGCTAAACCAAAACAAAAGAGTGCTGCTAAGAAAATGAAAAGTATGGCAGAACAAATGGATGCCGGTATGGAAGGTGGAGAACAAGAACAAATGGAAGAAGATGTTGCAATGCTTCGTCAGATTCTGGATAATCTTTTAGCATATTCTTTGTCACAGGAAGATGTGATGAAACAATTTAGAACGATGAAATTGGGTTCATCAGCATACACGAAGAACATTAAAATTCAGCAAAACCTGAAACAACAGTTCAGATATGTAGATGATAGTTTGTTTGCTTTATCACTCCGTAACCCTAAAGTAGCCGAAGATGTTACTAAAGAAATTGGAAATGTACAATACAATATTGATAAAGCTATTGAAAGTTTAAGCGATGTACAGGTTCCAAAAGGAGTATCACATCAGCAATATGCAGTTTCTTCCGCCAATAAGTTAGCCGATTTTTTAAGTGACTTACTTAACAATATGCAGATGTCTATGTCGAAACCGGGATCTGGAAAACCAAAACCGGGTAATGGACAAGGAATGCAGTTACCGGATATTATCCAAAAACAAAAAGGTTTGGGAGATAAAATGAAGGAAGGTATGAAGTCTGGTAATAAACCGGGAGATAAACCTGGGGATAAATCAGGAGAAAAAATGGGAGATAAACCAGGAGAAGGGAAAAATGGTGAAGGTAAAGAGAGTAATGGAAAGGATGGTAAAGGTAAAAACGGTGATGGTAAAACTGGTCAGGGAGATAGAAAAGGAGGTCAAAGTAATGGGCAGATGAAGGATAATGATGGAGAAGGAGATGCTGAGGCAATCATAGAAATTTATAAAGAACAAGTAAAATTACGTGAAGCCTTGCAAAAGGAACTTGCCAAAAAGGGATTAGATTCTCAAGGTCAATCTGTAATTGATCAGATGAAAGCTTCCGAAAAGCAAATTTTAAATAAAGGTTTTAAGAATGAAAATTTGCAGCGTATCCTTAATATTCAACAAGAATTATTGAAATTAAACAACGCAGTTCAGCAACAAGGCCAAGATACGAAGCGTCAATCTGAAACTAATAAGACAGAATTTCCTAATAGAACAAACGCATTACCAAGTTCATTACTGGAATATTTAAACAGTGTAGAGATATTAAACAGACAATCACTACCTTTGCGCTCGAATTTTAATCAAAAAGTTCAAGAATATTTTAATACAAAATGATCAATTTTAATTACGAAACCGAATTTACTTTAGACAACGAAGAAGCTTTTTCTGATTGGTTAAGTGCTATTATCGTTTCTGAAAACAAAAACGAAGGAGAGATAAATTACATTTTTTGTGATGATGAGTATCTTCATAAGATTAATGTAGAGTATCTAAATCATGATACGTTAACAGATATAATCAGTTTTGATTATACAATTGGCAACGAACTTAACGGAGATATTTTTGTTTCTGTTGAAAGAGTAGAAGATAATGCTAAGGATTTTAGTGTTTCTTTTGCTGAAGAATTGAAGAGAGTTTTAGCGCACGGTATATTACATTACTGTGGATATAAAGATAAAAGTGATGCTGATGCGGAGCTAATGCGATCTAAAGAAGATGAAAAGATTGCTATGTTTCACGTGGAACAGTAATTTAAACATCTTTTAAATTTAAAAAAATAACAGCGTTCCACGTGGAACATGTTTAAAAATTAAGATTTAAAAGTAGTGTATGTTTCACGTGGAACATAAAAAATCTGAATTTAGGTTTTGTTGTTGGAGACTTTTTTTTGTGTTCCACGTGAAACATCTGAATCGGAAATTGTTTTGAAACGAATAATTTAAGTTTTTAAAAATGTAATTTTTGAATAAAGAGAAATGTGTTCCACGTGAAACATTCAGGTTGTGAATTACGTTGAAATCGATAGTTTAAATTTGTTGAGTGAAATTTTTAAAAGAAAAGAAACGCGTTCCACGTGGAACAAAAGTGTGAATAAATAATTCTGAGAACCGCCTTAAACGGTTTGCAGAGAATAATAAAACAAAATGTTTTTAGAAGAATACGATGTTATTGTAGTGGGTGCTGGTCATGCAGGATCTGAGGCCGCGGCAGCGGCAGCAAATTTGGGATCCAAAACTTTATTGGTTACAATGAGTTTGCAGAACATTGCACAGATGTCTTGTAATCCTGCGATGGGTGGAATTGCAAAAGGACAGATCGTTCGTGAGATTGATGCGTTGGGCGGATATTCGGGAATTGTTTCTGACCGTACTGCGATTCAGTTTAAGATGTTGAACAAATCGAAAGGGCCGGCAATGTGGTCGCCAAGAGTTCAAAGTGATCGAATGCGTTTTGCTGAAGAATGGAGAATGATGTTGGAGGGAACTCCAAATCTGGATTTCTACCAGGAGATGGTGAAAGGTTTGATTATAGAGAATGGAAAGATAAAAGGAATCAAAACTTCGTTGGGAGTTGAGATCCGATCTAAGTCTGTTGTTTTGACGAACGGAACTTTTTTGAACGGTTTGATTCATATAGGAGAAAAACAGTTTGGTGGGGGACGTGCTGGTGAAAGTGCAGCAACAGGAATTACAGAAGATTTAGTTCGTGCTGGATTTGAAGCAGGAAGAATGAAAACGGGAACGCCACCACGAGTTGATGGACGTTCTTTGGATTATTCGAAAATGAATGAAGAAAAAGGTGATGAAAAGCCGGATAAGTTTTCTTATTCTGATTTGACTTCACCGTTAACGCATCAGCGTTCTTGTTACATGACGTATACGTCATTGGATGTTCACGATATTTTGAGAGACGGTTTTGATCGTTCGCCAATGTTTAACGGAAGGATCAAAAGTCTCGGCCCAAGATACTGTCCTTCTATAGAAGATAAAATTAATCGTTTCGCAGATAAAGAGCGTCACCAATTATTTGTGGAGCCGGAAGGATGGAATACTTGTGAAGTGTATGTGAATGGATTTTCAACTTCGCTTCCGGAAGATATTCAGTTTAAAGCATTGCGTTCTGTTGCTGGTTTTGAAAATGTGAAATTCTTCCGTCCGGGATATGCAATCGAGTATGACTATTTTCCACCAACACAATTGAAACATACTTTGGAAACAAAGTTGGTTGAAGGTTTATATTTTGCCGGACAGATTAACGGAACAACCGGATACGAAGAAGCCGCTTCTCAAGGTTTGATGGCGGGAATAAACGCACACTTAAAAGTGCATGAAAAAGCTCCATTGATTTTGAAACGTGATGAAGCTTATATCGGAGTATTGATTGATGACTTGATTACGAAAGGTACAGAAGAGCCTTATCGAATGTTTACTTCAAGAGCAGAGTATAGAACTTTGTTGCGTCAGGATAATGCCGATTTTAGATTGACGCCAATGTCACATGAAATTGGACTTGCTTCTGAAAAGCGTTTGCGTCGAATGGAAAAGAAATTAAACGAGTCTGAAAAGATGGTTGCCTTTTTTAGAGAAACAAGTGTAACGGTTGCGGAAACCAATCCAATTTTGGAAGCGAAAGAATCAGCACTAATTTCTCAAGGAGATAAAATGTTTAAAGTTTTCTCTCGTCCGCAGATTGATTTAGACGATATGCTTAAGTTTGAAAAAGTGAAAGCTTATGTGGAGGAAAATAATTTGGATCAGGAAATTTTAGAGCAGGCAGAGATTCAGGTAAAATATTCCGGTTACATTGAAAAGGAAAGAAATAATGCGGACAAACTGACTCGTTTGGAAGAAGTGAAAATTCCGGACAATTTCGATTACGATAAAATTAAATCGATGTCGATTGAAGCAAAACAAAAGTTAAGCAAGATTCGTCCCGTAACTATTTCTCAGGCTTCGAGAATAAGTGGAGTTTCTCCAAGTGATATTTCTGTTTTGTTGATTTACATGGGAAGATAAAAAATTAGAGACGTACCAAAAGGTGCGTCTTTATTTATTTTGATTTTCGTTGTTTCAAGTTTCAAGTTTCGGGTTTCAAGTTTCGGGTTTGATGAAATTTGAATATTTTGAAAAAGGGTAATCTGAAGTATAAATATGTTCCACGTGAAACTACTTTTGGAAAACCCTGTTAAGTTTGAAGAAAATTGTAAAGCTATTTTATAAAAAATCTGTGAGATGCGTAGTAAAGCATTTCAAGTTAATTAATACTTGTTGCATTAGTACTTGTGATGTAACAATTGAGTTGCCAAATTCTATTAAAAACCTATAATTAAAAATGAACGTTTTAAACAAAAAACATTTTCTTACTGTAAAAGACCATTCTGTTTCTAAAGAAATTTTTGATCTGTATTACGATGAAACTTTAGATATGCTGATTACTTCTCCACAGCCCGATTTAGAAAATCTTGGGAGATATTACGAAAGCGAAGATTATATTTCTCATACCGACAATAAAAGATCTTTGTTTGAAAAAGCTTATCACTTTGTAAAAAGTATTGCTTTGAAAAATAAATTGAATTTGATTAATGGTGAACAATCTCAAAAAGGAAGAATTTTAGACATTGGTGCCGGAACGGGAGATTTTTTATTGACAGCCAAAAATGATGGTTGGGATACGGTTGGAGTAGAACCAAGTGAAAGAGCAAAAAGCATTGCGATAGAAAAAGGAATCTCTTTTGTAAACGGAATAGATGCTCTTGAAAATAATTCTTTTGATGTTATTACTATGTGGCACGTTTTGGAACACGTTCCAAATTTAGAATTGCAAATTCAGGAATTGAAGCGTTTATTAAAACCAACTGGAACTTTAATTGTTGCGGTTCCAAATTTCAAATCGTATGATGCAAAATATTACAATGAATTTTGGGCAGCTTATGATGTTCCAATTCACTTTTGGCATTTCTCTAAAAAAGCCATTCAGTCTCTTTTTGAAAAAGTAGAGATGAAATTAGAAAAAGTGCTTCCAATGAAATTTGATTCTTTTTATGTGAGTTTGTTGTCGGAAAAATACAAAACGGGAAAAATGAATTATATCAAAGCGTTTTTAGTGGGAATGCGATCAAATTTGAAAGCGGGCAGTACAAAAGAGTATTCATCACACATTTATGTCTTAAAAAACAGCCAGAACGTAAAATAAACGCATTTAAGGCGCTTTTTAAGGTAAACAGAGGGTTTGTATTGTCTTTTTTGAGAAAACGGCTTAAATAAAAGCTATGAAAGTCACTTTTGATAGTGATATTTTATGGTAAAATGCGAGCCTATAAATAAAATTAATGCAGTAAAAATGGAGCATTTTTCTGGAAATTTTGTGATTTCTTTTTAGAAATTCGGGGTTTTAGAAAAGGGCGTAATTTTTTCGTAAAGTTTTGTTTTGTGAATGCAAAAACTGAAAAATATTTTTTTTGACTGGATTAATTTTTATGAGTTTATGATCAGATAAAGTGCAACGGCAAAAAAGAACAATTTTTTTAAGATTTACGCTTTAAATCACTCTAAAACTTAAAATAAGCTTGTTTAAGAAGGTTTCTAATGAAAGACGAGTGTTTGTGTTGTCTTTTTTAAGAAAACACCTTAGAAGAAGGCTGTGAAAGTCATTTTTAATAATGATATTTTATGGTAAAATTCTCGTCAATAAATAAAAGTAATATCATAAAATTATAGCATTTTTTAAACTTTATGTTGATGCTATTTATTTTTTTATATTTTTGTCTTCATTCAATACAATAAAAAAAATAGAGATTTAAAAAAAATGAAAAAAGCATTAGTAATTATCGCACTTTCAATTTTTGCCGTTTCATGTAATAAAACTGCAGAAGTAAAGGAAGTAAAAACAGCTTACGTAGATACTTCAGTTTTAATGAAAGAATACACTGAAGCAAAAGACCTTGAAGCTAAATATAAAGCTCAGGCAGAAGAAAAAGGAAGACAACTACAAGCTGAAATTACACGTTTTAAACAAGACGCTGCTAATTTTCAAAGTCAGGCACAAGCAAACGGTCAGGCCTGGGCACAACAAAGAGGTGCTGAATTACAAAAAAGAGAACAACAATTAGGGTATGCTCAGCAAGCTTTATCTCAACAATTACAACAGGAAAGCGGAGTTGAAATGGATTCTTTGGTAAGTGGAGTTAAGAAATTTATTAAAGATTATGGTAAGAAAAACGGTTATTCTTATATCTATGGTACTGGGGATGCTGCTTCAATTTTGTATGCTGAAGATAAATACGATATCACAAAAGACATCGTTAAAGCTTTGAATGATAAGTATAAAGCTTCTCCAAAAACAGAAGATAAACCTGCTGTAAAAGAGGAAGCTAAAAAATAATACCAAACTAACTAACTAAATTTAAAAACCTAAATCTGTCAAGATTTAGGTTTTTTCTTTTATAAAAATGCGATACTTTTAGCGCTCAATTTACGCCTAATGCAAAACGTTTCAGAAGCAGCAGCTTATACTTTACAATTCATCAATCAAACGCAAAAATCTATTTTCCTGACGGGTAAAGCAGGGACAGGAAAGACTACACTTCTCCGTGAAATTATTGCAACAACGCATAAAAATACCGTGGTTGTGGCTCCAACCGGAATTGCAGCGTTAAATGCCGGAGGTGTTACCATTCATTCTATGTTTCAGCTGCCGTTTTCGGCTTTTATTCCGTCTTATGCCGAGGCTTCTCAGTTTACAGAAACGGTTAAATTTGAGAATAAGGAGACGCTTCGAAGACATTTCAAAATGAATAATTTGAAGCGAAATGTGATTAGAAATATGGAGCTCCTGATCATTGATGAAGTGAGTATGCTTCGGGCTGATTTACTGGATGCCATTGATTTTATGATGCAGACGGTACGTAAAAATACACGTGCTTTTGGCGGGGTTCAGGTGCTTTTTATTGGCGATTTGCTACAATTACCACCAGTGATTCGTGACGAAGAATGGCGAACTTTAAGGAATTACTATAAGGGAAAATTCTTTTTTCATTCCCACGTAATTCAGCAATATCCTCCGTTATATATCGAATTGTCAAAGATTTACAGGCAAAGTGATGATACTTTTATTTCGGTTTTGAACAATTTGCGTAACAATCAGATCACTCCGCAGGACATTCAGGTTTTAAACGAGTATGTTCAGCCGGATTTTGATTTAAAGAACAATCCAGGTTATATCACCCTTACCACGCACAATGCTAAAGCGGATTCTATTAACGAGCAGGCTATTGGCGATTTGGCAGGCAATGAGTTTTCGTATCAGCCTTTTGTAGTAGGAGATTTTCCGGAAAAGATATTTCCTGTAGAAGAAAATCTAAAGCTAAAAGTAGGTGCGCAAGTCATGTTTGTGAAGAACGATTTGTCTTTTGAAAAGCGTTATTTTAATGGAAAGATGGGTGTTATAAAATCGCTTTCTGCGGAAGAGATTTTTGTGCATTTTCCGGAAGAAGATAAAACGATAGAAGTAGAAAAATACGAGTGGAAGAATATCCGCTATAAGGTAAATGAACTGACCAAGGAGATCGAAGAAGAAGTTCTGGGTACGTTTGCACATTATCCGATCAAATTAGCGTGGGCTATTACAGTGCATAAAAGTCAGGGATTAACTTTTGAGAAAGCTGCGCTTGATGTATCGCAAGTTTTCTTACCCGGGCAGGCCTATGTTGCTTTATCGCGTTTAACGTCCTTAAAAGGGCTTATTTTGCTTTCTCCGATACAAATGAACGGTATTTCTAACGATCAGGATGTGATGGATTACGCTTTGAACAAAGCAACCGAGGAAGTTTTGAAAAATTCGTTGCATTTTGAAACTAAAAATTTTATTCATAACTATTTGATAAACAGTTTTAACTGGAGCGATTTGGCACAAGAATGGCGCAATCACCGTTTCAGTTATAATGAAAATGCTGCCGGATCAGAAAAATCAAAGCATTCTGCCTGGGCTCATAAACGTTTGGAAATTATTGACGGACTAACTGATCCTGCCCAGAAGTTTGTGAATCAACTTAATAAAATTTTCAGTAAAGAAACGGTCGATTTGTTATTTGTTCAGGAAAGGGTCGTAGCAGCTTATGATTATTTCTTTAAACCGATGGACAAATTAGTGACGGACCTTTTGCAAAAAACTGCTGAAATTCAAAAATTCAAAAAGGTGAAAGAGTTTTACGAAGAACTGACTTTTTTGGATGATTTGCAGACGAAAGCTGTTTTACGCTTAATGAAGGCCAAATTGCTCATAGAAATTGTCGTAGCAGGTGAAACCATCTGTAAAGAAAAATTGTCGTCTACAGCGATTAAAAACTACAAATTAGACAAGGTTGATAAGATCCGCGAGGAATTCAATATGGCGAATACGGATATTTTTAAAACCGATCAGCCTGTAATGCGATATACTTCAAGAAAACTGGAAAAGAACGAGGCTAAAACGGTCAAGAAAACAACTATTGAAGAAACTCATGATTTGTGGCTGGAGAAGAATTCGATTGAAGATATTGCACGAATCCGTAAACTTACAGTGCAGACCGTTGAAATGCATTTGGTTAAACTAATTCAGGCTAAAAAGGTTGAGATCTCAGATGTTTTACCGTATGATAAAATCCTGGCCCTGCGTGAAGCTTTTGAGTTTTATCAGGAAGAATCCCTAAGTCCGCTGAAAGAAAAGTATGGTGATGAATTTACCTGGGATGAGCTGAAGATGTTTAAAGCCAGTATAAACTGATTGTTAGATTTTTGGATTGTTAGATTTTAGATTGTGGAATTTGGAATTTGGAATTTGGAATTTGGAATTTGGAATTTGGAATTTGGAATTTGGAATTTGGAATTTGGAATTTGGAATTTGGAATCAACGATAAGAACATTATGTAAAATAGGAAATATGAAAAAGTTATTGTGTATACTGCTCATGGGCATTACGATTCAAAATATGTCAGGTCAGGACTTGAAACCCGAATATCAAAAGTTTGTCAAAAATTTTATTGATAATGTAAAAAATGATAATAGAGAAGCTGTAGCAGAGGCTATTAAGTATCCTCTGAGAAGAGATAATCCAATTCCGAGTGTTAAAAATAAAGCGGAGCTTGTAAAACGATATGCTGAAATTTTTGATGCTAAGCTAAAAGCCGAAATTTCAAAATCAGATCCGGCAAAAAATTGGTCAGAAGTAGGCTGGCGTGGTATAATGCTAAATCAGGGTACTTTGTGGATGGATACCGACGGAAAGGTTTTCTCTATAAATTATCAGTCAGAAGTTGAAAGTGTTCTCAAAAACAGATTGATAGCTTCTGAAAAAAACAAACTTCACCCATCGATTGCAAAGTTTAAAGCACCGGAAATTATTTTAGAAACATCTAAATTCAGAGTTCGAATTGACGACTTGGGAAATGATAATTACAGATATGCTTCGTGGTCGATAAATCAATTGATGAGTGAAAAACCGGATTTAATCATTACCAATGGAAAATGGTTTCAGGATGGGACAGGAGGTAATCACCATTACGATTTTAAAAAAGGTAATTACTTGTATCAGTGTTATATTTCGGTTTTAGGTACAAAAGATTCAGCACCAGCTAATTTAACCATTTATCAAAACGGAAAAGAAATCCTCAATCAGGACGCTCAAATTGTTCCACGTTAAACAAATTCCTATTCGAAAGAATGGGAATTTTTGTTTTAGATCTCAGTTTCAAATTGATTTTAACTATTATAAATTAGCTATATTTGATTGTAATTGTCGGATTAATAATTAATTAAAAATATTTGAGATGAGAAGAAGCAATTTATTTTTAGTAGTATTATTTTTTTGGAGTGGTTTTATTGTTGCCCAAGATTTGGACGTCGAATATCAGAAGCTTGTTAAAAAGTTCATTGAAAATGTCAAAAATGACAAGAAAGAAACCATTGCTGATGCGGTGGTTTATCCGCTAGACCGAGAATATCCCATACCTGATATTGCAAATAAAGCAGATTTTATAAAACGATATTCTGAAATTTTCGATGCTAGATTAAAAAATGAAATTATAAAATCAACGCCAGCAAGTGGCTGGAATGATATGGGTTTGCGTGGAATGATGTTAATTCATGGCAAGATTTGGCTTGACACTCAAGGACGTTTAACTGCCGTAAATTATCAATCGAAAGCGGAAATAGAACTTAAAAACAAACTTAATGCGTCGCAAAAGAAAAATCTGGATCCCAGTATTGCTTTTTTTCAAGATCCGGTTTGTATTCTGGAGACTTCTAAATTTAAAATCAGAATCGATCATTTAGGTTTTAATAACTATCGATATGCATCATGGTCCATTCAAAAAGAAATGACTGAAAAGCCTGATTTAGTGATTAATGGAGGAGTTTTAGTGGTTGAAGGCATTGGGGGTAATCACCAGTATGAATTTAAAAAGGATGGTAGTGTTTATGAGTGTGCCATTATTGTTTTGGGTGAAAAGAATTCTCCTCCGGCAAGACTGAAAGTATATAAAGGCAAGAAAGTAATTCTTTCGCAAGATGCGGAAATAATAGCGAATTAAAAAAGCCCATTCAGAAGAACGGGCTCTTTTTAGTTTTATAGAGGTTGTACGAGAATCCAGGCGTCCGGATTTTCTCCTTTTTGTATTTCTTTTTGTGCTTTTTCGGCTTCAGCCATAGTGGCATAGCTTCCATATAAAACAGGGAATAATCCGTGTTTATTTTCGCCTAGCATTCTAGCTTCATAACCATCTTTTATCAATTGATTATAAGCTTTTCTAGCATTTTTTTCACTTCTGTATGCACCGGCCATAATGTGGTAAGGCATTGTTTTTTCTGCGGCTGTTTCTACATTTGTTGTATCTACTGAGAGTGTTACAGCAGGCATAGGGTTTTGGATAAAGAAAGTGGCTTCCTGAATCTTGTTCTCCACTTTTTTCTGCACACTGCTTTCTACAACAAGTGTTTTGGCGGCGATTTGATTTTGATATAATGGATATCCAATACTTCCTGTAATTCCAAGCCCTAAGACTAGTATTGCAGCATATTTTAACAATGGATTTGTTGTTCTTCCTTCTTCATTTTCATATAGAGAAATTGCATCTCCTTCTGAAATTTCTTCTATTTTTCGTTCGAAATTCTCTTTTTTAACTAACGGAGAAACAAATGGACTTAGTCCAAAAGAACTTGTTAGGAAATTGGTTTGATCATTAGGAGTGAATACCATTTTCTGATCAGCATTGAAGCGAATTTCACCAATATTTTTAAGTGTTACGACACCGTTTTCTTCTAAAGTTTTTTTCCAGCTTACCACTTCAAATGCAATGGCACTTACTGCAAAACCATAAGAAGTTTTTTCAGCCTGTGCGATATGATTTGCTAATAGTCCGTCGTTATTTTTTAGATGGCTGTTGAAAGAGATCATTTTTGTCGGTGGAAAGAAAGAATTTGTGCTTTCATTCAGCTTTGCCGATTGAATTTCTGTTAAAAATGCTCCAAACCCTGGAACCGTTACACACTGATAACGATACAGTAACTGTGCTATGTAATTTTCGATTTTCATAGTAACAAAGTTACAACTACAGAATACTTATCAAAATGTTATTCACAATTTTTATTAACAATTATCTTATTTTTATATACAATTCTTTTTGAGATAGTTAAAAGTAAAAAGTTAAATGATCTAAGTTTAGATGCAATATTTATATTAAAATTTAACAGGATTATACTTTGTTTTTATGATATTTGCTCTTTAGAAATTGTATTTTATTTTTTGTATTTTACATAATGTTTAAAGCGGATGCCAGATCAGGATTTATTCTATTTATTAGCGTTACTAAAAGTCGATGGAGTTGGAGATATAATGGCCAAAAAGCTGCTTAATTATTTTGGCAGTGCAGAAGCTGTTTTTAAAAGTAAAGCGAATCAAATGGCTGCTATTGATGGTGTTGGATCGGTTTTGTTACAGAATTTTAAGGATAAGTCGGTTTTTGAAAAAGCGAAGCAGGAAATGGAATTTATTAAATCCAGTGGGGTTAAAGCGTCTTTTTTTAAAGAGGATAGTTACCCAGAGCGTTTAAAACACTGTATTGATTCTCCTGTATTGATTTTTTCCTCGGGAAACATAAATTTAGAAAATAAAAGAATCATCAGTATAGTCGGAACACGTCAGATTACTTCGTATGGAACCGAGTTTTGCCGGAATATAATAGAAGAACTGGCGCCTCTCGATCCGGTAATCGTTAGTGGTTTTGCGTATGGTGTAGATATTGTAGCACATCAGCGGGCAATGGATCTTAATCTGCAAACTATTGGAGTTCTGGCACATGGTCTAAATCAGATTTATCCAAAATCGCATAAGAAGTACATTGTTCCGATGGAAGAAAATGGTGGTTTTATAACTGAGTTTTGGAGTACATCAAATCCCGACAAGGAAAATTTTGTGCGCAGAAATCGTATTGTAGCCGGTATGACTGAAGCAACAATTGTAATAGAATCTGCCGAAAAAGGCGGTTCTCTGATTACCGCAAATCTTGCCAATGATTACAATCGTGATGTTTTTGCCGTTCCCGGACGTGTGACAGATAAATACAGTCAGGGTTGTAATAATCTGATTAAAACACAGCGAGCCAATGTGTTAACAAGTGCGGCAGATCTGGTTTATATGTTGAATTGGAATGTGGAAACAAAGGCAAAACCGGTTCAAAAACAGCTTTTTATTCATCTGGAAACGGAGGAGCAAAAAGTGTATGATTTTCTGCTAAAAAATGGTAAAGAATTGCTTGATATTATTGCACTGCAATGTGATTTTCCCATTTATAGAATTTCGGGAATTCTCTTAAATATGGAACTGAAAGGAGTCATTCGGCCCTTGCCGGGAAAATTGTTTGAGGCGGTTTAATTTGGATTAAATCTGACGGGTTTTTAAAACCCGTCAGATTTAGATGTTTATTTACTAAATCCCAGAACTTCTCTTACTTTGGCTAAAACACCATCAGCAATTACTGAAGCTTTTGAAGCTCCTTTTTTCAGTTGAGCATCAACTTCATCAAGGTTGTTCATGTAATAAGTGTATTTTTCTCTTTCGGTTTTAAATCTTTCTGTAATAAGCTCAAATAAAGCTTGTTTGGCGTGACCGTAACCGTAGTTTCCACCCAAATAGTTTGCTCTCATTTCGGCAATTTGAGCTTCTGACGCCAGTAATGAATAGATTGCAAAAGCATTACAGGTATCCGGATTTTTAGGATCTTCAAGAGGGGTACTGTCGGTTTCAATACTCATGACCTGTTTGCGTAACGTTTTGTCATCCAGGAAAATATTAATGATATTGTTTGCAGATTTACTCATTTTTCCACCATTCGTTCCCGGTATCAGCATAATGTCTTCCTGAATTTTAGCCTCAGGAAGTACAAAGGTTTCTCCCATTTGGTGGTTGAAACGTGAAGCGACATCACGGGTGATTTCTAAATGCTGTAATTGATCTTTACCAACCGGAACAAACTCGGCATCATACAATAAAATATCAGCGGCCATTAACATGGGATACGTAAAAAGTCCGGCGTTAACGTCGTCTAAACGATCGGCTTTATCTTTAAACGAATGTGCCAGAGTCAGACGCTGAAAAGGAAAAAAGCAACTTAAATACCAGGTTAATTCTGTCGTTTGTACCACATCAGATTGTCTGTAGAAGGTTACTTTATCAGGATTTAGACCACAGGCCAGCCAGGCAGCGGCAGTGCTGTATGTATTTTCTCTAAGAGTTTTACCGTCTTTAATTTGTGTAATCGAGTGTAAATCAGCAATGAATAAAAAGGATTCATTTGCCGGATTGTTTGATAATTCGATTGCAGGAATAATTGCTCCTAATAAATTGCCTAAGTGTGGCGTTCCAGTACTCTGAACACCGGTAAGTATTTTTGCCATTCTCGTTTTTTCTTAATCTTTCAATCACAAAGATTGCAAGTTTATTTTTTTTAACCGCAAAGGTCGCAAAGTTTTTTACAAAGTGGGCAAAGTTTATCGAACATCTCGTTGATTTTAAGTTTTATTTTGGAGAAAAGAGTAACATTTAAAATTTCTAAGGAGCTAAAAAATCCAAATTCATTTCTGATTTATTACATTTGAAACCATGAAAGGATTAAAAATTATATTTTGGGTTTTATGGCGTGTATGGTTTTATATTTTAATGGCCATTCCGATATTGATTATGCTGCCGTTTTTGCTAATTTCTATAGCATCAGAGAAGGGTTACCCCTATTTTTTTAAAATGGCCCGCATTTGGGCTAAATTTATCCTTTTCGGGATGGGTTTTTATTATAAAGTCGAGCGTGAAGAGAAGCTGGTTCGAAATAAAAGCTATATGATCGTGGCCAATCATACTTCGATGACTGATATTATGCTGATGCTGGCTCTTGTTAAAAATCCGTTTGTTTTTGTTGGAAAGAAAGAGCTTTCAAAGATTCCTTTGTTTGGGTTTTTCTATAAGAGAACCTGTATTTTGGTTGATCGCAGTTCTTCGAAGAGTAAAAATGAGGTTTTTAAAAGAGCACAAAAAAGACTTAATCAAGGACTTAGTATTTGTATTTTTCCTGAAGGCGGAGTTCCGGACGATGAATCTATTTTACTGGATGAGTTCAAGGACGGTGCTTTCCGTTTGGCAATAGAGCACCAGATTCCAATAGTTCCCATTGTTTTTGCGGACAACAAGGAACGTTTCTCCTATACTTTTTTCAGTGGAAGTCCCGGAAAAATGCGTGCAAAGGTACTTCCTTTTGTTTCTACTGATGGATTAACTGCTGACCATAGAAAAGAACTTCGGGATCAGGTAAGACAGATGATTTATAAAGATTTACTGAAGTTTAAAAACAAAGAGTAATAACTCATTTTAAGGATAAAACCCGGCAAAATTTTTAAAATTGCCGGGTTTTCTTTTGAATTAAAATTACTCCATTTTATATTCAATACTGATTATCTGTGAATTATTTTTTCAGAAATAAAACGCAATACTTTTCTCAATTTCAATTTGGTTTTTTTACGGTTTTTGTTGTACAACACTTCTATTTTCTCTTTCATGGTTAAAATACTTTGGGTTGATACTAAAGAGTTTATTAAAACTCAAGTTAACGACATACTAGTATAGAGAGTAAAAAACGAAAAAGGTTGCGTGAAAAGGTGAAAAAAATAATAAAAACCCGTTAGAACCAAAAAACTAACGGATTTTTATTGAACAAACCAACCAAATTTAAAGAAAAACCTTTGATCAGATACTTTTGGCTAAGCATCAGTCAAATCTTTTGTCTCTTAATTAGATGGCGAGGTTCCGTAATGGTTGCGTCAGTAAATGCATTTTTTTTTAAATAAAAAACCCGATCATCTTTTAAGAATGATCGGGTTGTATGTAAAGTATTGATTGTAAATACTTTTTAAGATTTTAAGCGTCTGCTAATTCTTTGATATGAGCTTTAATTTTAAGTTCAAGTTCGTCCGCTAATTCAGGATTATCTTTGATTAAAGCTTTTACAGCATCGCGGCCTTGTCCTAATTTGGTGTCTCCGTAGCTAAACCATGATCCTGCTTTTTTAACGATTTCAAATTCAACCGCAAGATCAAGTATTTCACCTGTTTTAGAAACTCCTTCTCCGTACATGATATCAAATTCGGCAGTTTTGAAAGGTGGAGCAACTTTGTTTTTTACAATTTTAACTTTGGTTCTGTTTCCGATTACATTTTCACCGTCTTTAATTTGCGAAGAACGACGAATATCTAAACGTACTGAAGCGTAGAATTTTAAAGCATTACCTCCCGTTGTAGTCTCAGGATTACCAAACATAACACCAATTTTTTCTCTCAATTGGTTGATGAAGAAAACGGTACAGTTTGTTTTACTGATGGTTCCGGTAAGCTTTCTCAATGCTTGTGACATCAAACGTGCATGAAGACCCATTTTGGAATCTCCCATCTCACCTTCGATTTCACTTTTTGGAGTCAAGGCAGCAACAGAGTCAATTACCACAATATCAATTGCTCCTGAGCGAATTAAATTTTCGGCAATTTCCAGAGCTTGTTCCCCGTTATCAGGTTGTGAGATGATTAAATTTTCGATATCTACACCTAATTTTTCAGCATAATTTCTGTCGAAAGCATGTTCAGCATCTATAAAGGCAGCTATTCCGCCTGCTTTTTGAGCTTCAGCTATTGCATGCAATGTTAGAGTGGTCTTACCAGATGATTCCGGACCGTATATTTCAATAATTCTTCCTTTTGGATATCCATTTACTCCAAGGGCTAAATCAACCCCAAGTGAGCCAGAAGAAATCGTTTCTACCTCCACAATGGCTCTGTCGCCCATTTTCATTACGGTTCCTTTTCCGTAGGTTTTGTCAAGTTTATCAAGCGTTAATTGTAACGCTTTTAATTTGGCTTCTTTGTCTGAACTCATCTTTTCTTAAATGTCTAAATTGTTATTTTTTTCTTTCAAATAAATTCAAAGAAGATACTAACTTCTTGATCTTTATTAGTCAGGCTTATATTTTGTAAAAATAGTTCTTTTTTCGAAGTTTGATTGTTCCAAATTGTCACAATTTGTACTACAAGAATAAAGCCTTTAATTCTGTGGCATCTGAAGGATTTAGTTTCCCGGCCAGTACTAAACTAAGCTGTTTACGACGCAAAGCGGCATCAAAACGCTGTATTTCAAGTTCAGTTTCAGGCAATATAGCAGGTACTTCTACAGGTCTTCCGGTATCGTCTACTGCTACAAAAGTGTAAATGGCTTCGTTGGCTTTGGTTCTGTTACCAGATTCGCGGTCTTCTACCCAAACATCAATGAAAACTTCCATTGAACTTTTGAAAGATCTTGAAACTTTTGCTTCAACGGTCACAACACTTCCCAACGAAATGGCTCTGTTAAAAGCCACGTGATTTACAGAGGCTGTAACTACAATTCGGCGGGAATGTCTGCGGGCTGCAATACTTGCGGCACGATCCATTCGGGCTAATAATTCGCCACCAAATAGGTTGTTTAAAGGATTTGTTTCACTTGGTAAAACTAAATCGGTTAAGATAGTAAGGGACTCTGATGGGTGTTTTGCATTCATTTTTTTACTGTAAATTTTATTTTTTGCCACAACTTTATTTCTTGATTTCAATTCAATTTTGTTTTTAGAATGTTGAATCTGTGACGATTTTATTTTAATTTTTTATTGACTTTAATACGTTATTATGTCAAATTAGTTCAACCAGTAAACCGCCATTACTGCCGGAATAAAATAGATAACGATGGTTCTTGCACCGTCATAATCTTTGGCTAACCGCTGTCCGAAAAGCATCATTAACAATGTGATACAGGAAAATATAGCGCCGTATAAACCAAATTCGCGACCACTGTCGGTGAGCAATTGTATCGCTCCAACAACACATAAAATTCCGGAGATCAATTCCATAACTAAGAGATGAAGCAGGGCAAGTGGTACTTGATTTTTAAGTCTTGTTTGGGCAAAATGTCCTTTAAGCCACTCGACATTGTCTTTCCAGTAAAATATTTTTTCGTATCCGGACTGTAAGAAGGTTAAAGCTAAAAATGCTAATAGTAAAATGGAGGCAACATTATTCATTTGATAACTATTTTTTGTGGATTAAACGAGTCAGTTTTATAGATAAGTCGGTTAGAATTATTTTTGCATTTCCGTTCCTTTCGATATGATACATCGCATCTGAAAGTTCTTTGAAAATTTCGTGAATATTGTTTCCGTTAACAAAAGGCGCAAAATTTTCGAGTTTGAATTTATCTACTTTTGGTTCAATGTACACAAGAGTAGGAGCCTGGTAGTTAAGCAGCAAAGCTTGTCGAAACATTTCCATGCAAAACTGGATGAATTTTTTCTGACTTTCACGCCCCAAACCGGCAATTTCTTCACTCCAGGAGATTAAATCCTGAATGGCTGCGGCATTTCCTTTTGCTCTAAACGCGGCACGAACCCAATTGACAAACCATTGTTCGAAAGGTAACTCCGTATCATCTTCTTTTATGAGATGTAAAGCTTTGCTAAAATTTCCTTGTGCCTGATGGGCAATTTTAAAAGCTAATTTTTCGTCGATATTTTCTTTAGAAACTAAAGCTTCTGCAATCACTTTTTCGGGAAGCCCGTTAAAATGAATGACCTGGCAACGGGAGCGGATGGTTTGAATGATATCTTCTTCATTTTCAGAAATGAGAATGAAAATAGTCTTGTCCGAAGGTTCTTCGAGTAATTTCAAAAGTTTATTGGAAGCAGCGATATTCATTTTATCGGCCATCCAGATAATCATAATTTTGTATCCGCCTTCGTAGGATTTTAACGAAAATGATTTCAGTACTTCCTGTGCATCTTCAACACGAATTTCTCCTTGTTTGTTTTGAACACCAAGTACTTTGTACCAGTCAAACAAACCTCCATAAGGCATTTCCTGAATAAAAGTACGCCAGTCCTGAATAAAATCTAAACTTTTGGGTTTTGTTTTGACATCCTCTGTGGTTACTGTGGGATAAATAAAATGCAGGTCGGGATGAGAGAGGTTTTGAAATTTCAAATTGCAGGAATCATTTCCGTTTGAGTTTTCGTCTCCTGTATTGTTGCACAAAATATATTGTGCGTAGGCAATTGCTGTTGATAATGTGCCACTTCCTTCCGGCCCAATGAAAAGTTGTGCATGCGGAATTCGTCCGGAAGCTGCACTTTTTATCAAGTGACTTTTGATGTAATCCTGACCTAAAATTTGAGAAAATTGCATGAAGCAAAGATAGAAGAAAATGATGTAGTCAAAAATTTTAGCTCAAAAGTTTATCTATTCAGAGAGATTTCTAATAATCATGAAGATTTCGGACTATTTTTTTGCCGTTTGTTAACCAACTTTTGTTAATAAACATGGCAAGATGTGGAGATATTAAGACTTTTTTGTTAATAGTTTTTTGCTACAAACGATTAACGGAAGCTTTTTTTGATTAATAATATAGCACGTCGCTTTTGTTTTTATAGCTAATATCTTACCCTTTGAGATTGAGTCAATTTTAACTAAAACCTCGTTAAAACGCACATTTTCTCGACATAACGCTGGTTTTTAAGCTTTTTTTAAGCTTTTTTTTTGAAAAAAGAAATCAATAAAGTTGCAGTTTAAGTTAATTTCTATATTTTTGTTTTTATGAACAACCAATTATAAACTAAGAATCTATGAAAGGGAAAATTATTTTATTAAGTGCACTTTTTTTTATGACGACTGGTGCCATTTCGGCTCAGGCGAAAAATGCTCCAAGAAGTATAATCAGTACAACTGCGATTATTCGCAAATACCATGATCAAAAAGAATTGAGTGGTATGCAGAAAGGAGAACTTTTAGAATTGTACATCGAGCGTATTAAAGTTTTAGTAAAAACTCTTCCTTACATTGCTTTGGTAACAAAACCAGGAGTTACTATGGCCGACTTAGGTATTCCGGACGATAACGAACACAAAAAAGTGTTAGATGGTCAGGCCGTTGGTACAACAACATTTTTAGATACAACAGTAGAATTTCAAAGAAAGATGATGCCGTATTCTGATAAAGGAAACTTAATCGCTGCAATTTTATTCTACGAAAGCACATTGAAATCTTTACACGAGTTCAACGAATTGAACGAAATGTAATATTATATAATTTTTTAAAGTTTTTTTGGAAATGTTTACGCAGATGATTAAATTTATGTAGATGTTTTTAAAAAAGGAATAAAAAACAACTCTCTCGAAAAGTTCTGTACATCATCAGAAAATTCGAGATGAGTTTTTTCATTTACGCATACCCAAATTTATTATTAACTTAATACCCCCATATCATGAAAAAAATTACTCAAATGATCTGCGTTCTTTTGACAGTTACGAGTATGAGTGCTCAACAAGAGAAAGGAATTATGGGCTACAACAATTGGTTGAACAACTGGACCGAATTTAAGCCTAACAAAGTAGAGTATGGAGAAGCAAACCAAATTTTAGCAGGAAATATTTCTGTTAATACTAAATTGCTGAAAAAGAATATTTATGTACTGCAAGGAAATGTTTATGTTACAAACAATGCAGTTTTAACTATTGAACCGGGAACTTTAATTATTGGTGATTTTGAAACAAAAGGAACTCTTGTTATTACAAAAGGTGCCCAAATTATGGCCGATGGTTTAGAAACAGATCCGATTGTATTTACTTCAAACCGCAGCCAGAAAAAAGCTGGAGACTGGGGTGGAATCGTAATTCTTGGTGATGCACCAATTAATAAATTTGGAAATGTTGGTTCTTACAACTTAGATCTTGATCCTAGTTTAACGACTTACGGTGGTGATAATGCTGCGGCTAATTCAGGAATTTTAAGATTCGTAAGAGTTGAATTTGCAGGTAAAAAAGTAAAAGGTGTAGACACTTTCAACGGTATAACTTTTGCCGGTGTTGGATCTAAAACAGTACTTGACAACGTTATGGTAAGCTACTCTGGTGGTGACTCATTTGCCTTTTTTGGAGGTGATGTAAACGCTACTAAATTTGTATCTTATAAATCAATCAACGACGATTACAAATTTACTCAGGGTGTACAATGTCGTTTGTACAATTCATTAGCAGTAAGATCTTCTTATTTATCAAGTAACAAAGACGGTTCTCGTTGTATGGAGGTAAAATCTTTCGAAAAGAAAAGTGAAACAGATTTTACTAAAAAACAAACTTTAGTTGTTGCAACTAATATTACTATGCTAAATGACAGCGAAAACATCAAAGCTGATATTCAGTCAGGTTTAGTAAAAGAAGCTGTTTTTGTGGCTGAAAATGCCTCTCTTGAAATGAAGCGTAGTGTAATTTCCGGATTTAATCCAGCTGTTTTATTAGACAGTAAAACAGAAATTAATGATGCTAATCTTAAGAAAATCAAATTTGAAGAAATGTACTTCAACCTATGTAACGGAAATATCTTTACAGAGTACAACTCAAACAATGAAGATTTAGAAAGCTGGTACGGAAATAGCGTATTTTTCAATGTGTATTCTCAAAGTAACAACAGAGAGACTTTCATTGATATCTTCAATCCTAAGAAGCCGGATTTCAGATTACAATTAGGAAAAATTACAGCGTCTAGCAGCAACAGATAATAGATTTCGATTTTTATTTCAGCGTAAATTTTATTAATAAAGTCCCCAGACACAATTTATGTATTCGTCTTAATACCGGACAAATAAAGATCAAGACATAATGGCACCATCTAGAAAAAAATATTTTACATATATAATATTTTTGGTTTTCCCTATTTCGCTTAGTTTATATGCTCAAAATACCACAGTAGAACGACCTACTTCTACTGAAGCATTAAGCGAAATAAGAGGCTGTGAGAACCAAAAAATAAAAAATGCTGATCAGGTATGTATCGGCGAATTAGATAATTCTAATCAGTTATTAGCAGGGCTATCCATCCCCAAGGATAGCCTTTCTATGGCAGCTGAAGGGAAAGATCAGAATTCAGAGTGCAAAGAAAATTCACTTTTAACCGGTTCTTTTTCAGTTCTTGCAAAAGATATTATCGAGAACTATAAGTACGATTTTTCTGAAACATTTATTGATATCCTCTTTTTTGAAGACATAGATTTAGCAAGAACACGCACTATATGATTCAAAAAATTACCCCAAATTTTACCAAATTAGTGCTTTTGTTTTCTTTAGTTGTTTTAACTAGATTAAATTCATATGCCCAAACACCGGTGATAGGACCACAGCAGCTTCCCTTTGAGAGAATCTGCGCTGGTCTTATCGTCAATGGTGTTGTGTTTAATGAATATTTTGCAACGTTCAGCTATGTGGATTTTCCGGCTGGAACAACTTTTGCCGTTGAACTTTCAGATGAGGCAGGAAATTTTACAAATCCAACACCTACTACTACACTTTCGATTACAGATGATGCTGCTTTAAAACAGCAGACCATTAAATTTGCGATTCCAACTAATCTAAAAGGATCGGATGTATACAGCTTACGCGTTAAAAGTTTAAATACTACACCTGTAGTATATAGCCCAAGATTTAAGAATGCTGTCGGAAATCCGACTTTTGCTGTTTATTACAGTACTTATGTAAGTTCGTTTTATATTAACGAAAAACAACCAACAGCCTCTTTTTGTGCTGGTGGAAATCTTACTCTTTCCGTTTATAATCCTACCCCTTCTGATCAGGCTTCTTCACCTGCTAATTACCCAAATCTAAAATACAAATGGTACAAAGATGGTGTGGTAATTAACGGACAAAGCTCTAAAGATTTGATTGTAAATGCAGCAGGAAAATACTACGCTGAAATTGACTATGGTTTTTGTTCTGATGTAAACTTTAGTTCTAACCGTGTTGATGTAACCACGTCAGGATCGGGAGGATCAGCTGTTACTATTAGCTCTAGTTTAGGAAACCCATTTTGTGCATCCGGATCAGGAACTGTTTTAACGGCTACATCCGGAAATACTTATGTATGGAAAAAAGACGGAGCAATAATTTCCGGGGCTACTACTCGTAGTATTAATGCAAATGTATCAGGAGTTTATACTGTACAGGTTGATTTTGGAGGATGTAGTGCTACAGGAACTATCGATCTAAAAAGTAATAGCTTTAATGCGAGTATAGACGCACCGGAAACCACTTCATTAAACGAGGGGGAAACTCTGAATGTTTCGGTTACAACAGATGCTTCGAGTCCTACTTTTGAATGGTTTTTAAATGGAAACGCAATTGCGGGTGCAACATCAAGTTCTTATGTTGTATCTGTTCCAGGTAATTACAAAGTTAAAGTTTCTCAGGCATCAGGCTGTGTTTCTTCTCAGGAGTTTAGTTTTAAAGTGACAGGACAAATGGGACCAACTACTGTTATCCCAAACGTAGTAAGTCTCCAGAATCCTTATTGGAATATTCCTGATGTTTATAAAACGGCCCAGACCAAAATCATAGTTTTGAGTACCAACGGGGAAATTGTGTATGAAGGAGCAGGCAGTGATTATGACCCTCAGGTCAATTCGTTTATAAAAGATTTTAAAAATGTCAATCCGGTATATTACTATGTCATTAAATCCGATAGTGGTGAAAAAAAAGGATCAATAACTGTAATAAGGTAATATGAAGAAAATTTTACTATTCATCACGCTATTTTACGGTTTTTCAAATACACTCTATTCTCAGGACAAAAATGAGGATGGAGTTGTTTCGTTTTCGTTACCTATTAGAAATTCTTTAAAATTCAATCGATATTTAATTAACCCGGCTTTTAGCTTTGTTCGTGAAACAAATGCATATGCCAGTTTTTATAATAAGAGACAATGGGTGCAGTTTGAGAATGCACCAAACACCTATTTAGCAAATTATTCGGGCCGTTTCAGAGAGAATGAAGCTTTTGCTTTTGGTCTGTTTCAGCAAAATTATGGTTTAATGACTGTCTTTGGAGGAATCGGAAACTTTGCTCATAACATCGTTTTAGAGCAGGACAGTAATTTAACTTTTGGTTTAAATGTTGGAGTTTACCAAAGTGGTTTAAACAAAGGAAAAATCATCACAAATGATCCAAATATTTTGATGGGTGATTATCCGTCAAATACTTTGCTTACGGTTAATCCGGGAGTAAATTACGGAACAGAGTTCCTTGACTTTGGATTAGCGGTAAATAATCTAATTCTTTACAATTTCGGTGGTGGAATTGTGAAAGAAGACCCTGAAAGAGCGATTCAGTTGCACGCCATGTATACAGGATATATTGACAGTTATGGTTTTTTTGACAGAAGTAAATTTTCAGGAATTGTAAAAACAGAAGTTAAAAAAGGTAAAACAGTAATCTCTGGACTTGCAATGATCGCAATTCCGAAAGGAGTTTGGGCACAAGCTGGATACAATACTTTATATGGAATTTCTGCCGGTCTTGGATTTAATATTTCTCCAAGTATCGCATTTGAATATAACTATGAAAAAGGCATGGGAAATTTTACCAATATGGGAGGTTCTCATGAGTTTACAATCGCTTATAAGTTTAAAAATAAGAACTATTACTACGGTGACGATGAAGAAGGTTCTTTACTAGATCCGGCTAAACCAAAACCAGTATTGGCCAAACCATCATCAGGAACAACCGCTGAGAGAACCGATGGTGCAGAAAAAGCGAGACTGGCTGCCGATGCTAAGGCTAAAGCAGATGCGGAAGCACTTAAAGTGAGACTTGCTGCAGCCGAAAAAGTGAAGGCTGATGCCGCCGCGGCAGCAAAAGCAAAATTAGAAGCGGACAATAAAGCGAAAGCTGATGCCGAGGCTCTTAAGATAAAAATAGCTGCTGACAATAAAGCAAAAGCTGATGCAGCTGCAGCCGCCAGAGCACAAACTGCCACAGTAAACAGAGCTGTTGCAGCAGAACAAAAAACACAGGCACAGCTGGCTGCAGACAAGGCAAGAGCCGATGCTGAAGCTCGTAGGATAAAATTAGCTGCGGACAATAAAGCGAGAGTAGATGCGGCTGCGGCTGCAAGAGCGAATGCTGCTAATGCTAATAAACCTGCAGCAACGCCACAAAAAACACCAGCTCAATTAGCTGCTGATAAAGCTAAAGCTGATGCCGAAGCTATGAAATTAAAATTAGCTGCAGATGCTAAAGCCAAGGCTGATGCGGAAGCTGCTAAAGCAAAAACTGCTGCAGAAAATAAACCGGCAGCAACATCACAAAAAACTCAGGCACAATTGGCCGCCGAAGCTAAAGCGAAAGCGGATGCCGAAGCTGCTGCGAAAGCTAAATTGGCCGCTGATAAAGCGAAGGCGGATGCGGAAGCTCTGAAAATAAAACTAGCGGCAGATGCTAAAGCCAAAGCAGATGCTGCAGAAGCAAAACGTAAAGCTGATGCTAAAGCGAAAGCGGAGGCTGCAGACTTACAATCCATTTTAGCTGCTGATGCAAAAGCTAAAGCCGATTCAGATGCGCTTCAGGCGAGACTGGCTGCTGAAGCCAAAGCCGCTGCCGCTGCTGCTGCGAAAACAAAGGCAAGTATAGATGCTGCCAATAAAGCAAAATTAGCTGCTGAAGCGAAAGCTAAAGCTGCTGAAGAAGCTGCCTTAAAAGAAAAACAAGCTGTTGAGGCTAAAGCCAAAGCAGATGAAGAAGCAAGACAAGCAAGAATTGCAGCTGAAGCCAAAGCTAAAGCAGATGCTGAGGCTCTTAAGGCAAAATTAGCTGCCGATGCAAAAGCTAAAGCGGATGCTGAAGCCCTTCAAGCGAAGTTGGCTGCCGATGCAAAAGCAAAAGCAGATGCTGAAGCCCTTCAAGCGAAGTTGGCTGCCGATGCAAAAGCAAAAGCAGATGCTGAAGCCCTTCAAGCGAAGTTGGCTGCGGATGCAAAAGCAAAAGCGGATGCTGAAGCTCTTCAAGCGAAGTTGGCTGCTGATGCTAAAGCCAAAGCCGATGCAGAAGCTCTTCAGGCGAAATTAGCTGCAGATGCTAAAGCTAAAGCTGATGAAGAAGCGAGACAAGCCAGAATTGCTGCTGAAGCTAAAGCTAAAGCGGATGCTGAAGCCCTTCAAGCGAAGTTGGCTGCGGATGCAAAAGCGAAAGCTGATGCGGAAGCCCTTCAGGCAAAATTAGCTGCTGATGCCAAAGCAAAAGCTGATATGGAAGCTTTACAAGCTAAATTACTTGCGGATGCAAAGGTAAAAGCGGATGCAGAAGCAACTGCTAAAGCGAAAGCTGATGCAGAAGCAAAAAAATTACAGGAAGCGGAAGAAGCCCGTTTGGCAAAATTAGCTGCTGATGCTAAAGCGAAAGCCGATGCAGAAGCTCTTCAGGCAAAGTTAGCTGCCGATGCTAAAGCGAAAGCTGATGCCAAAGCTAAAGCCGACGCAGAAGCCCTTCAAGCGAAATTAGCAGCAGATGCCAAAGCAAAAGCTGATGCAGAAGCTCTTCAGGCAAAGTTAGCCGCCGATGCTAAAGCTAAAGCCGACGCAGAAGCTCTTCAGGCTAAAATAGCTGCGGATGCCAAAGCTAAAGCCGACGCAGAAGCTCTTCAGGCTAAATTAGCAGCAGATGCCAAAGCAAAAGCTGATGCGGAAGCTCTTCAGGCGAAATTAGCTGCCGATGCGAAGGCAAAAGCAGATGCGGAAGCTCTTCAAGCGAAGCTAGCAGCAGACGCTAAAGCTAAAGCCGATGCCAAAGCGAAGGCTGATGCTGAAGCCCTTCAAGCGAAGTTAGCAGCAGATGCCAAAGCAAAAGCAGATGCGGAAGCTCTTCAGGCAAAATTAGCTGCTGATGCTAAGGCTAAAGCCGATATGGAAGCCGCACAAGCGAAGTTATTGGCAGATCAAAAAGCGAAGGCAGATGCGGAAGCGACAGAAAGATTAAAAGCCGAGGAAGAAACAAGACAGTTACAATTAGCAGAAGAAGCGCGTCAGGCAAAATTAGCTGCCGATGCTAAAGCCAAAGCGGATGCGGAAGCTCTTCAGGCAAAATTAGCTGCCGATGCACTTGCAAAAGCTGCTTCAGCTCCAAAAGATGATACAGCGAAAGCAATAGATAACTTATCTCAGTCTATCGAGAGCGCAAGTAAAATGCAGAAAGATTTATTGGCACAGTTTAATACAACAGTGGCAAGTAAACAAAGAGACTTGAACGACTTAAGAGAAGAGAATGATTTAAGTGAAAAAGGAATTTATAAAGAACCAAAACCTTTCAAAAGCGTAGCAGCCGAGAACAGTCAGCTGGAAGCTTTAAAATCTCAACTTGCTGAAGTAAATAAAGCACAGAAAGATGAAATTGAGAAGTTGACTAATCTTTACAATGAAAGGCTTAAAAAGGTTCCAAATAAAAACGATGCTTTGAACAAAGCTTATCTCGAAAAGATAAACGAGTTAAAGGCAGCACAATTGAAAATGGAACAGGATAGTGCAACATTACTTTCTAATTTAGAACGTATCAAGGCTGAGACTGAAATTGAGAAAAAACGTAGAATCAAACGTGCAGCATATGAAAATGATCAGGGCCGATATGCACAGGATGTTGCCGCTCTTAAACGTATTAAAGAAACAACGAAGTTAAGCAGTACGCCTCTAACAGCAAGTGATTTTGATTTTGGTGAAGACCAGTCAAATATGCAGATTATCAAGAATATTAAGAATGCTGATGGTGGATATTATTTAATTATTGCAGTTCACAGCAGCGTTGAAAAACGCGATCAGTTCCTTGCTAAAGCAGTTGCAGCAGGACGTTCGGATGTTAATTTCTTTTACAATGTAACGACAAGTAAGTATTACATCTATTATGAGAAATTCGATGGACTGTCAGAGGCTACAAAAGCACTGGAAGCAAAAGGGACTAAGCCATACAACGGGAAAATGGCAATTGTGAAAGTGGAGAATTAATATAATTATTGAGAATAAAGCCCCGTTCTTCTTGATTTTTTAAGAAGGACATCTATTATAAATGTTTCAGAATGCTTGGATTTATTTTTTAACGCCCCTTAAAAAATAGAAGAAGAGCAAAAACAAAATGAAGATTATGAAAAAACCTACTAACCTAAGATTGATTTTATTAGCTTTGATTTTCTTTCAAAGTTACTTTGTAATTTCTCAGAATCTTAAGTCATTTACTCCGAGATTTGACAAGAGGCTAAAAGGAGACATGTTGCTTATTGGTAATAATATTCTAAATAGAAATACCAATAACAGGAATCCGGAAGATGCCTATAATGGTTCCGGATACAATTCTGATTTCAGTATGGAATATATTGATATCGATAATGACAACAGTACTTTCAGTTCGAGTAGTGCGACTTTAACCGTACCAAAACCGGCTTGTTATAAAATTGTTTATGCAGGTCTGTATTGGGGAGCGATCCTACAGCAAGATGATCGTACAGGCATTGAAAAAGTAAAGCTTAAACTACCATCAGGTGGTTATAATGATATTACAGGGCAGATTGTGTATGATGCTAATGCAGCCCCAATTGGTGGCGACAAAAACAAAGCATATGCCTGTTATGCCGATATTACTTCTTTAGTGACCGCGCAGGCTAATGCTCAGGGTTTGTATACCGTTGCAAATGTTAAGTCCAGTGAAGGTTCTAATGGAGGTACAGGTTTATCAGCAGGTTGGTCTATTTTTATTGTTTATGAAGATCCAACTTTGCCAGCTAAATATATTACATCATTTGATGGTTTTAGCGGAATTGGGGGGGCAACTACTTTAGATATTCCTGTTTCAGGGTTCAAGACCATTCCTACTGGTCCGGTTCGTGTAAAATTTGCTTTCGCTGCTTTAGAGGGTGATCAGCCAATTTCAGGGGATTATCTGCAAATAAACGGAATTCCAATTAGTGCCACAAACGCTTCAAATACATCTATTAGAAGTTCAAATAATTTCTTTAATAGTAGTGTAACTTACGTTGATCCGGCTACGGATAAAACAGATGATTTCTTAAATCGAAACCCCGCCAGTACCAACACTTTGGGGTATGATGCAGGTATTTTGAATATTAATAACCCCGGAACTCTTTTGAGACCGGGAGGTATTGTTATTGATAATAATGAGACTTCGGCAAATATTAGATTAGGAAGTACTCAGGACGTTTACTTTTATTATTTTAATGCATTTGCGGTAGATATTATTGAGCCTCATATTGTACTGACGAAAATTGTTAAAAATTCAGCGGGAACAGATATTGGAGGTCAGAATGTAGTACTGGGACAACAGTTAAATTATGAAATTGGTTTTAGAAACACAGGTAATGATGATGCAAAATCTTTAACCATTAGAGATCAACTGCCAATCAATATTATATTTAATTATCCTGGAGATTTGAACCCGCTTCCAGCTGGTGTAGCGGTACAAAGTTATGATCCTGCAACGAGAAGCATTGTTTTTAAAGTAGACGATTCTGTTGTTAAAGCCAATACTCTAACAGAGAAAGTGATCAGCTTTAAAGTTAAAGTTGTTCCGGATTGTAATTCCTTGAGTGAAGCATGTTCAAATAGTATCGATAACTCAGCATATGCCACTTACAAAGGAACTTTAAATCCTGATTTTCAAATTTCAGATGATCCGAGTGTCAATACCAATACAGGATGTATATTAACTCCAAAAGCGACTAACTTTTTAGTAGGTGTTGATGGTTGTAAGTATACAGCTAATGTTACTTTATGTAAAGACACTGTAGATTTAGTTGCAGCAAACGGATATACAAGTTATACCTGGTATAGTGACGAAGCCCGCACAAAACAAATCGGAACTGGTCAGACACTTACTGTTAAAGATCCGGGAACTTACTATGTATACAATTTGGCTGCGGCACCTTGTAGATCAATTTATCAGGCTATTACAGTAACCAGATTTGGTGCTACAAATACAAACCCTGTAATTCCTTATGCAAAAGCTCCGTATAAAGGTGAGGTTTTAATTTGTCCAAATAATGGAAAAGAGTTACCTAATCTTTTCTTATGTGGTGCAAATGATTCCAGACTAATTGAAACGCATATCTCAGATGGTTCTACTCTTGTTTGGGAAAAACTGGATGAAACAAGCTGTACAGCACCAAGCAGTCCAAATTGTGCCAATGAAGGTACTTCTTGTACTTGGACTCAGGTTGCAACGGGACCAAATTACTTGGCTAAAATTGCCGGGCAATATCGATTAACATTAAACTATGCCGGTGGTTGTTTTAACCGTTTTTATTTTAATGTTTTCACCAATTCATTAAGTCCTACAGAGAAACATACGGATATTATTTGTGGTAAACCAGGTACGATTACAGTAGGAGGAGTTCCTGCAGGATATGAGTACAGTATTAATGGTACAACTTATCAGGCTAGTAATGTATTTAATGTTACTACGGCAGGCTTCTATACAGTATATATTAGACTGGCAGGTGTAACAGGTAACACGTGTATTTTTACAGTTCCGAATATTCAAATCAGACAAAGGAATTTTAACGTAGTACAAGAGGTAACACAACCATTATGTTATGGTGAAAAAGGTAAAATTAAAGTAGCAGTAAACGATGCTAATGCACAATATTATTATAAACTTTATAATAATGGAACTTTATTATCGAATGTTGGACCAGTGCCGGATTCTGAATATACTTTTGATAATTTAAATACAGACCAGAATTATGTCGTGGAAGTTACAACAGATGACGGTTGTAAAGATACTAAGTATATATATGTTGGTAAGGTTTGGAATGAGTATAAAGCGACAGTTGCTTTAGTAGAACCTCTTACTGCATGCAGTGATGGAAAAATCAGAATCACAACAGAAGGAGGTAACTCACCTTACAACTATTTCATAAACAGCGATACCGTTTTTCAAACTAGTAATGAGTTTGTGGTGACAGCTCCGGGACTTTATACGATTAAAATTGTAGATAAAAACAACTGTACCATAGTAAGAACAATTACAGTTCCTGATAATACAAAACCTGCTTATACTATTGATCATACTAATAGTAATTGTTATGACGCGACCTCTCAGATAGAAGTAAAGCTTACAGCTGGAGCAAACGGATACACAATGGGGTATAGTATTAATGGAGGTGTAACTTTTCAGTCTAATCCTGTTTTTTCTAACTTACAGCCGGGAACTTATGATGTAGTGGTAAGATATGGTATAGGAACACCAATTAAATATTGTACAGATCCAGTACAAAAGATAACGATTACAGGACCAACTTCTGCTATTTCGGCTTCTGCCGGAGTTGCTGCTTTGGCCGGATGTACACTACCTGACGGTAGCGGTGCAAACCAGGGAGGAAAACTTCGTATCAATAACGTTCAGGGTGGAACTCCTGCTTATCAATTTAGTTTTGATGGTGGTCTTACATGGCAGGCATCAAATGAAAAAGATGTCATGCCGGGTAACTTTATTTTACAGGTTAAAGATGCTTTAGGCTGTATATTCGAAATTCCTTATCAGGTTACTTTAGATCCTAAACCTGCCGATCCAACAATCACGGTGGCTGATCCAGTTTTTGGTTGTAATGGTATGGCATCAACTACGGTTACGGTTACAAATCCGTCAAACAATTATACTTACGAGTATTATATTAACGGAACGCCTAACACGCCAATTACAAATAATGTCTTTACAAATGTTCCTTCAGGAACACATACTATAAAAGTTAAATATAAAGTTACTACAGTACCTACTTACAGTAACTTATTAACAGAGGATTTTGGCAGAGGACCGGATACAACGACTCCGGGTATTCACCCTAATTATTGCTGGGAAAAACAAGATGCTGTAGCAGATTGTAATGGTTCCGTTTTACTTAATGATGGAGAGTACGTTGTGACTCAGGCTCTATTACCGAGACATCTTAATGATTTCGGATGGAATTTACCTAAAGATAATACAGCGGTTATTAACAATACACCACTAATAAAAGACGGTAGATTCTTAGCTGTTAATGTTGGAGGTGTAGTGCCACCGGGTGGTGTTTTGTATAAGAAAACGATCAATGATGTTATTCCGAATCAGGACATACAGGTATCTCTTTACATGCTTAATTTATTAAGTGCAAGTAATAATAAACCTTCTCCAAGATTAACGATACAACTTCAGAAAAATGGAGTTGCTATACCGGGAGCATCTAAGGATACACAAACGATTCCTAGAGATGAGAAATGGCATAATACAACTGATCTTGGAAGTGGTCAGGTATTAACTTTAAATCCGGGAAATAATACTTCTCTTGACTTTGTTATTTTATCCTATAGTCAGGTGATTGATGGTAATGATCTTGCTGTTGATGATATTTGGGTACGTCAGATTCCGGAAGTTTGTGGAGCTGAGAAAGATTTCCCAGTTGTGATTGGAACAGATAAAGCATTTAAAGCTTCAATTGTAGGTCATAAAGACGTAACCTGTAATGGCGCTAATAATGGAGAAATTACATTATCTGCACAAAATTTTGATGCCACTTATGGTTTTGATTACTCTTTAGATAATGGTGCAACATGGGTAAATTCTAAAACGTCACCAGTTACAGTTAAAAACCTGACGAGTAAAACCTATAATATTTTAATTCGTTATGATGATAAAGCAGGAACTTGTAGTTTCCCATTCGATCAGCCAATAGGTACTCCTGCTGCATTAACAATTACAGCAAGTGTTACAAAAACAGCTACTTGTACTACAGGAGCCACTATTACAGCAGTTGCCGGAGGTGGAACACCGGCCTATCAATATGAATTGAGAGCAGCAGATGGTATTACAGTAATCACTGCATTCCAGAGTTCTGGTGTATTTACAAATGTTCCTACGGGTACCTATACAGTGGTCACTCGTGATGCCTATACATGTTCTTCAAGTGCATCTGCACAGGTTAATGTTGTGGCACCAACAATGCCAACAGCATCTTTAGCAGCTACTAGTGATTATTGTGTTACCGGAACTAAAGGAGCAACTCTTGTTGTTACGGCTACAGGTACAGGAGCTCTAACGTATAGTTTAAATGGTGCACCCGCACAAACCAGCAATACATTTACAAATGTTGGAGCTGGAACACATACTATTACGGTTACTGACAGTAATAATTGTACGGTTACTATAAACGGAATTGTAATTGCTCCTGAGTTAAAAGCAGCAGCTTCTATTACAAAAACATTGGATTGTACAACTCCAAATGCGATGATTAAAGTTGACATTACAGATGGTGTTGCTGCCTATACTTATAAAGTTAAAAAAGATACAGGTGCTTACGGTGCCAGTGTAAATGTTACAGGTAATACTTTTAATTATCCTGCACCAACAGCCGGACTTTATACTTTTGAAATTACAGATTCTAAAGGATGTAAAGCTTATATAGATGCTACAATTAGTCCAATTACAAATCCAACAGTTACTGCTAATCCAACACAAATTACTTGTAATGGTCTTAAAAATGGTAGTGTACAATTAGTTGGAGCGGGAGGTTCAGGCGGATATGAGTACAATTTTAATAATTTAGGGTGGTCTACAACTTCATTATATTCCAGTTTAGATCCAAATATTAGCTATTCTTATCAGGTAAGAGACAGTAAAGGATGTACTTCTGCTGTTGGAAATCTTACTTTAACGCAGCCAACTGCTGTATCTGGAACTATTGGAGCTACTATTATTAAATGTGGTACGCCAAGTACTGTACCTGCAGTAGTTACAGTTACAGGTTCTGGAGGAACGGGTCCTTATACTTACAGTTTCAACGGAACTGCAAACTTTACAACAACGAATACTTATTCAACAACAGCTGCCGGAACAGTTACGGCATATGTTAGAGATACAAATAACTGTCAGTTTGGGCCATTGTCAATTACAATTGGTGCTTTAGAACCAATTACAGATATCACTATTGTTGATAGTGGATATGATTGTTCTACAGTTCCGGCTGGAGGACGTGTAACTTTGACAGCGGTTAAAACTGGAAGTACAGCAAATGTTATCTATCAGATTATTTCTGGTCCTGTCGGATTTAACCCTGCGACAAATACAACCGGAAACTTTACATCACTGACTCCGGGAGATTATATCTTCCAGGCAACTGATACCGCTACTAATTGTTCATTCACAAAAGGACATACCATTAAAGCAACTTCAGATATTATTACAGGAGGTTCAGTACTTACAAGTATTCAATGTTTTGGTTCTACAGGAACTATTGAATTTACTGTAAATGGTGTTAAGGCAAACGGATATGATTATGTTATTAAAAATGCTGCCAATACAATCATTCAGCAAGCAACTGGTGTAAGTGCAGCTACAACTACTGTTGCAGTTCCTACTGCTCAGCCTGTAGGAGCGTATACTATTACTGCAACAGACAGATTAACTAAATGTCAGTCTTCTTATACAGTAACTTTAACGCAGCCAGCCGCAGTTGTTGATGTAACTGCTGTAGCTACTACAGTAAATTGTAACAAATTTACAGCTGAGATTACTGCGACCGGAACAGGAGGGACACCAAACTATACTTATGCGGTAGCAAGACAAGGTGCTCCGGTTCCTACGGTTTATGCTTCAAATAATGTTCTAACAGTTGATACGGTTAACGGTACAGTAGTAAACTGGGTAGTTTATATCAAAGATGCCAATGGCTGTTTGGATAACGTTCTTGTAAAAATTGATGTTGACGCTAAACCGGTTATTACAAGTGTGGCGGTTGACAATCAATGTCAGACAGGATCTGTTTCAAGTTTTACAATTACAGCTAATGCTACGGGATTAGTGCCTTTAACGTATAGTATTGATGGAACTAATTTCCAGACTAGCAATACTTTTACAGTAAGTGCAGGATCTTATACCGTAACAGTAAAAGATAAAAATGGTTGTACAACAGCTGCTGCAGTTCCTGTAGTAGTTTATCCTAAAGTTGGTGCCTTAGCAGAGGTTACTAAAGAATTAGATTGTAGTGCATCTCCAAATGCAACAATTAAAGTTGACATTAGCGGAGGAAAAACTCCATATACCTATACTGTAGCGAAAGGTACAGGAACTCCTGGAGGAGTTATTAATGTTACCGGAACATCGTTTACAATTTCTGTTGCTCCGGCTAACGCTGATACTTATACATTTGCAATTACAGATGCAAACGGATGTACTACTACAACATCTGCTACCGTAGCTCCTATTGCGCCTCCAACAGTATCTGCTGTAAAAGTAGATGCTTCATGTAATGGTTCTGCAACAGGTACGGTTCAGTTGACAGGTGCTAATGGTTCAGGAGGATATACCTATAGTAAAGACAATGTTACCTTTGCAGCGGCTTCATTATTTGAAAATCTGGCAGCAGGTAACTACACTTTCTATGTAAAAGACAGTAAAGGATGTACAGGAAGCGTTAATGTTACAATAGGGGAACCTACAGAATTAAAAGCAAGCGCTGCTGCTACCAACTTTACGTGTAGTGTTACTAATACTAAACAATCTGCGACTGTTACTATTACAGCAACAGACGGTACAGCTCCTTATACCTATAGTTTTAACGGAAGTGGATATACTGCTGCGAGTACGTTAACAATAAACGATAACGGTGCAGATCAAATTATTAGCTATTCTGTTAAAGATGCTAAAGGATGTACCACTGCGGTTCAAACAATTACCATTAAGAAATTAGATCCTCCTGTTATTGTTTCAATATCAGGTAGTGCAATTCTATGCTCACCAGCTGCAAGTACGACCAGTACAGTAACTGTTACAACAACAAATGGAGTAGGAGCTTTAGCTTATGTTATTACAGCACCGGCTTCTGCAACTTCAAACGTAACAGGTGCTACAACTGGAGTATTTACAGGATTAGTGGCAGACACTTATACTTTTAAAGTAACAGATGTAAACGGATGTTTTGCTATTCAGTCTTATACAGTACTTCCATTAACTCCTATCGCAGTTGCTGAATCAAAATTAAGCGATGTTTTATGTAAAGGAGGAAATACCGGTTCTGCAAAATTCAGTATTTCCGGATTTAGTGCGACAGGAAATTATGCAGTAGCAGTAACATCTACTCCTGCAGGATTACCATATACAACTGTAACGACAGGAGATGTGATTACCTTAAACGGATTAGTTGCGGGTACTTACAACCTTGAAGTAACAGATAATACAACAAATTGTAAGGCAAACAAATCAGTAACGATTACAGAGCCAGTAAATCAATTAGGAGGAACGCTTACAATTGTAAATGCTAATTGTAATGTTCCAAATGCGCAGGTAACGGTTAATGCTACTGGTGGAACGCCAACATATTCTTATGCATTTGTACATAATAATGTGGCTCCTGTATCGACAGATTATAAATCAAGTAACACAGCTAATCTTGATCCGGCTACTCCAGATTGGGACGTTTGGGTAAAAGATGCAAATGGTTGTGTATTTAAATTAGACGCAGCAATTATTAAAGATGCAGTTCCGGATGTTACAGCTTCGGTTACTAACCAATGTACCTCTACGGGAACTTCATTTATTATCAAAGCTGTGGGAACAGGAGGTATTGCTCCTTTAACCTACTCTATTAGTAGTGGTGTTGCACCATCTCCTGCAGATACTTTTACAGTAACGTCACCTGGTACTTATGTGATTACTGTAAAAGATGCGAATAACTGTACAGATACGGTAACCGTAACAGTAAATTCTGTTTTAACAGCCAGTGCAGTTTTAGTGAAAGATATTACTTGTGCAGCTTCTGTTAATGCAACAATAACAGTTAATGCCGGAGGAGGTTTAGCACCTTACACTTATTTAGTTTCTACTGATGGTGTAACTTTCGGAACATCTCCTGGTTTGATCGGAAATACATTTACAACAAATACTGCTGGAGACTATTATTTCCAGGTAACTGATGCTAACGGATGTATAAAAATAACGAATAAAGTTACCGTATCATCGCCACAAACAGTAACGGGAACTGCTGTAAAAGTTGATCCTACTTGTAACGGTTATACAGATGGTTCTATTACATTGACAGCTACAGCGGGACTTTCTCCATTTACATACAGTATTGATGGCGGTACTACTTTTGTAGCGACAAATATTTTTGGAGGATTAGCTTCCGGAACGTATACTTATGTAGTAAAAGATGCTAAAGGATGTACTTCAGTACCTGCAACAGTTACTTTGGTTAATCCTGCTCCAATTGCTGTTAACATAGTACGTAATGCTATTTTATGTAATTTAAATACGCCTGGTAGTTTTGACGTTAATGTAACATCAGGAGGAACAGCTCCGTATGTATACACCTTATACGATAATACATTTACACAAATAGATACTTACACGGAGACCGGTACTCCTGTAACTGCAGTTCATAAATTTCCAAACTTAACCTTTGGAGATTATTATATTACTGTTGTTGATGCAAATGGTTGTGAATACAGAAGTGGTAAATTAAGAATTGAAACACCTCCTTACTTAAAGATGAGTGCTGTAGCAGATTCAAATAATTGTGCTACAGGTGTGAATGTTACAGTAACTACTACAGGTGGTACACCAGATTACAAATACTCTATTTTTGGACAGCCTTTAACAGAAAGCGCTGCACAAACGAGCCCTACTTATACTTTTGTTGGTTTAAAACATGGAACTACATACTTTTTGCAAGTAAAAGATGTTAATAATTGTATTTCTATTTTAGAATTTACAACACCTAATCCACCATCAAGTATAAAAATTACAGGAACAACTGTAACAGATGTTACTTGTAATGGAACTTCAACTGGAATATTGACATTTACGGTTAGTGATTTTGATCCATCAATTACTACAGTAAATTATGAAGTATTAAATGCTTTAACCTTGTTACCGGTTTCACCGGCAATTAATAGCACATTAACTGGTCCATTAGGCGGCCCGGTTTCTGGAACTATTTCAACATTGAAAGCAGGAAATTATGTTTTAAGAGTTACTGAGGCGGGAGGAACACTTTGTTCGACTACATTTAGTTTTACAGTGTCACAGCCGGTTCAACCGCTTAAAACAACAATTACAAAAAATGTAAATGCTACTTGTAATGTTGGTGCACAAGTTACGCTAACTACTATTGGAGGTACAGGACCTTATGAGTACGCAGCAGGAGCACCTGGATTTATGCCAACAACTTTTGGAAGCAGTAATGTTTTAGTTTTAGATTATACTACCAGAACAAATTGGGATATTGTTGTAAAAGATGCAAAAGGATGTATAGACAGAGTTAATACAACAATTGGCCTTGATCCTAGTCCGGTTATTGCATTATCAGTTGTTGATAAATGTGTAGCTGAAGGAGCCTATGTGGTTAGAGTTTCTCTTACTACAGCAGGAATCTCTCCTTATGAAATTAGTGTAAACGGCGGAGTATATGCACCTGTTGCTATTACAACAGCGGTACCATATGATGTAACGGGTCTTAATTCAGGATTAAATACAATCAAAATTAAAGATGCAAATGGATGTATTGATACTAAATCAATTACTATAGATAAACCATTGGGTGTAACACCAGTGATAACAACATTGCCAACTTGTGCCAACAACGATGGAGTTATAACATTAACATCAATTGGTGGTGCAGGACCATTTACTTATAGTATTGCACCTCCTGTTGGAACTGTTGTCGGGAATGTTATTTCAGGAGTTCCTGCCGGAGCTTACACCATTACGATTACAGATACAAATACTTTATGTACAGCAACAGCTCCAGTTGAGCTTTCTGCACCAACACCGGTAGATTTTGATGCTGTAGTAACAAATGTTTCTTGTAATGGAGGAAGCAACGGAACTATTACCGTAAACTTAGCTGCGGGAAGTGATAACCCGGTTTATACCTATTCTATTTTACCTGTTCCTGTAGGATTAGGACAAACAGATAATGTATTCTCAAATCTTCCTGCGGGCACTTATTCAATTACAGTGTTTTCAGGCAGAGGATGTTCGGCGTCTAAACCGTTTACGGTAGGTCAGCCGCTTAAACTAGACGCTACTGCTGCTGTTACAGATTACGCTTGTAATGCAAGTAATGTTGCGCAGCCGGCTGTGGTAACAGTAAATGTTACAGCTGGTACAGGAACCGGACCTTATAAATATAATTTTGATGGTTCTGCTAACTATTTTGACGCTAATACGCTAACAGTATTGGATAATGGTGCAGTACAGACTATTCACTATTATGTAAAAGATGCTAACGGATGTTTATTTGATGATACAGTAACGGTTAATCCATACAAAAAAATTACTGATTTAACTTTTACCGGAGCAGCAATTACTTGTAACGATCCTGCGACAAGTATTACAGTTACAGTATCAGGTGGATATGCTATTAATAAGTATGAAATCGTTTCACCAATTGCAAATGCGGTTAATAACGGAACGGTGAATGTTTTCAATGGCTTATTACCAGGCACCTATGTTTTCAAAGTAACAGATGCTAATGGATGTTCATTCCAAAAATCATTGACAATAAAACCAGTAACCAATATTACAGTTTCTGGTCAATTAATAAAAGATGTAAGTTGTAACGAAATAGCAGCAACACCTAACGGTTCTGTTGAGTTTACCGTAGGTAATTTTGCAGCAAATTATACGTACTCTATCAACGGAGTTGCGGTTGCGGGAACACATACGAATCCTAAAGTTACACTTACTAATTTAGCAGTAGGGAACTATAAAATAGATGTTGTTGACGTAGCTACTGGTTGTGTTGCAACAGCAAATGTGGATGTTAGTGAACCGGCTACACCATTAATATTAACATTAGTCTCTAATTTTAATGCGAATTGTAATTTTGGTGCGAGAGTAAGCGTTGTAGGTTCAGGAGGAACTCCTGGTTATACTTACGCTTACGCTGAGAGCCCAACAGCACCAACAGCAGGAGCTTACAAAGCTAGTCCAAGTGCAGTTTTAGATCCATCTAAAGTTTGGATTGCTTATGTAAAAGATGCAAACGGATGTATTGCTCAGTTACCATTAACTATTACGACAGATCCTCTGCCAACAATTGACCCAATTACGGGTGTTTGTTACGATGGCTCTCCGGTAAATGTTACTTTGGTAGGTCATGGAGTTGGTCCATTAACTTACAGTATTGGTAATGGATTTAAAACTAGTCCTGACTTTGTGCTTAACGCACCGGGTTCATACACTTTCTATGTGAGAGATGCTAACGGTTGTGATGCGGTTACTCCATACGTTTACCAATTGGATCAGAAATTATTATTAGACGCTGTACTTCAGGATTTAACTTGTGCGGCTCCTAATATGGCGACTGTTACATTAACAGCTACGCAAGGATCTACTGTGTATACTAACTATGAGGTTTCATTTAATGGAGGTGGTTTTACACCAACTACATCTCCATACACAACTAACATTGCAGGAACTTATACTTTTAGAGTTACAGATAGTAAAAACTGTCAGTCAGTTTCAAAACCTGTAGTCGTAAATCCTATAGTGATGCCTACTATAGCTACTTCGGAATTCAACGTAAGTTGTAATGGAGGCAGCAACGGAAGTATTACAATTACTGCCGGCAGCGGACTTGCTCCTTACGAATATAGTATTGATGGTACAACCTATCAGGCATCAAATATTTTCGGTACATTAGGTCAAGGTAGTTATACGGTATATGTAAGAGATGCTAAGAAATGTGTGGTTAGTAAAACAGTTTCTATTACAGAGCCAACTATTTTAAATGTTGTTGCTGCAGTTACTCCATTTGGATGTAGCGTAACTAATGCACCACAGGATGCTGTAGTAACTTTAACCGCTACTAATGGTACACCAGGATATAAATATAGTTTTGATAATGGTGTTACTTTTGGAGATGCTTCAACATTAAATGTAAGCACTATAACGGCTCCTAAAACAGTATTCTACGTGGTAATTGATGCTAACGGATGTAGAGTTTCAGGAAATGTAATTGTAAGTCCTTATACTCCGCCAACAGATATGGATATTACGGCAACACCAATTTATTGTAATACGGCTGGAGGAGTTTCTACTGCTACAGTAAACACAGTAACAGGTGGTGTAGGTCCTTACAAATACGAAATAGTTTCACCGGCAACGGCTGTTACGAATAATGCAACTGGTATTTTCCCTGGATTATTACCGGATACGTATCAAATTAAAGTGACCGATGCTAATGGCTGTAGTACAACAAAAGCTATCGTAATTAAAGAATCTGATAAAATTAAAGCTACTACTCAGTTAGTAACGGATGTATTATGTAATGGAGGAAGCACTGGTACAGCATCATTTGTAGTAAGCAATTATATTACGCCTGCTGATTATATCTATTCATTGGCACCGGTTGCCGGAACAGCAACTAAAACAGGTGATGCTATAAGCTACACTGGTTTAGCTGCAGGTAAGTATACATTTACAGTAGTAGACAGAATTTCAGGATGTCAGGATCAGATTGTTGATTTTGAGATTAAAGAGCCTTCAATTTTAGATTTTACATCTACTGCTACAAATACAAATTGTAACAATAAAACTGCCGAAATAACCATTACAGTAACCGGAGGTACTCCTGCATATCGTTATGCTGTTGTTGTTTCAGGAGCACCAGCTCCTACGGCTTTTGGAACAAATAATGTTATTACCGTTGATACTAACAATGGTGCAAATAGAAATTGGGATGTTTATGTACAAGATCTTAACGGATGTCCGTTGATGAAAACTCAAACTATTGTGGAAGATTTATTACCAACAACTCCGTCAGTGGCACCATTTAGCCAATGTCCGGATCCATTAAACGGAACGTATACGTTTACGATTACAGGAGTTACAGGTAAAGCGCCAATCGAGTATAGTATTGGTAGTGGATTCCAATCCAGCCCAACATTTACAGTAAATACATCTGGTACTTATGATGTAACTGTAAAAGATGGAAATGGTTGCGAAGTGAAAACGACAGCAGTAGTTAATATTTTACCAGCTCTGACTTTAGATGTTGAGATCACAGCTTTACCAGACTGTAATACAAATAACGGAGCTATTAAAGCTACAGCTTCAGGAGGTGCAACCCCTGCGAATTATAGCTATAGCCTAAACGGAAACTTTGGACAGACATCAGGAATATTTACTAATATTGGTCCTGGAAACCATACAATTACAGTAACAGATGTGACTACAGGTTGTACCAGAACCGTTAAATTTGAAATTAAAGCTGCGACTCCAATTAAAGGATTTACTTTAGCACACACAGATGTTACTTGTAATACATTTACTAATGGAACGATTACTGCAACTATTGATGAAACAGGTGGTAATGACAACCCAATTTACTATTACAGTATCACAGCGGGACCAGTTCTTAGACCTAATCAAACTTCAAACGTGTTCACAGGATTGCCAAAAGGTCAATATACAGTAACCGTTACATCTGGAAGAGGCTGTAAAGATTTAGAAGATGTTGAAATTCTTGAACCAGCTCCAATTGTTGTTTCTAATGTTGTATTTACTCAGTTTGGTTGTACAGCAGGAACAAATACAAATACAAATGCGACAATTACAGTAAACACTGTAACTGGAGGATCTGGTAAGTATACTTTATATCAATTCATGAAAAATGGAGTGGAAGTTCAAAACAGTACTTCAAATACTTATACCGTATTTGATCTTACAGGAGGAATTTATACTGTAAATGTTTTCGACGATAAAGGTTGTGTTGGATCATCGACAGCGGTAATCGATATTAAGCCTTTTATTAGTCTGGACGATGTTACAGTAACAGTAGATAAAGAGATTACTTGTGTAAACAATGAGGACATTACTGTTAAAGCTGTTGTAACTGGTGGTACACCAACACCGACTCAAATAGTTTACAGTATTAAGGGAATAGGCGGAAGTACTTTTACAGATACTAGCACAACAGGAGTGTTTACAGCATTACCAATTGGTAACTATTTAATTACAGTTGAAAATTCGTTAACGGGATGTAAAATTGAGAAAGCCCATTATGTAATTAACCCGAATACATTTGAAATTAAAGCTACTCCGGTAGTAGCTGAAGTTTGTTTTGGAACTGCTGATGGAAGTGTGAACCTCACTTTTGTTGATAACCAAAAAGTTCCAACTGATGATGCAGGTATATTTGATTACACGATTACAGGTCCAGTAAATGTTCCATTAACTCGTTCAGCGGGTGCTGGTCCGATCCCTGTTACAGGTCTTCGTGCAGGTCAGTATACGGTAAACGCTACTTTAGTAGGTAAACCATATTGTTCAGTTTCAACTATTTTCTCAATAGGGCAGCCTACTGCTGATTTAGTGGTGACAACAACAAAATCTGAAATCACTTGTGTGGCAGGTAATAATGATGGAGAAATTTCAGCTACTGCAACAGGTGGATGGGATACGAATTACGAATATGAGTTAGTATTAAACGGAGCAGTTATTGCAAATAATACTGACGGTAATTTTACAGGATTATCTGCGGGTAATTACACAGTTAATGTTAAAGATGGTAAAGGATGTAAGGCATCAGCAGTACAATCATTGAAGATTCCTGATCCAATTGTGGTTACTGCAACAGCAACTGCTTCAGTGTTACCATGTTTTGGAGACAGATCTGGAATAATTACAGTAAACCCTCCAACAGGTGGTCAGGGAAGTAACTATATGTACACCTTGAATATGTTGTCAGAGAATCCGGTTGTTTCATCTGGTCCGCAAAGTAATCCTGTTTTCACAGGCTTACCGGCAGGAACTTATAGTATCACAGTTACGGATGGATTCACATGTTCTGCAACATCAGCAAATGTTGTAATTACAGAACCAACAGAAGTAGTACCAAATTTAGTGTTGGCATCTACTCAAACCTGTAACACACAATCAACGCTTACATTGAGCGCAACTGGAGGTTCAGGACCATATACATATAGTACCGATAAAACTTTTGCAACCACTATTGGTTCATTTGCAACTTCAGTTACCTTCCCGGTACCAGTTGGTAAATACCAGTATTATGTGAGAGATACTAAAGGTTGTGTGGCGAAAATTTCGAATGAAGTTAAAATCGATCCATTAGAACCATTAGAAATAGAGTTGGATGTGACCAATGCTGTAGTAAAATGTATGGGAGAAGCTACAGGAGTTATTGTAGCAAATGCAAAAGGTGGTTTAGGAAACTATATTTATACTTTAGAGAATAATGCAGGTGCTGTGGTTAGACCGGCACAGCCTACTGGTAGATTTGAAGACTTGCCAATTGGTACTTATGTTGTAAAAGTAGCTAGTGGAGATTGTCCTGCGACATCAGGTGCTATCGAAATTAAACAGCCAACGACAGCTATTCAGGCTACGTTTACGCCAACTAATGTTTCTTGTTTTGGAGAAAGCAACGGTCAGATTGTAGTTGCTGCATCAGGTGGTACAGGAATTATTAAATATGCAATATCACCGGATTTAGATCAGTTTGATGTTAAAACCACTTTTGATAAACTGGCACCTGGTAAATACACTGTTATAGCTCAGGATGAAAACGGTTGTTATGTTATCGATGAAATCGAAATCACACAGCCTAAACCGCTAATCGTAACAGAACTTCCAAATTCTATGATTCCGGAAGTTTGTAAAGGAGATAAAGACGGAGCATTCAGTATTGAAATTAAAGGAGGTACAGCACCATATAGCGTAAGTCTTGACAATAAAAAAGGAACTTACACGCAGGGTACGGCAACTCAAACGGTATTTGATTTTACTAATCTTTCAGGAGGAGTTCATACAGTTTACGTTAAGGATGCTCAGGGATGTGAAAATGAATTTGTAGAAAACATGCCTTTACCGGTTGTTCTTGATCCAACTGTGGAAGTCAATTACGATTGTGTGAACAATACACAATCTAACATGGTAACAGTTTCAGTAGATGAAAGCAATACAGATCTTTCAGAAGTAGATTACTCACTGGATAGTGATGTAGGACCTTGGCAGGCAGCTAATATCTTTACTAATGTTGCTCCTGGTAAACACTATATTGTAGCGAGACATACGAATGGATGTAAAAAGGAAACTGCAAGTTTTGAAATCAGAGCTTATGAGAAGTTAACAATCGCTGAGTCTGCAGAAAAACCTGAAATGAACATCATTTCAGTAACAGCAGCCGGAGGAGCGCCTGCTTACGAGTACAGCTTCAACGGAGAACCGTTTACTTCTTCTAACAAATACAAAATCTATAAAACAGGAGATTATGTAGTAGTGGTAAGAGACCAAAACGGATGTACAGCAACTATTACAGTTCATGCCGTTTATGTGGATGTGTGTCTTGACAACTACTTTACTCCAAACGGAGATGGCGTTTATGATACTTGGGGTCCTGGTTGTACAAACATTTACAATAACCTTGAATTCTCAATCTTCGACAGATATGGTCGTGTAATTGCTAAATACCGTTACGGACAAAAATGGGACGGTAGATACAATGGTGCCGAATTACCATCAGGAGATTACTGGTATGTTCTTAAATTGAATGACGAGAAAGATGCACGTGAGTTTGTAGGACATTTCACCTTATACAGATAACAAAATAAGAGCCCCTAATGATGTTATCTAAAAAAATTATTACAATGAAAAAGTTTATTTTATCTTTAGTACTCATGGCTGTAACAACTAGTTACAGCCAAGAGTTAAACCTACCGGTTTTTACACAGTATTTAGCGGATAATCCTTTTGTTATTTCTCCGGCCTTTGCCGGTATCGGGGATAACCTTAGAATTAGAGCCAATGGACTTACCCAATGGGTAGGGATTAAAGACGCACCGGATAACCAGTCGCTTTATGCCGATTTTAGAATTTTGGATCGTTCAGGAGTGGGTATCAATGTGTACAATGATAAGAATGGATATACGCGTCAGACAGGAGCCAAGATCTCTTTTGCGCACCATATCATCCTGGATTATTATTCAAAACAATATCTGTCTTTTGGACTTTCGTACAACTTTAATAGTTTCCGTATTGATATTGACGAATTCAATAACACCATCGAGCATCCTATTTTAGATCCAAGTGTAACCGATAACCGATATACCGCAAACAGTAACTTCGATATTAGTGCTTTGTACCGTAACAAATCATTTTATATCAGTTTTAATGCGAATAACGTACTAAAGAAAAACACCAACAAATACAGAGGAGTAGAGCCTAGTTTACTTTCCAATTATCAGGTATATTCCGGATTTGTTTTTAAAGACGGAGAAAATAGCCGTATCGAATACGAGCCATCAATTTACTACCAGTATTTTGCAAGTGATAAACGTTCTACAACCGATTTTAACTTCAAGTACAGACGTTACAACCGTTACGAGGATTATTACTGGATTGGAGTTTCTTACCGTTTCCTAAACGATCAATTCCCAAAACCATTATCTGTTGGACCAATGGTAGGTTTTATGAAATCTAAATTCTACTTTGGATATTCGTATCAGGTAATGTTTAACAATTTAGGGAATTACAACACAGGGACACACTCGGTAACCATTGGTTTCGATTTCTTACAATCGATTAGTAACTGTCCTTGTACACAAAGTCCGGTTCACGACTAAGTAAACATTTTTAGTGTTTTTAAAGTTAATTTGTTTTTTTTCATAAATTATATCGTTTTCGCTGTTACAGCGGGTTTATTTTTATATTTTTCAAATTTGTTGCAACCCTAAAAGTTCTATATTTGTTTTTCTATCAGAAAAAATTAAAAAATTATCAAATGAAAACTCTAAACGATTTCGACTTTAAAAATAAAAAAGCAATTATCCGTGTGGACTTCAATGTGCCATTGGATGAAAACTTTAATGTAACGGATGCTACACGTATCGAAGCGGCAAAACCAACTATCGATGCCATTTTAGCACAAGGAGGAAGTGTAATTTTAATGTCACATTTAGGCAGACCAAAAGGAGCAGAAGATAAATATTCGTTAAAGCACATTTTAAAAACAGCTTTTGAAATTTTAGGAGTTCAGGTAAAGTTTGCTGAAAACTGTGTTGGAGAAGCTGCAAAAACAGCCGCTGCAAATTTACAGCCTGGAGAAGTTTTATTACTTGAAAATTTACGTTTTCACGCTGAGGAAGAAGCAGGAGATGTTGCTTTTGCAAAAGAATTAGCATCATTAGGAGATATCTATGTAAACGATGCTTTTGGAACAGCACACAGAGCACATGCTTCAACCACAATTATTGCCCAGTTTTTTCCAACTGAAAAATGCTTTGGAACCTTATTGGCAAAAGAAATAGAAAGTTTAAATAAAGTACTTAAAAATAGCGAAAAACCGGTAACAGCCGTTCTTGGAGGTTCAAAAGTATCTTCAAAAATTACCGTTATCGAAAACATCTTAGACAAAGTAGATCACATGATCATCGGTGGTGGAATGACATTTACATTCGTTAAAGCATTGGGTGGTAAAATTGGAGAATCTATTTGTGAAGATGACAAACAGGATTTAGCACTTGAAATTTTGAGACTAGCCAAAGAAAAAGGAGTTCAGGTTCACATTCCCGTTGATGTAATTGCAGCAGATAGTTTTTCTAATACTGCAAATACTCAGGAAGTAGATGTAAACGCAATTCCTGACGGATGGCAGGGTCTTGACGCAGGTCCTAAATCATTAGAAAACTTTAAAAAAGTAATTCTGGATTCCAAAACAATCTTATGGAACGGTCCATTAGGAGTTTTCGAAATGGAGTCATTTGCTAAAGGAACAATCGCTTTAGGTGATTATATTGCTGAAGCTACAAAGAATGGCGCCTTCTCATTAGTGGGTGGCGGAGATTCTGTTGCAGCAGTAAAACAGTTCGGTTTTGAAGATAAAATGAGTTATGTTTCTACCGGAGGTGGAGCTATGCTTGAAATGTTAGAAGGTAAAATTTTACCTGGAATCGCCGCGATTTTGGATTAAAAAATCACAATTAACATTTTTTTACATAGTTTTCTTCAATAAACTGTTTAAGTTTGTAAAACTAAGGTTTCTGTAATTTATTGAATTATAGAATTTTAAAAAAATGTTATATGATTGTAAAAAAAATAGCAATAGTGGTTTCCGCTTTTTTTTCGATTTCTGTGGTTGCACAGAATGTTGCGAAAACCGATGCTGAAATTAAATCGGTTGTAAAAATATCGTATTTAGATTCTGTTAAAAGTACTTTCAAAAAAAATGAACTGGCAACACGTGTTGACAGTCTTTGGATGAACGAATTAGTAAGTCTCGATATCTACGACGATTTAACAAAAGACATTCAGACCATTAACACAGATGTAACCGTTGATGAAGAACTGCCGACAGATTTGCTAAAACAGCGATTACAGGCAATGAATGGGAAATCACCTTTTAATATTGAATACAATCAGGGATTAGAAAACATCATAAAGTCATTTCTTAAGAATCGTAAAAAATCGTTTTCACGATTAATGTCTTTATCAGAATATTACTTTCCTATATTTGAAGACGCTTTTGCCAAACAAAAGGTGCCTTTAGAAATTAAATATTTAGCCGTTGTAGAATCTGCTTTAAATCCTAAAGCAGTTTCTAAAATGGGCGCCACCGGACTCTGGCAATTCATGTACGGAACCGGAAAACAATACGCACTTAAAATAGATTCTTATATCGATGAACGCAGTGATCCGCTTAGAGCAACTGCTGCGGCATCAGAATATATGACTAAAATGTTCAGCATCTTTGGTGACTGGGAATTGGTTCTGGCCTCTTATAATTCAGGACCGGGAAATGTGACCAAAGCCATTCGTCGTTCCGGCGGAAAAACAAAATATTGGGACATTCGAAACCATCTTCCAAAAGAAACTCAGGGTTATGTGCCAGCTTTTTTAGCCACGATGTACCTTTTTGAATACCACAAAGAACACGGAATTAATCCACAAAGAGCCGTTGTTAAAAATTTTGAAACAGATACTGTTCAGATCAAAAGCCAAATGTCATTCAAACAAATTGCTGATTTGTTAGACATGCCGCAATCTCAAATTCAGCTTTTAAATCCATCGTATAAATTAAATGTAGTACCTTTTTATCAGGGAGAGGAGCATTATCTGCGGTTACCGAAAGATAAAATCGCCACCTTTGTTTCAAACGAAGACAAGATTTATGCCTATGTAGCTTACCAGGCGCAGAATAAAACCATTCCGGTTCAATTGGCAATGAGGACAGCCCCAAGAGCAAAATACATTGCGAAAGCCAAAGAAAAAGAAGAACCCTCTAAAGAAATTCAGTTTTACAAAGTTCGTAAGGGTGATAATCTGGGAGCTATTGCCGAAAAGTATAACGTAAGCATTGTCGATCTGAAGAAGTGGAACAATCTGAAATCAAACTCAGTGGCCTTCGGAAGAAATTTAAAAATTAAAACGGATATAGAAGCAGCCGTAAAAAATCCTAAAGAAGCTAAAGCAACACTTGCGATTGATAAAAAATCAGAGGAAGCTATTGCCGCGGCTGATGATAAAGATAAAAATAATGCACAACCACAGGAATATGTAGTAGCTGCCGGAGACAACTTAGGTAACATTGCAAAGAAATTCGGTACGACTATTGCGGAGTTAAAAGAACTTAATGGTCTTACTTCAAATAATATTGGTTTAGGAAAAACATTAGTAGTTTCTAAAGCAGTTCCTGAAATTGTAGATGAGAATGCTGTAACAACCGCTATTGCATCAAACAATTCAATTGATTCGTTTAAGAAAAAAGCAACATCAAAAGCTTTGGGTGAAGACTATTACGTTAAAAAAGGAGATTCGTTGTATAGTATTTCTAAAAAATATCCGGGAGTTACCATTTCCGATATTAAAAAATGGAATAATATTAAAGACGGAGACATTAAACCCGGAATGAAACTTAAAATAAACGGATAATTCAAAATCTTATATAAATTTGGGTTTTATTTCATAACTTAAGAGAATGAATAAAACCCATTTTTTATTAGTACTGCTTCCGCTGCTGTTCATTTCATGCTTTAAAAATGATAAGCAGACTGAAACTGTATCCGGAAAGACCAATACTATTTCTGTCATTATAGATGATCAGTTGTGGTACGGTGAAGTAGGCGACAGCATTCGAAATAAATTTGCTTCACCGGTTTTAGGACTTACACAGGAAGAACCGATATTTACGATCAATCAGTATCCGGCCCGTTTGCTGGAAGGTTTTGTTACCGACAGCCGTAGCATTATTGTGGTAAAAAAAGCTGCCGCCGATAAGTTCGAAGTCACACACAGTGCTTCTCTGCCTCATAATACTTTTAGAATTTACGGAAAGTCTGTCGATGATATCATCTGCAGTATCGAACTCAATTCCGCACAAATTATCAAAGTAATCCGTGATACCGAGATCAAAAAAATTCAGGAGGATAATAGTAAATCCTTGTTGAATCCGGCCATTTTAAAAAACAAGTTTCATATCGATCTTCAAATACCAGTTGGATATGAATACATGCTGCATAAAAAGAACTTTATTTGGCTTAAAAAAGACATCATTAGCGGAAACACCAGTCTGCTCATCTATCAAATCCCGATTCGCAGTTTTGAGAAAAGTTCAAATGTAGTAGACAACATTATCCGAATGCGCGATTCGGTTGGTTATTACATCAAAGGCAAGGAACCTAAAACACGTATGATTACGGGAGAGGCCTACGCACCTTATTTCTCGACAATTTCATTAGATGGAAAGAAGGCTTATGAAACCAAAGGCACCTGGGAACTTAAGAATGATTTTATGGCGGGACCCTTTATCAACTATGCTATTGTCGACGAAATGTACAACCGAATTCTGGTAATCGAAGGATTTTGTTATTCGCCCTCCAATGAAGAACGTGATTTAATGCTGGATCTGGAAGCAATCATAAAATCAGTTAAAATTGATAAAAGGTAATGTAAAGGGCTGAAAGCCAGAGAGCAGAAGCATGGTGCAGCGCACTATGAGGCATGAAGAAGGTTTTTTACGCCCTGAAAGGGCAAAAGCCCCATCCCGAAAGGTGTTCTCATCTAGAAGCCAGCATCTGTAAACAGAATAAATTTTTTCAATCCACAGCTTTTTGGAGTAATCCTGTTAAGTTTGGAGTAATGATCTGACAAATTAATTTTTCTTAATTTTGTTTTACAACTAACATTAAAACAGATCATTATGAAAGATTTAATTGCAGTATTATTACTAGTCATGTGTTTTGCTTCCTGCAAAAAAGAAGTAAAGATAACAACAGAAACAGCAGGTTCTTCTGATAGCATTAAAAAAGAAGAACCGGTAGCGGAGCAGCCTGTTGATTCGGCAGCACAAATGAAAGCGTGGCAGGAATATGCAACTCCTGGAGCTCCTCATAAATTAATGGCAGATGAGGTGGGAACCTGGAATTGTGAGATGACCTTCTGGTCAGAACCAAACGGGAAACCTGAAAAAGCCACTTCAACAGCAAACGTTAAAATGATTCTTGGCGGACGTTATCAGGAATCGAACTATCAGGGAACCATGATGGGACAAGCTTTTGAAGGTAAAAGTACCTTAGCCTATAACAATGCCAGTAAAGAATACACCACCACTTTTATCGATAATATGGGAACCGGTATGCTGGTGGCAACAGGCAAGTACGATGAAAGCACCAAAAGTATGGAGTTAAAAGGCGACATGGTTAATCCCGTAAACGGTAAAAAGACACCCTACAGAGAAATTTATACCATTGTAGATGCTAAAACACGTAAGATGGAAATGTTTGATGTAAAAAATGGTGAAGAATTCAAGAGCATGGAAATCATTATGAAGAAAAAATAAGATTCTCATTATATCACAAAAGTATAAATCCCGATTGCAGTTTGTAATCGGGATTTATATTTAAGAATATTTGGTATAATTTTGTTTTTAGCGTAAGTTAGAACCATAAACAATAAGACCATAACAATAAACAAAGAGCAAATGGAGCTAAAATGGAAAATAAAGCCTTTTGAGGCGTTAAATGTAAACGAGCTATACGATTTGCTCAAATTAAGAAGTGAGATCTTTGTAGTCGAGCAAAACTGCGTTTATTTAGACCTTGACGGTAAAGACAAGAAAGCATTACACCTGATTGGAGAGTATGATGGGAAAATTGTAGCCTATGTACGTTTATTCGACGCGGGGATTAGCTTTGATAATGCTTCGATCGGACGTGTGGTGGTAGATGCCAATTACCGTGACCGAAAATGGGGACATGATCTGATGCGTGAAGCCATTGCGGCCATAAAATCAAATTTTAATAAAGAGGCGATTACGATTGGAGCTCAATTGTATTTAAAAAAATTTTACGAAAGCCACGGATTCGTGCAAACTAGCGAAATGTACTTGGAAGACGATATTGAGCACATTGAAATGACTCGTAATTAGTATTGTTAGAAAAAAGGTACTGAGGTTCTGAGTTGCAAAGGTGCTAAGTACTAATTCGAAGGCATTATTTGAGAAAAAAATCTGCACAAATCTGCTTAATCTGCGTGAAATAAAATTTAGCGTTTTAATATTACTTAAATCTTAGTAATCAAAAACTCAACACGACGATCCAGATTATCTCCTTTTCCAAGTGGGTATTTATTACCGCAGCCCTGATAAGTCATTCGGTTTTTGGAGATTTTTTTGGAGCTGAGGTAGTAAAAAACGGTTTTGGCCCGGTTCCAGGAAAGCCTTCTTTCATTGGTGGCTCTGTCAATTCCGTCGGTGTAGATATCAGGAGTACAACAAACATGACCTCTGATTTCGAATTTTAAACCAATTTGTTTTTCTAAGATAGCCGCAACTTTATCTAATTCCTTTTTAGAGTTTGACGTAAGTTTTGAACTTCCAATATCAAATAAAATATTGTCTAAGAAGATCTTGTCGCCAATTTTAAGTTTGTTAGGGAATGAGTTGTAAATTCCCTTCCCAAAGCTGTTTTTCTTTACAGCAATTAAGTCAACCCGCCGGTTTCGGGTACGGGTTTCATGTAAATTTTCGATAGTATCAGGCCGTACAACCACACGGCCTTTTCCTTCCAGAATAACAATTTTACCCTGGTTGAAGCCTGCGCGAACCAATAAGTTCTGAATGGTAGCTGCGCGATTGTTAGACAAACGGAAGTTGTATTCGTCGTTTCCGCGATCATCACAATAGCCATATATTTGTACCGACTCAACTTTAGAGGTGTCGATACTTTTAATAAAACGGTTTACAACTTCGGTTTGTTTTGGTGTAAGGTCGAACTTGTCAAATTCGAAATAAATGGTTTCAATAGGTTTTTGCTGTGCCGATAAATTGTAAATGAGAAACAGAAATAAGGCTCTGTAAAGTTTCATTTTTTTACATTTTTAAAATCGTTTTATACTCGGTCTGGTTATTTAATACGTTTACTGCTTTTTTAATTTCTGAATTGTTTTTAAGATAAAATTGATACAAACCTTCCTGATACTGATATCTTTTAATCAATTCTTCCAGTATCAGGTTTCTGATTTCCTTTTGATTTTTATCCAATAATGTACTCTCACTTTTTTCAAGAGCGGCCTGTAACTGTTGGTATTCTACAGTAATAGTTTCGTCTATTTTTTCATTTTTGGCTGCAGCCATCATATTTTTCAACGCCACTTCCGATTCTGTATCAAAACTAATTTTGTTCGTTTTCAGGAACTGCTTAAAACTGGCGTAATCCGCATCAGTAATGGTTGGTGTTTTGTCTCCTAAGTTTGGATTTTTGTAATAGTAAGTGGTCGCATAATCAAAGATTCCGTCATTTTTTAGTAAGGCCGTTGTGATCGGACTCATTTTGGTTTCGTCCAGTTCGATATCCGGTAAAACACCGCCACCGTCATAAACCGTTCTTCCTTTTCGGGTTTTAAAAGCATTAAAGTTTTTGGCATCCGTTTTTTGTGCCACGCCATTTTTGTCTTTATGTGCATAATCCAAAGCCTGAATACAACGTCCGGAAGGCGTGTAATAACGTGAGATTGTCACTTTCAACTGAGTTCCGTAAGTTAAGTCAACAGAGCGCTGTACCAAACCTTTTCCGAAACTGCGGCTTCCCAGAATCACGGCACGGTCTAAATCCTGTAAAGCTCCCGAAACAATTTCTGAGGCCGAGGCACTTCTGCCATTGACTAAAATTGCCAAAGGAATCTCAGTATCAACAGGTTCTTTAGTCGTTTTATAAATGTTGTTGTGTTTTTCGATTCTTGATTTTGTCGTTACAATAACCTCATTCTTCGGAACAAATAAATTACAGATGTCAATAGCTTCATTAAGTAAACCACCCGGATTCCCTCTTAAATCCAGAACGATTTGTGTAGCGCCGTCTGCTTTAAGTTTCTCCAGAGCATCTTTCACCTCGTTGGATGCTTTTCTGCTAAAGTGTGCCAGAACAATATAACCGGTTTTGGCATCGATCTTTCCAAAAAACGGAACCGACTTAATATCTACTTCATCCAAAACCAGTTGGGTGGTGAAAGTTTGTCCTTGTCTGAGGTATTTGATGTTGATTTTCGTGTTTTTAGTTCCCTTCATTAATTGTGAAGCATCGTCTTTAAAATCGGCGATCAAAACATCTCCAATTTGAATGATTTCGTCTCCCGCTTTCAGTCCGGCTTTGTCGGCAGGATAGTTTTTATAAGGTTCGCGAACAATCAAACGATCTTTTTTTCTTGAAATCAAAGCTCCAATTCCGGTATATTCTCCGGTATTGTTGATTTTAAAATTCACAACATCCTGTTCGTTAAAATAAACCGTATAAGGATCCAGACTACTCAGCATGCTTTTAATGGCTTTGTCCATCAGGTCACCCGGGTTGGTCTCGTCAACATAATTCGTGTTGACCGCTTTAAACAGCGTAGTGAAAATTTCGATTTGTTTGGCAATTTCAAAAAAGTCGTCTTTGAAACTGGTTCCGATAAATAAAAACCCTGCAGCAACAGCAGGTATGACGAATTTCTTTTTGAAATAAGGATACATGATTATAATTTTTTTCTTTTAAATCTTTTTCTAATAAAGTAGACAAGCACGCAAAATACGATTATAAACGGCCATACGCTAATGATCGAAATTAAAAAGTCGGACAGACTGAAAAATCCGGACTGAATAGCCGTCCATATTTTTGAGCCATACGAAATCTTAACGCCTTGTTTTTGAGCGATCGTTTTGTAAAAGGAGATCGTTACGGTACTTTCTGAAACACGGCTTTCGAGGTACTTTAACTGGCCTTCTTTGGCTTCAATTTCTTCACGGATAGCTGAAATCTGTTTTTCGATTTCCAGAATTTCACTAATCTTAGTGGCTTTCTGTAAAATTTCTAAGTATCGGGTTTCAAGTTTGCGTTTCGTATTTAATCTTGAAGTTAAGTCAATGTATTGTTCGGTAACATTTTCTGCTGAAATTTCTTTTTGTTCAAAATAAGAAACCCCTTTAGAAACAGCACTTATAAAAGGATCGAAGTTTTGACTTGGAACCCGAATCGTTAAGGTTCTGTAAATGTTGTCATACTCTTTTCCTTCTGAATCATTCTGAATGAAGGCTTTATTGGCCGCAATAGCAGTTTGAATTTGTTTGAAAGTGTCTTCTAAATCATTGGTTTCAAACCGAAGTGAAGCCTGTTTAATAATTTTTTGAGGAATTTCGGATGCAGGCGATTTTTCTTTTTCGTAATTGTCATTTGCTTCAGATTCGTATTTTGGAGCAAGTTTGACAGCACTAATCGATAAATTTTCATTGTCAGCTTCTGATTTACTGCAACTTATAAGGCAAAAAAAAGTGAAAAATAAAAAGAAAATATACCGCATAATTTTTCAAATTAAAGTTAAAACTACAATTTTTTTATAATTTTTCGTATAATTTGATCAATAAAGTTGTTGTAAACGAATTACAATTCTGTTTTATTTTCAGAATCATTAATTTTATTTACTTGTTGAAGGAATTTCTCAAACAGCTGAACCGTTTTGGTGTTGATTTCTTCATAAGACAATCTGTCTTTCGTTTGATAGAAAAACATCATGGAGTAGGGCTGTGGAATGTTATCCAAAAGTAAATGTTTGTTCAGTCGGTACGTTTCTCTTAAAACACGTTTGAAGTAATTTCGGTCAACGGCTTTTTTGAAGTATTTTTTAGAAACCGAAACACCAATTTTGATTTTTTCTGGTGAATTTTCTTCCGCCGGAGCATAAACCAAACGCAAAGGATATTTTGAAACCGATTTCCCTTCAGAAAACAGTAAGCTTATTGTGGTTTTGCTCTTTAAGCGTTCATTTTTAGGGTAAGTGAAGTTCATTTAATTCAGAAAAAATTTGCAAATTTTAGGGCAAAGGTACAATTAAACCAGAAAAACGGTTATTGTTTTCAATTTTTATACCGCTAAAAATTTATTTATTACTTTTGGGCATTAATTTTTTAAGCATGCAAAAGATAATTTCGTACCCCATTTCCGTAATTTATTACTTGTGTTTTGGTTTTTGTCTGGCGGTATTTCACCCGATACAATGGTTCTGCCTGAATGTTTTTGGTTACCAGGCACATAAAAAAAGCGTAGATTATCTGAATTTCTTCCTGTTAAGGTGTACCAATCTGGTGGGAACAACTTATAAAATTGAGAACAGAGAAACAATTCCAACCGGAGTTCCATTGATATTTGTTTGTAATCATCAAAGTATGTACGATATCGTGGCAATGATTTGGTACTTTAGACGATTTCATTGTAAATTTGTAAGTAAGAAAGAGTTAGGAAGTGGAATCCCAAGTGTGTCTTATAATTTACGCCACGGAGGATCAGTGCTTATTGACCGTAAAGACCCAAAACAAGCTATTCCAGTTATCAAAGGCTTGTCTGAATATATCGAAAAAAATACAAGATCTGCAGTTATTTTTCCTGAAGGAACACGTAGTAAAACAGGAAAACCTAAAGAATTTGCACAAAGTGGTTTAAAAATCTTATGTAAATATGCACCATCGGCATATGTGGTTCCAGTGAGTATCAACAATTCATGGAAGATGGTAAGATTCGGTTTCTTCCCGGTAGGTTTAGGAAATCGCCTTTCTTTTACAGTTCATAAAGCCATGGCAGTAAAAGACTATAACTTTGAGGATTTAATGAAGATGACGGAGAAATTAGTTGTAGAAGGAGTAAATGAGTATAAATAGATTTTTGTTTTAGTACAAACGAAAACTTAAATCCCAATCTTAAATAAGTAATGTCTATAAAAAACATTAGATTAGAAGTAATGCAGTTCTTGGAAAAGAACGTGGATAGCTTCGTTGAACAGTATTTAATTCCAGTGGAAAAAATTTGGCAGCCGTCAGACTTTTTGCCTAATTCTGAAGGAGAAAATTTCTTTGAGGAGGTAAAAGAGTTACGTGAAATTGCTAAAGAATTGCCTTATGATTTCTGGGTAACTTTAGTGGGGGATACCATCACTGAAGAAGCTTTGCCAACATATGAGTCATGGTTAATGGATGTAGAAGGAGTCAATCAGGTAGAAAACGGTGGTAATGGCTGGTCAAAATGGATCAGACAATGGACCGGAGAAGAAAATCGCCACGGTGACCTTTTGAATAAATACTTGTATTTGTCCGGTCGTGTAAACATGCGTGAAATCGAAATGACTACTCAGCATCTAATCAACGACGGTTTTGATATTGGAACCGGATCTGATCCGTACAAAAACTTTGTGTATACCAGCTTTCAGGAATTAGCGACTTATGTGTCACATAACAGAGTGGCGCAAATGGCTAAGAAATTTGGGGATAACAAATTGTCTAAAATGTGTAAAATGATTGCAGGCGATGAAATGCGTCATCATCATGCTTACAGCGAGTTTGTTACCCGTATTTTTGCCGTTGATCCAAGCGAAATGATGTTGGCGTTTCAATACATGATGAAACAAAAAATCGTTATGCCTGCGCATTTCTTAAGAGAATCAGGTCAGAAAATAAGCAGTGCTTTTGAGCAGTTTTCAGATTCAGCACAACGTATCGGGGTTTACACCGCTAACGATTATGTTGAAATTATGCAGAAGTTAATCAACAAATGGGAAATTGATAAAATTTCAAATTTGACGGATGAAGCAGAGAAAGCGCGTGATTACTTAATGAAATTACCGGCTCGTATGGCCAGAATTTCTGAAAGGTTGGTAATTCCTGCGGAATCACATATCTTTAAATGGGTTGAACCTGCCAGATTGTAAATTACAGATTTCTGATTTTAGAGTTTAGATTTATGAAACTTTAAGCAGAAGATCTAAAAACATATTGTTGATTGTTGAAGTTTCAAAGCTTCGACAATCAACAATTTTTATTTAAAGTACAAAACACCAAAGTAAATCTGTTGCACCAGTTTGAGGTGTGTGACATTTACCGCAAACTATAAATGCTATGAATAACTCCGAACTGATAAATAAAACGATTGCTTTTGTAAAAGAGAAATTAAACGACGCCGAAGGCGGACACGATTGGTTTCATATTGAACGCGTTTATAAAAATGCCCTTTTAATTGCCAAAGGAACTGACTGTGATCTTACCGTAGTGCAATTGGGAGCTTTGCTGCATGATATTGCCGACAGTAAATTCCACAATGGCGATGAGACTATTGGGCCAAAAACTGCTCGTTTATTTCTGGAATCAGAAGAAGTTGCAGAGGAAACAATTCAGCATGTGGTAAACATCATCGAAAATATCTCTTATAAGGGCGGAAATTTTGAAAAGAGATTTTCTTCTGTAGAATTAGATATCGTTCAGGATGCGGACCGTTTAGACGCAATTGGAGCGATTGGAGTAGCAAGAGCATTTAACTATGGCGGGTTTAAAAACAGAACGCTTTATGATCCTGCAATTGCACCCATAACCAATATGACAAAAGAGGAGTACAAAAAGAACACAGCACCAACGATCAATCATTTTTATGAAAAGCTTTTGCTTCTGAAGGACAAGATGAATACCGAAACCGGTAAGCAAATTGCCGCGGAAAGACATCGCTTTATGGAAACCTTCCTGGCGCAGTTCTATTCAGAATGGGAGGGAGCTAAGTAGTATTAAGTCTCAGTATTCAGTTTTTAATAGAGAAGGGGGCTTCGACTCCGCTCAGCCTGACACCAGCAGAATGCTAGTGGAATGTCATCCTGAGCGGAGTCGAAGGCTTATGGAATTGTAAGTTTTCTAGTCTCAGTCTTAGTATTGAGTTTTTATTCTCAATAACCATGATGTCACCCTGAGCGGAGTCGAAGGCTTATGGAATTGTAAGTTTTCTAGTCTCAGTCTCAGTATTCATTTTTTGCTCTCAACAATCGTGGTGTCACCCTGAGCGGAGTCGAAGGCTTGTAGAATAGTAAGTTTTTTTAGTCCCAGTATTCATTTTTTGCTCTCAACAACCATAGTGTCACCCTGAGCGAAGTCGAAGGCTTATGGAACCATAAGTTTTTTTTAACCTAAGTTTCAGTTTTTAGGTTCTCGACTATTTTGATGCCGTTTTCTGAACAAATGCCTGTACAGCGTTTTTAAACTCTTTGTTTTTCTCATAATATAAAATGTGACCTCCTTTTATAATCGTTACTTCCCGGTTTGGAAATTGAAACATGCGGTAATGATCCGGGCCAATACTATGATCCTGCGATCCCGTGATTATAAGAGTAGGTACCTTTATCAGTGCGGTTTGTCTTGTAAAATTACTCAAGTAAACCGGCATGCTTAGTGCCTGCTGTCCAAAAGAGTAATTTCTTTTAAAACTGCTGTCGATACTATCCAGTTTTTTTACATTTTGTTCGCTGTCAGATAATATCATATAATCCTTGCCGGCTTTTTTAATGCGTTTCTTAGAAGCTATAAAAGTATCCAAAGCGGTTTCATTATTTTTTAGCGTTATATTTTCACCAAGTGTTTTACCCATAAAATTAATTTGATTCAGCAGCGAATCGTTGATATCAAGTGTAGCATTCAAAAGAATTAATCCCTTAACATGTTCAGGATATTTTTGAGCATAACTGCTGGCTAAGATTCCCCCGAAGGAATGCCCCATGATAAATACTTTTTCGGCATTCAGGGTTTTACGAATGTCTTCAATATCTTCCAGCATTCTATCAAGACTGTAATTGTTATCCGGGGAAGATGCGGAACGGCCACAGCCCCTTTGGTCAAAATAGCAGATGGTCAGTTTATCTTCAAGAACATTTCCTCCCATTTCTTCAAACGATTTGCTCCATGCGCCGGGGCCGCCATGCAAAAAAATGCAGAGATCGCCTTTACCGGAAACTTTTAGAAACAAAGGAATTCCATCAGAAGTAACGACGGTACTATCGTTTAGTCTTGCAGGAGTATTATTTTTCTGGCTGTGTCCATGATATCCAAAACACAAGAATAGAAGAAAAAATAGATAAATTTTCGGAGTCATTTTTAGCAGCTGTTTTTGAGGTTGAACTTGTTTGGTTTTTTAAAACCTGCTAAAAGTATAATTAAAACCACAAACTAAAAAATTAAAACAATCCATTCTGATTGGTACTAAGTTGATAGATAATAAAGTAATGGAGTGTTTTGCCCCAGAGAGACACTGAATAAACACAAAGCTTCACAAAGTTTTTTAAATCCTTTGTGAAGCTTTGTGTCTTTGTCCCTATGGACCTTTGTAACTCTGAACCTCTTTACTAAGAACATCCACAATTGTGATCACCACAATCTTTCTTCTTTTTAGATTTCCAGAAGAATTTCTTGATTAAATAACCAATAGAGATAAATAATATGATAAAGGCAATAATTTCTTGTATCATGATCGTTTATTTTAAAAGTTGATACGCTATAAGTGCGACAAAATAAGCAAGACCACTCATCAGGCCAAGCTGCATGGCAGGCCATTTCCAGGAATTGGTTTCCTTCTTGGTGATCGCTAGCGTACTGGCACATTGCATTGCAAAAGCATAAAAAAGCAATAGGGATATCCCGGAAGCAAAATTAAAAATCTTATGACCCGTTTCCGGATTTATTTCTTCCTGCATTTTACTTCTTATGGTAGATTCGTTATCCGTATCTCCAACACTGTAAATGGTCGCAAGAGTTCCTACGAACACTTCACGTGCAGCAAAGGAACTGATTAACGCAATTCCAATTTTCCAATCGTAGCCTAATGGCGAAATAACAGGTTCTATGGCTCTTCCCATTAAACCGATATAAGAGTTTTCCAGTTTTTGAGAAGCAACTTCATTTTCAAACTGAGTTTCATCTAAAGTAGTATCGGCAAACCTTTCTTTTACAATAGTTTCGGCTTCATTAAAATCTTTTCCGGGACCATAAGACGCTAAAAACCACAAGATAACCGATATGGCTAAGATGATTTTACCGGCACCCACGACGAAAGCTTTTGTTTTCTCCACAACATTAATCGCAACGTTCTTGAATAATGGCAATTTATAACTTGGCATTTCTACCACAAAATAAGTCTTTGAGCTAATTTTCAATATTTTGTCCAGGATGTAAGAAGCAAGAATTGCGGTTGCAAAACCTAGTAAATACAATAACATCAAGGCTAATCCCTGCATGTTTAAGATTCCAAAAACGCGTTCGTCCGGAATTACTAATGATATAATGATCGCATAAACGGGCAGTCTTGCAGAACAGGTAGTAAACGGAGTTACCAGAATTGTAATCAGTCGTTCTTTCCAGTTTTCGATATTTCGGGTCGCCATAATAGCCGGAATAGCACAGGCAGTTCCCGAAATTAATGGCACCACACTCTTTCCGGACAAACCAAACTTTCGCATGATTTTATCCATTAAAAAGACCACACGGCTCATATAGCCGCTTTCTTCTAAAATCGAAATAAACAGAAACAGAAAGGCAATCTGCGGAATAAAAATGATCACACCACCAATTCCCGGCACAATTCCCTGGGAAAGTAGATCGGTGAGAATTCCGCTTGGCAGTTCTGTGGCAACCCAGCTGCTTAAGGAAGCAAAAGAGCTGTCTATGAAATCCATAGGAATTGTTGACCAGCTAAAAATAGACTGGAAGATCAAAAATAAAATGGCAAGGAAGATGACATAACCCCAAACTTTATGTGTTAAAACACGATCCAGTTTCGCTCTGATATCCTTTGCCATCGAGGCATCTACTTTTAAACCTTCTTTTAAAACATCGTTTATAAACTGATATCGTTTTATCGTTTCTTTTTGCTGTAAACGTTTTAGTTCCGAATGCGATTTGGTAAAAGTGCTTCTGATTTCATTTCGATCCAGATTTGAAAAATTCACATCCTGTGTAATTACCAGCCAAAGTTTGTACAACAATTGATTTGGGAAAGCGTCCTGTAATTTTTCAAAATACTCCTGATCTATAACCGATGCGTTAAGGCAAGGTTCGTGCGGGATATTTTTATATGAAACAATAAGTTCTTTTAGCTCTTCAATTCCCAAACCTTTTCGGGAACTTACCAAAGCAATTTTCGTTTTTAGTTTTTCCTCCAGATAAGGAATATCCAAAGTAATACCCTTACTTTCCATACGGTCTGACATATTGATAACCAGAATCGTTGGAATTTCGAGATCTTTAATTTGAGTGTAAATCAGTAAATTACGTTTCAGATTTTCGACATCTGTAACCACTACCGCTACATCCGGATATAATTTGTCGTTTTTGTTCAACAACAGTTCAATAACCACACTTTCGTCCATAGAACTGGCATTCAGACTATAGGTTCCGGGTAAATCCAGAATGTTGGCTTTGATATTGTGTGGTAATTTACAGAAACCGATTTTTTTCTCAACCGTGATTCCGGGATAATTCCCAACTTGTTGATTTAACCCGGTAAGCTGATTGAAAACAGAAGTTTTTCCGGTATTCGGGTTCCCAATAAGGGCAACGTTGATATTTTGAACACTCATTACAAATTGGTTTTGATCAGTTCAACTTCAATTTCACGAGCAGTTTCAACGCGAATGGCTACATGTGAGCCATTAATGTCTAAATATAAAGGGTCGCCAAAAGGCGCAATTTGCAGTAATTCAACTAAGTTGCCCGGCAAACAACCCATTTCTAGTAGTTTTAGAGGAATAAGATCGATATCAAAATCTTTGATAATGGCTTTTTCGCCTTTTTTCAGAGTGTGGATAGTATTTTGCAAGCTTATTTAGATTGAATTTAGATTGCAAAAATAGGCAATTATTCTTTACTTCAGGGTATTTAACACTTGCTGAAATGCTAAATCTTTCTAAAAATAAGGGATTTTATACCAATTTTAATGAATTTCGTGATCGCTCTTTTGGGGGATTACTCCTGACATAGAAAATTAATGTCCTCTAAAAGACGTTTAATTTCTTCCTTATTGGTTCCGTCATAAAAACCGCGAACACGTCTTTTTTGATCCACCAAAACAAAATTCTCCGTATGCACCATATCGTAAAGCTGATCAGGACGTCCAAGTTTTACGGCCAGATAGGATTTTCGGGCCATCGTATAAATTTCTTTTTTATCGCCCGTAACCAGATTCCATTTGCTGTCGACCACACCATGTTTTATAGCATATGCTTTAAGAACCGGAATACTGTCGACCTCAGGAAAAACAGTATGAGAAAGCAGCATCACTTTCGGATTGTTTAAAACTGCTTTTTGAACATCCTCCAGATTGGTTGTCATTTTTGGGCAGATTGAACCGCAGGTAGTGAAGAAAAAGTCGGCCACATATATTTTTCCTTCGTAATTCTTTTGGGTAATGGTATCTCCGTTTTGATTTACGAATGAAAAATCGGCAATCGTATGGTATTTGCTTTTATACTGAACAGTACTGTCTACCAGTTCCGGATTCACATCGGCAGGATTGTAAATAGGTAAAGTTTTTTGCGGTTTTAAAGCCGAGTAAAATAAAGATATGGTAACGGTTGAAAATATGATAAGAACAATAAAGAATTTACGGTATTTGTATAGAAAAGATTTCATAAAAGCAATTTGGGGGCAAAAATACAAAAAGCACTTCTCAAAATCCTAGGAGAGCTTAGTTTTTAACAGGTTATAGGGAGTAATAAAAGGATTTGATGAATTTTACGAATTTTGAAGGTACAAGTAAAACCATTTTAGGACAGCAGATCTAATCAATGGAATACTCCCCATCTGGTCATCAGCAGATAAAAAAGGGCTGAAAGCACCAGCATAGCGCAACGCGCTATGACCTTTAAATTAATCGATTATAACGCCCTGAAGGGGCAAAAGCAAATCGGTCCCAACAAACAAATTCTTTATTTTTTGGTTTTCCGAATAGTCTTGTTGACCAAATACAACCCGATTAAGGTTACGATGGTACCAATCGCGATTGCCTGCGTAAGCGTTTCTCCGAAGATGAACGAGCCTAAAATCATCGCAACAATTGGATTGATGTAGACATAGATACTGCTGATCTCCGTTGGAAGATGCTGGAGCGAATAGATAAATGCAATGAAAGTTAAAACCGATCCAATAATAACCAGATAAGCAATAGACCACAAAGAAGGTAATGGAATTTCGTTTAGCGGAATATTAACTCCTGCAGCTTCTGTAATTCCAAAAAGAAAAACACTGGAAATCAACATTTGCAATCCTAAACTGAAGTAGGGATTAAAACTCGCTGCTTTCTTCTTTGTTTCCAATATTCCGAAAGCCCAGGTTATGGTAGAAGCCGTCATCAGTATAATTCCGAATTGAAAATCAGGTCGGAGAAAATCTGAGAGATAGTCAATAAAAATTATGCAGACCCCTCCAAAACTGATCAGAATCCCTATCAAAGCCATTTTGGCAATTTTCTGACCGTTAAAGAAGTTGATGATAATAATCCAGATCGGAAATAAAGCACTAATGATTGCTCCAAGTCCGCTGCTCATGTATTTTACACCCCAGGTACTTAAACCGTTACTGCATACAAAATTCAAAAAGGCCAGAATTATGATCGTACGCCATTGTCTGCCTTTGGGCCAGGGTTGTTTTTTCAGAATAAAGTATCCCACATATAAAATTCCGCCCAAAAACTGACGAATGGTGGCCAACTGTAAAGCAGGCATATGTTTTACCCCTTCTTTAGAGGCTAGCCAGGTGGTTCCCCAAAAAAAACTTACCCAGCATAAAGCTAAAATCGGTAATCCGATAGCTTCAATTTTTCCTGAAACGGCATTCTGAATTTTTGCTTTCACTTTTATTTAAATTCGGTGTAACAAATATTCGAAAAAGTATTCTAATATAGAGTTAAAAATCGATGATAAAAACATGAAAATATTGGAGAAGATCTATTTTGATGTTATAATAATGGAGTTTTTGTAATTATTTTAAAAAATTTAACATTACGTTCCGAATATTAGGAATACGTTTGTGCAACCACCAAAACTTAAATATAAATGAAAAGACAATTTAGCAGACCTTTGTTCTGCGCCCTTTTTTCAGCAGTTTCATTTACAGCAGTCAATGCTCAGAATGCAGCTCCCAAAGAGCCTGGTATTAATGTTTCGTACATGAACCCTAAAATCAGCGCCAGTCAGGATTTTTTCCAATATGTAAACGGAACCTGGCTTAGTAAAACTGAAATTCCAAGTGATCGTGCTACTTGGGGAAGTTTTAATGAATTGATCAAAAAAACAGATAAAGACGCAATGTCTATTCTGAAAGAGGCTTCTAAAAATCCAAAGTACAAGTCAGATACCGATCAGGGCAAAGCTGTAAACTTGTTTTCAACGATTTTAGATACAGTGGGGAGAAACAAAGCGGGGATAAAACCGCTGCAGCCTTACTTTAAAAAAATTGATGCGATTAAAAACATCGCTGATCTACAAAAATACCTGACTGAAATTGGACAGGAAGGGAATAGCGTGTTTTTCGGAATTTATATTGGCGCCGATGAGAAAAACAGCTCTAAAAACTCCGTAATGCTTTATCCAAACAGATTAGGATTGCCGGATCAGGATTATTATATCTCTGAAGATAAGGACTCTAAAGAAAAGCGTGCGAAATATGCACTTCATGTGGCGAGAATGATGCAGTTTATTGGCGAATCGCCGGAAAAAGCAAAGCAAAGTGCAACCGAAATTTTAGCCTTAGAAACACAATTGTCGAAACCGAGATTGAATCGTGTCGAAAGTAGAGACAGTCGTTTGCAATACAATCCAATGACCGTTGCTGAACTTCAAAAATTAACGCCTGCTATTAATTGGGATGCTTACCTTACAGGCATTGGTTTGGCAAAATTGCAGAGTATAGTCGTGACGGAGCCTAAATACATGAAGGCTTTACAAACTGTTTTTACAGAGAATAAAGTAGCATTGTGGAAAGAATACCTGAAATGGGATTTGCTTAACTCTTATGCAAGTGAGTTGTCAACAGATTTGGAGACGGCTAATTTTGATTTTTACAGCAAGACTTTAAGGGGAGCAATTAAACAATTGCCGCGTGAAGAAAAAGCATTACAGGTTGTAAACTCGAGTGTTGGTGAAGCATTAGGTAAGTTATATGTAGAGAAAGTGTTTCCTGCTGAAGCAAAAGCAAAAGCGGTAGACATGATTCATAACGTAATTCAGGCATACAAAACCCGTATCAATAATTTGACCTGGATGTCTGCAGCTACGAAGGTAAAAGCGATTGAAAAACTGGACAAGCTTACTGTAAAAGTGGGTTATCCGGATAAATGGAAAGACTATTCAGCCCTTCAAATTAAAGGTGTAGCAGAGGGAGGAAGTTATTTCGAAAATATGGTAAATCTGTCTAAGTGGAATTTCAAAAAAGGAATCGACAAATTATACAAACCGGTTGATAAAACCGAGTGGGGAATGTCGCCACAGACTGTAAATGCTTATTTCAATCCGTCGTACAACGAAATTGTATTCCCGGCAGCCATTTTACAGCCTCCTTTCTACAATTATCAGGCGGACGAAGCAGTAAATTACGGTGGTATCGGAGCGGTTATTGGTCATGAAATTTCTCACGGTTTTGATGATTCGGGAGCACGTTACAATGCCGAAGGGAATTTAGTAGACTGGTGGACACCGGAAGATTTAAAACAATTTACGGCACTTGGTACCGCTTTGGCAGATCAATACAGTGCTTTAGAGCCTTTACCGGGTATTCACGTTGACGGTAAATTTACGTTGGGCGAAAATATTGGTGATTTAGGAGGAATTAATGCCGCTTACGATGGTTTGCAGTTGTATCTGAAAGCACATGGTAATCCGGGATTGATTGACGGATTTACTCCGGAGCAGCGTTTCTTTATTTCATGGGCAACGGTGTGGAGAACCAAAACTAGAGACGAAGCTCTTAAAAATCAAGTGAAAACAGATCCGCATTCACCTGGAATGTACAGAGCTGTTGTTCCGGTTCAGAACGTAGATGCTTTTTACGATGCTTTCGGAATTAAAAAAGGAGACAAAATGTATATTGATCCTGATAAGAGAGTAAAAATTTGGTAAGAGATAAAATCATAGAAAACGGCGCTAATTTAGCGCCGTTTTTGATTTCTGTACGGTCTTCGTTTTTTTTCTCACGCAGATTCGGCAGATTTTTAATTTTTAAAGGGGGAATATTATAATAGAGCAACTGTAAAACATTATTCTTAATCTGCATAATCTGCGAGATTTGCGTGCTATTTTAAAGTTTATATCTTTCACTCAGATTTAGGAGATTTACAGATCTTTATTTTTTAAGGATGTACTATAGAAATAAAGAAATGTTAACCATCATTTTTAATCTACAGAATTCGCAAAATCTGCGCGCCATTTTAAACCATCCAAATAATAATAGAAATAGAAGCAGGCCATAGCTTGGAGGTGCACCATGATTCAATTTTATGTGAAAAATTTAACACGATGTTTGGAATAATTAGAATATGTTTGCGTATATACTAAAAACTACAAAGAAAAATGATCAAACAACTACGAAAACCAATGTTTTGTGTTGTTTCTGCAATGGTTACCATTACCGCAGTAAACGCACAAAGTGCAAAACCAAAAGAGCCCGGTATCAATCTGTCTAATATGGATACCAAAGTAAGTCCGAAAGAAGATTTCTTTAAATATGTAAACGGGACCTGGTTAGACAAAACTGAAATTCCAAGTGATAGAAATTCATGGGGAAGTTTCAATGAACTACGTCAGAAAACTGATAATGATGCACTTGCTATTTTAAAAGAAGCATCAAAAGATCCTAAGTACAAATCCAATACAGATCAGGGTAAAGCGATTGCCTTATTCAATACGATTATGGATACTGTTGGACGTAATAAAAGAGGAGTTACGCCGCTTCAGCCTTTCTTAAAAAAGATCGATGCCATTAAAAATGTAACAGATCTTCAAAATTTCTTTATCGAAATGCAGCCACAAGGCGGTATTGGTTTCTTCGGTGTTTTCGTTGGGCCAGATGCTAAAAACAGTAACAAAAACACAGTTAACTTAGGGCCGGGCGGATTAGGATTATCTGACAAAGATTATTACAATGCTGATGATAAAGATTCAAAAGAAAAACGTGAAAAGTATGAAGTACACGTTGCCAGAATGTTACAGTTTATTGGTGAATCTCCTGCAAAAGCAAAAGAAAGTGCCAAACAAATTCTGGCTTTAGAAATCGAATTGTCTGCTCCAAGATTAGACCGTGTAGAGCGCAGAGACCGTAGAAAACAATACAATCCAACAGCAATTGCTGATTTAAAAAAGAACACGCCTTCTATTCAATGGGAAAAGTATTTTGCCGGAATTGGAATGACAAAATTGGATAGTGTAAATGTAGCGCAGCCGCGTTATATGATTGCTTTGGAAAAAACATTTTCGGAAAAGAAAGTAGAAGCATGGAAAGAGTACTTAAAATGGTCTTTATTAAACAGAACCGCTTCGACTTTGAGTACAGATATCGAAAATGCTAATTTTGATTTCTACGGAAAAACGTTGACAGGAGCTTTAAAACAACGTCCTCGTGAAGAAATGGCGTTACAGGTAATTAATACTGCAACGGGTGAAGCCTTAGGTAAATTGTATGTAGAGAAATTATTCCCTGCTGAAGCAAAAGACAAAGCAAAAAAAATGATTGCTAATGTAATGTTAGCTTACGAAAACAGAATCAATGCATTGCCTTGGATGTCACAACAAACCAAAGTGAAAGCCATTGAGAAATTGAAAAAACTAACCGTTAAAATCGGATATCCTGATAAATGGAAAGACTATTCAGCTTTAGAACTTAAAAATGTAGGGGAAGGCGGAACCTATTTTGATAATATGAGAAGTATATCAAAATGGGCTTATGCTGAAAACCTGGCTAAATTAGGAAAACCGGTTGATAAAACAGAGTGGGGAATGTCTCCGCAAACAGTAAATGCTTACTTCAACCCGTCTTATAACGAGATTGTTTTCCCGGCAGCGATCCTTCAACCGCCTTTTTACAATTATCAGGCAGACGAAGCGGTGAACTACGGTGGAATTGGAGCGGTAATCGGACACGAGATTTCTCACGGATTTGATGACTCAGGAGCACGTTACAATGCTGACGGTAATCTTGTAGACTGGTGGACACCGGAAGATTTAAAACAATTTACAGCTCTTGGAGCAGCTCTTGCAGCACAGTACAGTGCTTTAGAGCCTCTTCCTGGAATTCACGTAGATGGTAAATTTACTTTAGGTGAGAATATCGGAGACTTGGGTGGAATAAATGCGGCTTACGATGGATTACAATTGTATTTGAAAGCAAACGGAAATCCTGGATTAATTGACGGATTTACACCAGAGCAGCGTTTCTTTATTTCATGGGCTACCGTATGGAGAACGAAATCAAGAGATGAGGCTATAAAAAGCCAGGTTAAAACAGACCCGCATTCACCTGGAATGTACAGAGCTGTAGTGCCAATTCAAAATGTTGATGCTTTTTATAAGGCTTTCGACATCAAAAAAGGAGACAAAATGTTCATTGATCCTGATAAAAGAGTTAAAATCTGGTAACAGAAAACCCATAAAAAACGGCGCTAATTTTAGCGCCGTTTTTGTTTAGTCTCTTTTTATCTTGTAAAGATTAATTAATGCCTGATGAAAAGAAATCCGTATTAATCCGCGTTTTCTCCAACGCAATAACTATCAAAAAACAGCTTTGGAACACCAAAAAGTTTTACTTAGTTTGCTCTCTTATTTGATATTATTTATGTTGTCACGCTTTACCGTATATTTTTTCTCGTTCTCCTCCATGCAGCCATTCAATTGTTGATAACTCTATAGGCTGAAATTCTATACCGGTACAACCTGCATCTTCTATTTCTTGCTTTAACTTTTCAGAAACAACATATTTTACTCCACTTTCAACATATCGTAGTAGAAAAAAATCTTCATTTATGCTATCTTTTAAAATGATTTTATCAATAAAAAAAGACTCATTATTCTTAATAGCTACATCTAGAAGAGAATTAAAACTGTCAAAATTTTCGAATGTTAAATATTCAGTATTTGTATTGTAAGTAAACTTATAATCATCTGCTTTTTTATGATACTGAACTCTACACTTATTGATATCAATAAAATTATTATTGTCCTCATACACATTTAGAATATAATAATCTTCAATGATTTTTTCTCGATAGAAGACTGGTATTTTAAAAAAATCGAAACCAGTAGTCCTTCTTTTTTCTAATATAGATTTTAGTTTACCACTTATTAGGATTTTGGATAAAAAACCAATCTCTCCTCTAACATCTATTAAGTCGGTTAAGTTAGAATTTTGATATAAAACGGGATTAGAAATGATTGGATTGATATTAATCTTTTCAAAACTGAATCTATCAATAAATCGTGGATCTTCCCAAACAGCACAATGATGAATGATTTCTTTTATCTGAGGATAATGACCTAATATTTTTTTATTCATTGAATGCTCAATAGAGTAATAATTCATAATTTAAAAATTTAATTGATTAAGATGTACTCCAGGATTGTTTCTAATGGCGGTTCTTACTTTATTTAAAATTTCCATTACTTTTTCATATGCTTCATCAGGTGTTGCATTTGGCTTTATTCTATCAAGATGTTCTTGAATTAAATTATCATAATGGGCATGACTCCCATTATGAACAGTTGTACTTAATGCTATTCCATTTAATTCTTCGTTCATATGAAAAGCATGTTTGGACTTAGATGCTTTTTGTATAACCTCTTTTGATTGTTTATTCCAAGGTATAATATGATGGGCTTGTCGTAAATCTCCAACCGCTAATCCTAAAACTTTTCGTAGTTGACCTCTTGATCCAAAAGTAATAACATCTCCAGTAACTTTCCAAACTAATTTTACCTTTGTAGCTATTACGCTAACTTCTTTAAATTTAATAGCATACTTCGTAGATACAGCAGCCCATCCTGCTAAAGGAATTGCACTAGCCATACTTAAAGTAGCATTAACACCATCGCCTTCAATAAGATACAAAGCGCCATTTGTTACATCTGCCAACTCTCCAACTACAGGCACTGTACCAAAGACATCCAGTGTAATATGAACGACTTCTTTACTGGCTTCCCAATAACACTTTAGATAACTCCATTCTGGATTAATTTTTTTTAAACGTACCATTTTTTCAATATGGTGTTGCCCAAAATAAATTATCAAATCTGGATCTGTATTATAAATATTGGATATATCTGCATCCATGTATTCATCTACGGACAACAAAAAAACATTATCTAAATCATAATAAATCTTGTTTTGGGCTTTGGCGCTTAAGGTAAAAATGAGTGCATTATTATCTACTGTGACATCTTGTTTAACGATGTCAATCATTTCTTTGCAAAAACTTTTGGCTTCATCAGAGAAGTTATTTGAATTTAAATAACTGCCAATAATATTCATCGTGTCGGGACGATTTCTTAAAAAAGCGATCTGAGCTATAGATAGGTTTAGCTGAGCACCTAAAATTTTAATCAATGGCATTGTATTTACCGGTACATATCCGGTTGGTGGAGTTACTTCGGGACAAGGTGCAGCACTTTTTGAAGTATGAGGATGCGGTGGGCGAACATCACCGGCATAATACCAATATTGTCCGTTACTGCCATAACAGTTAGAATGATCGTGACCGGAACTGCCATCGCCACCACCTTTATAACCGCCACTGCTTGGAGGGGAGTTGTATCCCGGAACGCTTGTGTTGAATCCTCCTGATGGGAGATTTCCGCCACCTCCGCTTCCTCCACCTGCGGCTGGATTACTCTTTGGATCTGATGATGAAGGAATAAAGATTTTAGCACATGGATCGTCTCCTGCACTGGACTTCGAGGTAAATTTTCCAGTAGTATTGTAACTAACCTGACTTATCTCGGTAGTACCATCAAAATATTTGAAATTAAAATGGTGTGCTTTAAAATTTTCATAATCCTCTGGATTACAAATATATTTAAAAACGTATTTTTTACTTTCTCCCGTTGGCAGTACATTTATAACCAGATTGTAATACACATTTTCAGGAGTGTCTGGATAAAAGAAGCTAATACTGTAATTGGTGATGTTCTTATCGTCAGTCATACTTACAATATCATACATCATAAATATTGGCTCGTTTAGAGTTTCAGTATTACCGGATTTTGAACTGTTTTTTGTTTCATCAGTGTTGATGTCTTGCTGAATGTCTGCCGGAAGTTCATTGGCATTAATGAGTTTCTTTTCAAAAGGAACCGATGATTCTGTTTTGGTTTGATGTGGTTCATTTGAATCTTTTTCGCAACTTGTCAAGGCAAGAAAAACAAACGCTAAGGCGTACTTAAATAGCTTTTTCATGATTATTGGCTTTTAATAGTTAGTAAACCGGGGTATATAGCTTGATAAGTTTGTTTTTGCGAAGAATTAAATATAGTAAAAATAAACCTACAAATAATTAGAAAGTAGAAATTATTTGTATTCTCATCAAATCTTAAACATGATACAGTTTTTTTTAATGTTAATAAGCTTTCTGAACTTTGGATTTAAGAAATATCCTCTGTTGTATGAAATGTACCCTATTTTATAAGTGTTTCGGTACATTAAAAGAGTTAAATAAAAAAGGGCTATCTTTTTAAGATAGCCCTTTCTGCATTTTTATGTTTTATGAGATCGCAATAAATATATCTACTATCGCATCTTCAGGATTTTGAGCCTGTTCTCCGTAAATTTCAAAATCTTCGGTATAAAGTCTGTCTAAATCTGAGTTCCAAATTTTCATCCATTCCTTAATCACAATGCCATCGGCCAGATTGCCTTTGGCTGTAAATTTTTGGTAATGAACTCCGGAGATTGTTTTGGCAACCATTCCTTCCGGAATATCATTTAGATTTTCTACTACACAGCCCAGTATCGTGGTATAAGGACGCGTATAATCCTTTTCATAGTCCGTATAGACACAATAGATCGCATTACTTGTTTTATTGGGAATTTTTTGAAGAATTCCTTCTGACATAAATCGATTCCAAAGTGCCGGAATATCTGTTCCCGATTGGCCATTTTCGTTAGTCGTTCTTATTGAGATACCAATAACATTGAGTTTTTGTTCCATCTTAGCTGTTTTTTGTTAAGCCGTAAAGGTAAAATGACGCAATGACAACAGTATGTCAGCAGGAAACGATATTTTTACTTTAAATGGCTGTAAATATAGGTTTCAATTGCTTTTAGCTCTTCATCCGACATAGCCTGTGTTACCGGAAAATTAGTCTTCATAACAGCAAACTGACTCGGATCAACAATTGGATCAGCATTTCCTTTCAGAAAAGTAATAATGTCTCCATTTTTGTCTTTATATATTTTGGCTATTTCCTGAATGCTTGGACCAATTACTTTTTTGTCCGGCTGATGACAGGAGAAACAATTTCCCTGTCCTTCAAAAATTTGTTTTCCAAATTCTTCCGGAGTTTTGGCTTTGGCTGTTTCTCCTTCTGAATAGGCTTCTGTTGTAGTTTCAACTGGTGTTTCTGCAGTTTCTTTTTTACAGGATGCAAACGCTAAAACGGCTGATAAGAATAGTATTTTTTTCATGTTATTGGTTTAGTAGTACTGCTGCTTCTTTTGCAAAATAAGTCGTGATAATATTGGCACCTGCACGCTTAATGCAATAAAGTTGCTCTAACATAATTTTGTCATGATCTAACCATCCTTTTTCAGCTGCGGCCTTTACCATAGCGTACTCACCAGATACTTGGTATACGGCAACGGGTACCTGAACGGTGTTTTTTATCTCACGAACAATATCTAAATAGGCGATTCCCGGTTTTACCATAACGATATCTGCACCCTCTTCAACATCTAATAAAGCTTCACGAATTCCTTCAATTCGGTTGGCATAATCCATCTGATATGTTTTCTTATCTTTTGGGATATTTTGAGAATCTACAGGAGCAGAATCTAAAGCGTCACGAAATGGTCCGTAAAATGCAGAAGCATATTTGGCGCTGTAACTCATGATTCCCACATTGTGATGTCCGTTTTCTTCTAATGCTTTTCTAATCGCTAAAACCCTTCCGTCCATCATATCACTTGGCGCGACAAAATCAGCTCCGGCTTCGGCGTGACTTAAACTCATTCGGGTTAAAGCATCAACCGTAGGATCATTCAAAAGCTGTCCGTTTTCTATAATTCCGTCATGACCATAAATTGAATAAGGATCGAGAGCCACATCAGGCATTACAATCATTTCAGGAACAGCATCTTTTATTGCGCGGATGGTTTGCTGCATCAAACCGTCTTTATTCCAGGCTTCGACACCTTTGTTGTCTTTTAAGTGATCACTGATTTTTACGTAGATGTTCACCGCTTTAATGCCTAAATCCCAGGCTTCTTTTACTTCTTTAATCGTATTGTCCAAAGAATGACGGTAAATTCCCGGCATAGACGGTATGGCCACTTTTACATCTTTTCCTTCAGTAACAAACATAGGAAGCATAAAATCCTGTGGACTCAAACTGGTTTCACGAACTAAAGAACGAATGGACTCATTGGTTCTTAAACGGCGGTTTCTTTGTAATGGGAACATAAAAATTTAGATTTTAGATTTAGATTTTAGATTGCAGCCGATTTCTTCGAAATCTGATGGAGAATCCTATTTCTAAAGTGTATTGTTTTTTGTTTTTTTGAAGATTGTGTTACTTTTTAATAAGTGCCACAAAGTTAAAGAAAAAGGAACAGAATAAGGTGTTTAGCACTCCTGTGAATCCGTTAATATTATCTAAAATTTTGAGTGTTTGCCTATTTTTTGAAGTAGATTTGAAAAATTAGATGCAAAACTTATTTTTGTGAATAATTAGTATAAAGATATGAGCAATATATTTTTAGAAAAAATAAATAATATTGAATGGTTTTCTAACTGTGGAAAGGAATTCCATATTTCAGATTTTCCAATAGAAATCAAGTTCTTACAATCATTTGATGAAATGGAAAGTAATATGTCTTCTCAGAATTGGGAAGATTTAACAATGGAAGCAAGAAACAGGTTAACGGTTTTTCTGGACAAGAATAATCGGAATAATTATCAGGATTGGAATAAAATTGCGGAAATAAAGAAAAGCAATTTGAAACATGTAGAATATATTGCAAAAGAATTTGCAGAAAAGAATGAATTAGGTAAGATTATCGTTGATGATGTATTATGGAACATTCTTGGAGCAGCAATGGAAAATCATTACTTTTCGATAAACAAAAAGATCCCAATATTTTTCCAATACCTTTTAGAGATTTATTCTCAGGGGAATATTCCATGTGGTTTAATAGGTGAGGTGGAGGAAGATTTTGGAGGAAAGCAAATTAATTTTTCAGGGTATACGATACTGGTTTATTAAGGACAAGATACTTCTTGCTCTATGTGTATTTCGTTCATGCAAGTAAAGGAGATAAAATATACAAAATGTAAAAGCTTAGATATGTCGACAATTCAAATGCTTTAAATCGGTGTTAGGAAAATTGCAAAAAGTATAAATACAACGTAAATTTTTTCTGTGATATTTTAATAGTACTTAAATTAACTTCTAAGAGTTCAGTATAAATAAGGTTTTTAAAAATATTCCATCTAAATTTGTCTGATGAAGAAATTTCTCGCATTATGCTGTTGTTTACTGCTAACCAGCTGTTTTGAAATAACAGAAAGGATCAAACACCACGACGACCAAAGCGGAGAGTACACGCTGATGGTTGACTTTTCGAAATCATGGTTTAAAACAAAATCGGCCATGTGGATGGAAGAGGTTGACGGGGTTAAAATTCCAAACGAACAGGAAATCACTAAAAAGCTGGAAGATTTTAAAGTCAAAGCCTTAAAAATTGACGGTATTACGAATGTAACCACTAAAACAGATTTTGATCAGTATGTTTTTATTATCAAACTCAATTATGCCAATTTGAAAGCGCTCAATGCTGTTGTCAATACGATCAACAATCAGAGTAATCAAATTCATTTTAGCAGTAATGCCAGGAGTTTTGAAAGGATCGCTTCTTACCCGGTTCCTGAAAAAGTAGTAAAAGATCCGAAGAAAAAGGAAGATTTGGAAGCAGCCAGTATTACAGCGATTTATACTTTTGACAAAGAGGTAAAGGCCGTAGAAAATCCGAATAGCAGAATTTCACCAAATAAAAAGACCGTTTTCTTAAAACAGAGTATGTACAGCGTACTTAAAAAATCGGCCTTAATGAACAATAGAATTCAATTAACCCCTTGATTTATGAAGCAATTTTACATTTTATTTTTAATATTAGCCACACATTTGACTTTTGGACAGGTCAATTCAAAATCCTACGATTATTTTGTACAGTTTAACGGAGATCAGCTTTCGAAAAAAGTAAGCGTTGATCAAATATTAAATCATCCGCTAATTAATAAGTACAAAGAAGGGAAAGCGAGTCTCGATCTTAAGAAATATGCAGCTCTTTTTAAATTGGATCAAAAGATAACCGTTCATGGCAACTTCACCGACAGTATTCCGTACTATCAGGTAACGCTTCCGATTAAAAACAGGGAAGCGGTGAAGCAGTTCTTGATTGAAGAGCATACAAAGAATAAAAACACAGATTCAGTTGAGGTTCCCGTAATTCAGGATTATGGCAAATATGCTGTTTTTACACCAAAAAATCAAAAGACTTCATTTGTTTGGAATGATAATTATCTGGTGTTGGTTGAATTGACTAAAAATTACAAACCAAAACCGTACGATTGGGAGAACAGAACACAGGATTCTATTGCGATAGACGAACCTTATCAGGAAACTTCAACAGAAACAACAGAAGAACCTGCACAGGAAGCAGCAGCTGTTGCAGAAGAAACAGCAGAAGCTATGGCCGTTTCTAATGCTGTATATGAGAAGGAAGCGGCTGATTTTAATCTTTTGCAAGCAGAACAGCAGAGCCTTTTTATCAAATCATTGTTTGAAAATGGATTCACCGCACCTGTTTCAGAGAAAATAAATGCGGCAGCCGATATTTCGTCCTGGCTGAATTACAGTTCGGCGATGACCAGTTTAAATTCGGCTTATAGTCTTTTGTCAAAGTTCGTCAGTTACAATAAGTTTTTACCCATGCAGAATAATGCTGCCAATATGGTAAAAGGAATTAACCTGGATTTTTATTTTGAGAATGATAACGCCCGTATTGAGGAAGTTGTTGAGTATGCTGAGCCAATGGCGCAGATTGTAGCGAAAATGGCGGACAGAAAGATCAACAAAAATATTTTCAACTATTTTCCAGATGAAAAACCATTAGGGTATATGTCTTATCACATCAATACGAAAGCGGCACTTGAAAAATTTCCAACCTTAGTGGCAGATTTATTTCAAAGTCAGTATTTAGTAAAAGAAGATTTGACGGTTATTACAGATTTAATTTCGACGATAGTGGATGAAGAAGCTACAGCGACACTTTTTGATGGGGATTTAAGTATGTTTCTGTACCATGTAAATGAAGTTGAGGTAACTAAGAAAGTATATGGATATGATGAAAATTACGAAGAAAAGATAACAGAGGAAAAAGTGAAAAAGAACATTCCGTTATTCTCTATGGTATTTACTTCGACACATCCTACTTTTGGTGATAAGCTAATCCAATTGGGCGTTCGCAAAAAATTTCTGGAACAAAAGGGAGATTTTTATCAAATTTTTGGAACGGAAGACTATGGGACTGTTTTTATCAAAAAAGACAAAGATGTAGTTTTGATAGCCAATACTTTAGATTATTTTAATGATGGAAAAGGACTTTTTGTTAAGGAAGCAAAAAAAGAATTAAAGAAAAATTACATCTCCGGAAAGTTAAATTTTGCAAGAGCATCATTTGCTTATGAGAATTCAGGGAAAGTAAAAGGCAAAGATTCAGAAAAATTGAAACGATTGTCAGAGCAGTTTAGTGATATTGTCATGCAGTCTCCTAAAAAATTGATTGATAACAAATTGAAATTTGAGTTGAAATTAAACGCTGCAAAATCAGATAAAAATATCATTTTGCAAACGTTGGATTTGGCAGAAGAATTGAGTAAATAATCTAAAGTTCACTATAAAACAATAATCCCCGATAAGAGATCTAATCTTTTTCGGGGATTTTTTTATTTTTATTTTAGAGGATTGATGCCTCATAAATTCCCTCAATGGATTTTCGAAGTTTTGAACTAAATTCATCATCAGACTGACCAAACGTTAGCCCTTCCGAAAGTGCTCGCGAGAAGCTGGCAATCAATCCGTGATTTAGGGCCAGTTTTTGGTTGGCCTCTTCCTGCGCATAGCCTCCCGATAATGCTACCACACGTACCAAATGAGGATCAGACATTAATTCTTTGTAAAAATCATTTACGGTTGGAATCGAAAGTTTCAACATCACTTTTACATCTTTGTCCAGTAAATTAAGCTGCTTGATGATTTCTGCTTTTAGAATTTCTTCTGATTTTTCTTTGTCGGCACTATAAATATCGACCTCAGGTTCAATAATTGGGACAAGCCCTTTGTTAAAGATTTGAAGCCCTACTGCAAATTGCTGTTCAACGGCTTCGCGAATTCCCGTAGCATTGGCTTCTTTGATTACAGATCGCATTTTGGTTCCAAAAATATTGCGTTTTACAGCACGAGTTAACAATTCGTCCAGATTTGAAATGGGTTTCATGAGCTGTACCCCGTTTTTGAGTTCAGCAAGACCTTTGTCTACTTTTAAAAAGGGAACGATATTTTTATGCTCCCACAAATAATCAGCAGTCCATTGCCCGTCAATTTTGCGGTCCATGGTATTTTCAAATAAAATAGCTCCCAGAATGTATTCGCTGCTAAAGGCGGGACTTTTAATAATTCGGGTTCGCATTTCATGTACGAGGGTGTACATTTCTTCTTCGGTTGTATAACTGTTTTCCTGTACACCGTATTGTGCTAATGCTTTTGGTGTACTTCCGCCACTTTGATCTAATGCAGCAATAAATCCTTTTCCGGTCTGCATGCGGTTCAATTGTTCTTTATTCACATTTGCCATACTATTTTATTTTAGATTTTAGAATGAAGATTTTGGATTAAGTATTACAAACCTATTTTCTGATTTACTTTATCGTAAACTTCTTTTATTTTTTTGGGTGGATCAAATCGGTAACCGGCAGAAAGTTTTAAAGTGGCAACATTATCATTCAATCGCGGATTGACTTTATCGTCCTGTGCAAAACTTACTGTATTGATGCTTGCAAAAGCAAAGAAACGGTCATTATTGTAGGCCAGTTTTAAATTAAAATCGGCTTGATACAGCGCAGATGAATCGCCGTCAATATCATTAATTCCAACCCCTAAAGCAATTCCGGCACCAATTAAAACGCGTTGACTAATTACAAAATTATAAAAATAGGAGGGTGCTATCGAAAAAACATAGATATCGGCGTTTGAAGAATCCGGTGTATTGTTTAGATTGAGATTGGTATAATAAAAAGAAAAAGTCGGAATAAAACTTCCGGAGCTTTTGGTCTGCCATTCGTTTTGGCTTACCAATGATTTAAAAGAAAACTTAGGATTGAAAACATAAGCCGTCGATCCGCCAATTTTTGTGGTGCGCATATCGGGCAATTGTGCCACTATATTATCATCGCTGATATAAAACCCTTTCTGATTGATAAAAGTAAAGGACTGCATCCATTTTTTATAGTAAAAACGGGTATTGAAATTAAAATGCTTGGAATGAGAATCGCCTTTATTTTGGCTCAGAAATTTTGGAGCGAAACCAACAGAAACATCAATGATTTTATAATTCAGATTAAAACCAATCTGTTCTCTTCTATTTGGAGTAAGATTAAGAAATGTTTGTGAATCCTGTGGGCCTGAAGCAATCTGAAAACTATTTGAAGTGTCTATATAATAAACGCTGCCGGTAATTTTATCGTTATAGGATTTAAAATAGGGGTTGTGCGATGCATCATTTTGAGCAAGACACCCTAAAAAGCTTCCGAGAAACACGATATAAACCAGCTTTAATTTCATGGGCAAAAATTGTAATTATCTGATATTGGTTCAGAATGTATCAAAGGGTAAATTACCTTTTTTTAATATATTACCCCTTCGGGGTTTAAAAACTAAATCTACAAAAAAAATATATAAATATGTCGTCCCGTTGGGACTAGGTTATGTATTGTTCTGAAATATCTATAAATATGTCGCCCCGTTGGGATTTGATTACGTATTGTTTTGAATGTCTATAAATATGTCGTTACGTTGGGACTCTGATATGTGTTTTTTTAACTATTTTAAAAAGACTGTATAATCAGGCCTTATAATTACAAATAATAGTGATAACAATTATTTTAGGAATTGAATTGTAATATTTTTAAGGAGCTCCAAAGGAGCACCATATCTATAGAAATATAGATATTAAATTTTTTAAGCTCCGGAGGAGCGATATATTTATAGCAATATATTTATAGCGTTACGTTTATCGCAGCATATTTATCGCGATATGTTTATAATGATATATTATTCATTAACATCATCAAACAAGTATTCATTTTTAAAATCAACATTAAACGATTTTAGGAAACCGATATATTCTTCTTTAAATGTCTTTTTTCTGTGATGTTCTTTCTGATTTTCAATGTATCTTATAACATTTGTCAAATGGGAATGGTTATAAGAAAAGGCCCCAAACCCGGTTTGCCATTCAAATTTTCCATTAATCCATTTCTTGTCGTTTATGAATTTTGAAGAATTTGCTTTAATGTCTCTCACTAAATCCGATATCGATTTGTCCGGTTTTAATCCAATCAGAATGTGAATATGATCCGGCATTCCATTAATAGCAATCAGTTTTTGACCTTTATTGCTGATGGTACCGGTTATATATTTATAGAGTTCATCTTTCCAATTTTTGGAAATCAGATTTTGTCGGCCTTTAACGGTGAAAACAATATGAATGTATAATTAAGAATAAGTGCTTGCCATAGTAACAGATTTTTATAGATATCATCCTTTATGGGGTTAAGGGGTAAATCTACAAAAATCTATTGACGTGACTTTAATTTTTTTTTAAGGAATTTCTTTCAATAACAACAAGAAACTATTGCAATTCAATCCAGTTAACTGGATTTTCTAACACCTGAACCAATTTTTCCTCAATACTTCCGGCTTCTGCGTGATGATCGTAAACCCATTGTACGTGCGGAGGTAAACTCATTAAAATGCTTTCAATTCTTCCGTTGGTTTTCAAACCGAACAAGGTACCTTTATCATGAACCAAATTGAATTCAACATAGCGGCCACGACGGATTTCCTGCCAGTTTCTGTTTTCGGCTGTGTATTCCAGATTTTTTCTTCTTTCTACAATTGGAACGTAAGCTTCCAGAAAACTGTTACCCACTTCGGTTACAAAATTGTACCAGTTTTCCATTGACATGGTTTCGGTTGCTTTGCAATAATCAAAAAACAAACCGCCAATACCTCGGGCTTCGTTTCGGTGTGCATTCCAGAAATAGGTATCACATTGTTTTTTATACTTAGGATAAAACTCCGGATTATGCTTGTCGCAAGCGGTTTTACAAGTCTGATGAAAGTGAATTGCATCTTCTTCAAACAGATAATAAGGTGTTAGATCCTGTCCACCGCCAAACCATTGCTGGATTATTTTTCTTGGACCATTATCGTCAGAAGACGAAGTATCATACATTTCAAAGTAACGCCAGTTCGCATGAACCGTTGGAGCCATTGGATTTTTAGGATGAAGAACCAGACTTAATCCGCAGGCAAAAAAATCAGCTTCGCCTACATTAAACATTTTTTGCATGGTTTCCGGCAGTTTTCCGTGAACAGCCGAAATATTGACACCACCTTTCTCAAAAACAGTTCCGTTTTCGATCACGCGGGTTCTTCCTCCACCGCCTTCCGGGCGTTTCCAAAGGTCTTCACGGAATTTTGCAGTTCCGTCAACCTTTTCTAATCCGGCACAGATCTGATCTTGTAAGTTTTGTATGTAGGCGTAAAATTTATCTTTCATGGATATTGTATTCTGATTTGAGTAATCCAAAGTAAACAACATCTTCCAGTGTTCCGTCGCTGTTTTTGAATTCGTCTCTTAATATTCCTTCTGGTTTAAAATGATGTTTTAAAGCAATCTGCTGACTTGCTTTGTTGATTTTTGAAGTACAGATGAATACTTTATTCATGTTTAAAGTATTGAAGCAAAAATCTAAAGTTTCGGAAACCATTTTTGAAGTGATTCCTTTTCCCTGATAATCTTCATCAACAAAATACCCCAGTTCACATTTTGAAATGCGATTGTCAATGCTTTTGATGCACAAATAGCCAATTAATGCATTGGTTTTATTGTCTCTTGGATAGAAAAAGTACCCCTCTTTGTGATTTTCTTTGTCTTGGTTGAAAGCAAGAAACTGCTTTGTTTTTTCGAGATCCGGACAGTAAGAAAGTGTGACAGGAAACGTTTTTTGAATATGGTTTCTATTCTTTTCGATGAGGTTGTAAAATTCCTCAGGAAGAATATTGGCAATCGTATCTGTTTTCCAATCTGTAAAAACCATTAGGATCTGTTTTTGGCCGAAGCAATTTTAGTATTTATCCCGAAAGAAAAAACCTTACTTTCCTGTTGGATGTATTGATAGATAGCCAAGGCTTTATCGGTAAAATTATAATTTTCAACCTTTGAGAATTCGATTAAAACATCTCCGAATTGCTCTAAATGTTCCCAGTCAAAATGAAGTCGTATTAATAATGTGATTAAATCTTCATCTTTTTGACGGGATAAAGTGTTCAGGCTTAGTCCAATTTCTTTCAGCTGATTTTCGATGTTTTCTTTACCTGCATCACTTAAAGGGTAAGGAACAAAAACAAGAGTTCGTAACGTCTTGAGGACGTTATCAATTCTTATTTTTTCTTCGTCTCTTAAGCCTTTGTTCAGCATTTTTTTAGTTTTTGGTCTCAGTCTCTATGCCTGTTTTCGGTCTCAGTCCCAGTTTTCAGTTTGCTGTTGGGCAACTGAAAACTGGGACTGCTAAACTGAAAACTAGTTTCCGTATTCTTTAACTGCGTCGATAAACGCTTTAGCATGATCTACAGGGATGTTTGGTAAAATTCCGTGACCTAAATTTACGATATATTTGTCTTTTCCGAATTCATCGATCATTTCATGAACCATTTTTTTGATGGTTGGAATTGGAGAAAGCAATCTCGAAGGGTCAAAATTACCTTGCAAAGTAATATTTCCGCCTGATAAATAACGGGCATTTCTAGGAGTACAAGTCCAGTCTACACCAAGTGCTGAAGCTTTACTTTTACCCATTTCGCCTAAGGCAAACCAGCATCCTTTTCCAAAGACAATGACAGGAGTAACCTCTGCCAACGCATCAACAATCTGGTTGATGTACTTCCATGAGAATTCCTGATAGTCAACCGGAGAAAGCATTCCTCCCCAGGAATCAAAAATCTGAACGGCATTAACACCTGCTTTTACTTTTTCTTTTAAGTATAAAATCGTTGTATCTGTAATTTTTTGTAATAAAGTGTGTGCTGCAACAGGGTTTGAAAAGCAAAATCCTTTAGCGGTATCAAAGCTTTTAGAACCTTTTCCTTCAACTGCATAACAAAAGATAGTCCATGGCGAACCCGCGAAACCAATTAACGGTACTTCGTCGTTCAGCATTTCTTTAGTTAATTTAACAGCATCAAAGACATAGCCTAAAGTTTCATTTACATCCGGAACAAAAACCTGATTGACTTGTTCCATTGTACGGATTGGATCCGGAATAATTGGACCTAAATTGTCTTTCAATTCTACATGAATGCCCATTGCACGTGGAACCACTAAAATATCAGAGAATAAAATAGCAGCATCCGGAGCAATTCTGCGAATAGGCTGAACGGTAATTTCGGCAGCTAATTCAGGAGTTTCACATCTGGTGAAAAAATCATATTTATCACGTAAAGCTCTAAATTCCGGTAAATATCTTCCGGCCTGACGCATCATCCAAACTGGTGGACGTTGAACGGTTTCTCCTTTTAGTGCTTTTAAAAATAGGTCGTTTTTTAACATTGTTTCTTTGCTTTAGGCTTTAAGCTTTAGGCTTTAAGCGATGTTTGTTTTTTATTTTTTGTGTTTGCTTACGGCCTAAAGCTTACAGCATACAGCGATTATTTATATTCTTGTAAAACATCTTCAATTACATCCTCAACGGTAGGCTGATCTGCAATAACGATATTTTTGGTAATTTTTTCTAAAGCCTCCGCAGTAGTTTCACCAATGCAAAAGCAGATTTCTTTTTTAATCGTATTCTCTTTCAGATAACTTTGTACACCTGATGGACTGAAAAACAGAATGGCATCAACAGGAGTCTTTATTTTCTGAGGGGTCAAAGAAGTATTATAAACCTGAATTTCATTGAATTTTAATTCTGCTTCTTTTAAGGCTTTTGGTAAAGTTTCTCTTCGAAGGTTGCCACTAAAAAAAGTATAACTTTCGCTTCGGTATATTAAAGTGATAATTTCGGCTAAATCGGCAGCATACCCGGTGTAAGCTACTACATTAAATCCGTTTTCAGATAGGAGAATCTTGGTTTTTAAGCCAACGCAAAATACATTTTTACTTTTCAGTTCTTCTGATTTGGGATGGGAGAGAACACTATGAACAGCATTCTGACTTGTAAAAATCAAATTGTCGTTGAGGTCTTTTATTTCGAAAGGTTTATTTTCGGTTTGAATAAAATCAGCTTCAATAACTTCAAGATGTGCCCCTATTAAGGCTTGTCTTTGCTCAGTTGAAAGCTTTTTCGTAGATACTATTTGAATTGATTTACTCATTTATTTTTTCAAAGATTCTTTAATGACTTGCATCAATTCTGTCCCACCATTGTTTAGAATTTCCTGAGCAGCGAAGAATCCTAGTTTTTTCCACTCTCCAATTTCGACAGTCTTATTGATTTCCAGTTTTTGTTTTCCATCAACCGAAAGTAAAACACCCTGAAAGTGAAGTGTGTCCTCTTCTTCATTATAGCGAACCAAAGCTCCGATTGGTGCTGTACAGCCTCCTTCAAGAGTTCTTAAAAACTGACGTTCGATATGCGTACAAATTTCAGTTTCGATATCATTTAGTTGTGAAAGAGCTTCTAAAGTGTAGTTGTCATTTTCCATGGCGACAACTACCATAGCCCCTTGTGCCGGTGCGGGAATCATCCAGTCCAAATCGATATAATTTTCCGGTTTTAAGTTGATGCGCTCCAAACCTGCAGCGGCAAAAACTGCCCCATCCCAGTTGTTGTCTTTTAGCTTTTGCATGCGTGTATTTACATTTCCACGTAAATCAACAACAGTATGATTAGGATATTTATTGAACCATTGTGCCTGACGACGTAAACTTCCGGTTGCGATTGTACTTGGATTAGCAAAATCAGGATTTCCTTTATGAACGAGAATATCAAGTACATTGGCTCTTTCTAAAACTGCCGCCTGAACAATACCTTTTGGTAAAGCCGTAGGCACATCCTTCATCGAGTGAACGGCAATATCAACATCACCATTAATCATAGCAACATCTAAGGTTTTGGTGAAAATTCCGGTGATACCAAGTTCGTATAGTGGTTTGTCAAGGATAATATCGCCCGTAGATTTTACAGCAATAATCTCGGTTTTATACCCCAGATCGTTTAGTTTTTTCTCGACAGTGTGTGCTTGCCAAAGTGCCAGTTCGCTATCGCGGGTTCCAATTCTGATTGTTTTTTCTGCCATTTTTATTTTTTAACCATTTAGATATTAAGGTTCATTAAGCTTTGTGTTGATTTTTCAGAAAATTAAGTTATAAAGCTTAATTTTCTTATCATTTAATTCTAAGCGTTCCAACTTAATTAATTTAATATCTTAATGGTTTAATTATTTATATTAATCAATTAATCTTGCAAAATATTCGTTTACAAGTGGTTTCATTGATTCTGTTATATTTAGAGTATTGAAATTAATTAATAGTCCTTGAGGTCTTTGCAATAATTTCATATAAGTTAATAGTTGTGCTTCATGAATTGGTAATAGATTTTCTATTGCTTTCAGTTCAACAACTACACAATCATTAACAAGTAAATCTATTCTTAAATCAGATTCCAGTTCAAGATCATAATATTCTATTTTAACACTCAGCTGCTGTTTAACATCGTATCCATTTTGTTCTAATTCATATTTGAGGCACTTTTCATAAATGCTTTCTAAAAGTCCCGGGCCTAAGGCTTTATGCACTTTTATAGCAAAACCGGTAATTTCATAAGCCAATTGGGTAACCTCCTTTTTTGTCATAGAACTTTTTTTGTAAATCATTATGGTATTAAGCTGTACCCGAAATTAAAAACGTGACGTCCTTAATATTCTTTATTTTTTGAGTAAAAAACTTAATTCTCTTAATGCCTTAATGGTAAAAAAACTAAGATGCTTTTATTTTGAAGACTTTTTCGATCCATTCGATGCTTTCATCAACCATGGTATCGTCGTCTTTTAAGTGATTGGCAAAATGAGTAGTGATTTTCTGAATGATTCGGTTGCTGATAATCTCAGCCTGTTCCTCATTAAAATCAGCAATTTTTCTGCTTTGAAAATCTAATTCCGAGTTTTTAATCGCATTTAGTTTTTCTTTCAAAGCATTAATAGTAGGAGCAAATTTACGGCCTTTAGTCCAGGTTATAAATTCTTCTTTAACTTCCTCTATAATGGCTTCGGCAGCTGGAATATGCAGTTTTCTGTTTTCCAGCGTTTCGTCTGTCAATTGTGATAAATAATCCATGTGAATCAAGGTCACTCCCTCTAACTCCTCAACATTTTCATTAACGTTTTTCGGAATAGATAAATCCAGAATCAATAAAGGTTTTTTAAGATTCAGTATCGCTTTGTCAACGGTTGGATTTTGAGCTCCGGTTGCTACCACAACCACATCGGCTTTTTGAAGCTCAAGATGTAATTCGGAGTAATCTTTAACAATCAGATTCAATTTTCCAGCTAATTTTTCGGCCTTGTCTTTTGTACGGTTGATTAAGGTGATGTGCTCGTTTTTAGTGTGTTTTACTAAATTTTCGCAGGTATTTCTCCCTATTTTTCCCGTTCCGAAAAGCAGTATGTTTTTGTTTCCGATATCTTCTACATTTTTAAGAATGTATTGTACCGATGCAAAAGAAACCGAAGTGGCTCCTGAACTGATTTCTGTTTCGTTTTTGATTTTTTTACTCGCCTGAATTACGGCGTTTACCAGTCTTTCCAAAAAAGCATTGGCTAAACCCATTGATTTCGAATGGGTAAAACTGGTTTTGATTTGAGAGATAATTTCAAAATCACCTAAGATCTGGCTGTCTAAGCCGGTTCCTACGCGAAACATGTGATTGATCGCTTCCTGATTTTTATAAACGAATCCTACTTTTTGAAAAGCATCAACAGATCCGTTACTATTATCGCAAATTAACTTTATTAATTGAAAAGGATGTTCTGCAAAACCGTAGATCTCGGTTCTGTTGCAAGTCGAAGTGACAATTAAACTTTCTATTCCCTCTTTTTTAGCCTGTTCCAGCAAATGTGTTTTGGCAACTGCATCCAGACTAAATTGACCTCTGACCTCAGCATCAGCTTTTTTATAACTCAGACCAACTGAATAAAAATAAAGGTGTTTCGGTACGTTATTGTTTTCCATAAATTCACTTTCATAAAAGTGCAACAAAATTATCATTATAGTGTTTAGAAAAATAACGCTAAAAGTACTTTTTGTATCGCTACATGTTTTTTTGTTTCTAAACAGCTGTTTTTATGCAAAAAGAAGTATTTTTGTAGCAAAATCAAGTTGTTAGAAAAGGTTTGTTTAGAGTGATTCTAAATAACATTTTGCATTTAGGCTAATTTTTGTTTCAAAAAAATATCGCTATGAGTTCTCAGGAAATTATTAAAATCGAAGATGACTTTACGCTGATCCGTTTTCAAAACGACAGTTCAGAGCTCTTTTTGGGGCAGCACGAAGTGGGTAGTGGTCTGATACAGTTTCATTTCGGGATAAAAGGCAATGCTAAATTTTTGTTCAATCAGGGAACTTATGCTCTGGAATTAAAAGAAGAAAAATCGCTCCTTTTGTACAATCCACAAAAAGAATTACCATTGAATTTAGAACTTTCTCCAAATTCCTGGGTGATTTCGGTAATCGTATCCATCAAAAAATTTCACGCGTTGTTTTCTGCCGAAGCAGATTATATTACTTTTTTAAGTCCTGATAATAAGGACAAAAAATATTATAACGAAGGAAATATTAGTCCCTCTATGGCTATTGTGTTGAGTCAGCTGTTTCATTACAACCTGCATCCGTCTATAAAAAACCTTTATTATAAAGGAAAAGGATACGAATTGCTCAGTTTGTATTTTAACAGAACGGAAGACCCAAATGCAGAACAATGTCCATTCCTGATTGATGAAGATAATGTTTTGAAAATAAGAAGAGCCAAAGAAATTATTATTGCCAATATGGCTGAACCTCCGGGTTTGCAGGAACTGGCAGATGAAATTGGTCTGAACCTGAAGAAATTAAAAATGGGCTTCAAACAAATTTATGGTGATACGGTTTACGGATTTCTGTTTGATTACAAAATGGATTTTGCCAGAAAATTGCTTGATAGCGGTTCGTACAACGTGAACGAAGTTGGACTGAAAATTGGTTATAGCACTGGAAGCCACTTTATTGCGGCATTCAAAAAGAAGTTTGCTACAACTCCAAAAAAATATCTGATGTCGATAAATGCTAATGTTTAAGAGGTATTCAATAGTTTTATTACTTTTCGTAATTATATCTTGTAAGTCCAAAGAAGAAAAGACATTTTTTGATTTTGATAATGTTGAGTACTATTCATTAAATAAAAGTAAAGAGGAGGAGATAAGTAGAAACTCCAATATAGGTGTTAGAGATTCTATTTTTGAGAGTGTTTTTTATAAAGATTATCCAGATACATTAAATAGTTCTGTTTTTCTTAAAATGGTCAATTCTGATGGATTCTCTAGGTTTGAATTATCGGAAAAAGACGTTGAATATCTAAGAAATGATGTTTTTATAGAAAAAATCTCTTTAAAGATGTTTGAATTAAATAAAGCTTGTGCCCCCGAGTATAGAGATATTTTAGTTTTTAAAAAGAATAGCAAAATTTCAGGTATAGCTAAAATCTGTCTTTGGTGTGGTCATTTTTATTTTATCAGTTCTAAAAAAAATATTCAAACAGAAGAATTTGGAACAGAGAAAGATTATGAAGCTTTGAAAAAAATATTCAATACATATAAAAAAAAATAAAAATGAAGATGTTAGTTATTATATCAATTTTATAAATCTAAACATAATTAAAAAGTAACATTTATCATATTTCTAAAAAGTTTGAAGTTCTACTTTTGAAGAAATTTTTAAAACAAACATATTAAAAGCTTAAAGCCAAGCGCTTAAAGCCTAAAGCAAAAAAATAATGAAAGGCGTATTATTAGTAAACTTAGGATCTCCGGATAGTCCAACACCAAAAGATGTAAAACCATATTTAGACGAATTTTTAATGGATAAATACGTAATTGACGTTCCGTATTTATTGCGTGCCTTATTGGTTCGAGGTATTATTTTAAGAAAAAGACCGGAAGAATCAGCTCATGCTTATGCGAAAATATGGTGGGATGAAGGTTCTCCTTTGGTCGTGCTTTCTGAAAGAATGCAAAAAAAGGTTCAGCCTTTGGTAAATGTACCGGTTGCTTTAGCAATGCGTTACGGAAGTATGACCATCGAAAAAGGACTTCAAAAGTTGCACGATCAGGGGGTTACAGAGGTATTGCTTTTCCCTTTATACCCGCAATATGCGATGGCATCTACTTTGACTATTTTAGTTAAGGCAGAAGAAATTCGTAAGAAGAAATTTCCACAAATGACTTTTACAGATGTTCCTGCGTTTTACAATAAACCGGATTATATCAAGAATCTGGCTGATTCTATTCAGAAACATTTGGTTGGTTTTGATTATGATCATTTATTGTTCTCGTACCATGGAATCCCGGAACGTCATATTCGTAAAACCGATGTGACGAAATCACACTGTAAAATTGACGGATCTTGTTGCAATACACCTTCACCTGCGCATGATTTTTGTTACCGCCATCAATGTTATGAAACAACCAGACAAGTCGTGAAGTTATTAGGACTTCCTGAAGATAAGTATAGCTTAACATTTCAGTCACGTTTGGCAGGAGACAAATGGCTGGAGCCTTATACTGATGTTGAAATTGATAAGATGCCAGCAAAAGGAATCAAAAATTTGGCGGTTGTAACACCTGCTTTCGTTTCGGATTGTTTAGAAACTTTAGAGGAAATCGCAATGCGTGCCAAAGAAGATTTTGAAGCAAACGGAGGCGAAGAGTTTTTGGCAATACCTTGTTTGAATGACGATGACGAGTGGTGCCAAACGGTAGGTAACTGGATTAACGATTGGGCGAAATAATTTTGTTTCAGGTTTAAGGTTTCAAGTTATAATCAACTTTAGAAAAAACCTTAAACTTGAAACTTGAAACATATAATAATGGAATACTACAATTACTTAAAATCACTGCATCTTATTTTTGTGATTACCTGGTTTGCAGGATTATTTTATATTGTGCGTTTGTTTGTATATCAAATTGAAGCCAGTGAAAAACCGTCTCCCGAAAAAGAGATTTTACAGGCACAGTATAAAATAATGACCTACCGTTTATGGTACATTATTACATGGCCCTCAGCAATATTGGCAAGTATTTTTGCTTTTTGGATGCTGCTTTTTACAGATTTAGGTAATGCCTGGCTTAAAATGCCATGGATGCATGTAAAATTGTGTTTTGTATTTCTATTGTATCTCTATCATTTAAAATGTCATCAGATTTTTAAACAATTACAAAATGATGAGGTGAAATATTCCAATAACTTCATGCGTTTATGGAATGAAGGTGCTACCATTATACTATTTGCAGTAGTTTTTTTAGTAGTTTTAAAAAGTGCTATCAACTGGATTTTTGGTGTGATCGGAATTATTTTATTCTCAGTTTTGATCATGTTAGGATTTCGATTTTATAAAAGAATAAGAGAGAGAAAATAGTTTTTTAGTTTCAGGTTTCAAGTTTCAAGTTGCCAATCGCAAAGAAGCCTGAAACTTGAAACCTGAAACAAACAAAACAAAAACTATGTTTAACAACTTCAAAATGTCAATGCTTTCGCTTCGAACCAGGATTTTCCTGTCGATGATTGTATTGATTGTTGTGGCATCGTTTTTATTAGCGTCTATTTCCATTATTCAGTTTAAGAATGAAGCAAAAGAATACCATCAGGAACGTCTTGAGCGAAAAGAGAATGCAGTAAAAGAACACATCAATTATGTGCTCTCCACTACAACCTATCCTTTAAAAACGGCCAATCTGGATTTAATTTTTAAAGATAAAATACACGAACTGGCTCAGATTCATAAAATCGAAATCAACATTTACAGCCTTGACGGAAAATTGTTGAAATCTTCCAAAGAATCTTTCGCCGTTGATAAAGTTGCTCCGCCAATTCCTGAGTACATCCTGAAATTAGTGCGTTCTTCTATCGAAAAACGTTTTGTAGATATTAAAACGATTGATGGCGTTAAAAACAGATCATCTTATAGTTTGATTAAAGACGAAAAGTTCAAACCTCTTGGGATTCTAAACCTTCCTTATTTAGAAGATGACGGGTACTACGACAATGAGCTCAACACCTTTTTGATTCGGTTGAGTCAGGTATATTCCTTCATGTTGATTGTGGCTTTCGGATTGGCTTATTTTTTATCGACTTATATTACAAAATCACTAAAAACAATTTCTGATAAGTTAGAAGAAACAAACTTAGACCAGAAAAATGAGAAGATCGTTTTAGAAGCCAACAGTAAAGAAGTCAATTTCCTGATCAAGGCTTATAATGGAATGGTGGATAAACTGGAAACCAGTGCTATAAAATTAGCCCAAAGTGAACGTGAAGAGGCATGGCGTGAAATGGCAAAACAGGTAGCCCACGAAATTAAAAATCCACTTACACCGATGCGTTTAACGGTGCAGAGTTTTCAACGTAAGTTTGACCCGACTGCGCCGGATGTTAAGCAAAAACTAAATGATTATTCGGAGACCTTAATTCAGCAAATTGATACCATGACAGCAGTAGCTTCGGCATTCTCGAACTTTGCTTCGATGCCGGCACAACAAAACGAAACCCTAAATGTGGTTGAGGTTGTTGAGCTTGCGTTAGATATTTTCAATGAAGATTATATCGTTTTTGAAAGTGAAGAAGAAGAAATTATCTCCAAAATGGATCGTACACAATTGATACGGGTCATCACCAATCTGGTTAAAAACGCAACTCAGGCAATTCCGGAGAGTCAGTTTCATAAATCGATTGTAGTTACTGTAAAACGCATAGACGACGATGTAGAAATTGCAGTAAAAGACAACGGTGTCGGAATTCAGAAACAGGATATAAGCAGAATTTTCGAGCCAAAATTTACCACAAAAACAAGTGGAATGGGGCTTGGACTCGGAATTATCAAAAACATCATCGAAAATTACAAAGGAACAATTACCTTTGAATCAACTTATGGGAAAGGAACGACATTCAGAGTTTCTTTACCGATAACAAACTCATAAAATTAGCATCATGAACTACGAAAATATTTTAATCTCAATCGAAGAAAAAATTGCGACCGTAACCATCAATAGACCTACCAAATTAAATGCGTTAAATAAAGCTACGATCAGTGACTTAAGTAAAGCAGTGAAGCTGTTAGGCAAAAATGATGATGTTCGTGTTATCATTATCACCGGAAGCGGGGAGAAGGCATTTGTAGCCGGAGCTGATATTTCGGAATTTGCCAATTATACTATTGTCGAGGGGGCGCAATTGGCAGCAGAGGGACAGGAAACCTTATTTGATCTTATTGAGAGTTTGAAAAAACCTGTAATTGCGGCTGTAAATGGTTTTGCTCTTGGAGGAGGACTGGAATTGGCGATGTCTTGTCATTTCAGAGTAGCCTCAGACAATGCTAAAATGGGCTTGCCGGAAGTAACTTTAGGATTGATTCCGGGTTACGGAGGAACACAGCGTTTACCACAATTAGTAGGGAAAGGCCGTGCGATGGAAATGATCATGACCGCTGCTATGATTGGTGCAGAAGAGGCTAAGCAATATGGTTTAGTGAATCATGTAGTACCACAAGCAGAGCTTTTAGAGTTCACCAACGGAATCGCTCAGAAAATCATTAAAAATGCACCATTTGCAATCGCTAAAGCTATAAAAGCGATCAATGCAAACTATACTGATGGTAAAAATGGTTTTGACACCGAGATTAAATCATTCGGAAAATGTTTCGGAACTCAGGATTTCAAAGAAGGAACAACGGCATTTTTAGAAAAACGTAAAGCTGAATTTACAGGAAAATAAATTTTATCTTAACCGCAAAGGTCGCTAAGGATTATGCAAAGCACGCAAAGAAAATTTAAAATCTTTGCAAACCCTGCGTAAATCTTTGCGACCTTTGCGGTTAAATAATCACAACAATATGTCTTACGAACCAATATTTGCGCTCTTTTGTGAGCGTGTCAAAGAAAGTATTCAGGCGGGAACCTTCGCAAAATTGACTTTGGCGAAAACAATGGGCGATACCGAGATTAAAAACATCTATTTTCGCTTGGTTTTGAATGAGAATAATACCTTCTCTGTTTCTTTAACAACCAGATATAAAACCGAAGAAATTGAAAGCATTCATACTTTAGACGAAGCGTTATTGGTATTAGGAAGCTATATTAAAAATCCATTTTTAACTGCTCTTTTGTTTACCACAGACAATGACCTGACTTTTAAAGTGAACAAAAAGAACGCAGGAAGTATTATCGAACAGCCGCCAACGTTTAAAAATGCCTCTCCGGTAATGCTGGAAATGATTGAGAAGGGGATTGTTTAAATTTTTGGACGCTAATTTGTTTTAAAAATTAGGATAAACAATATTTGATATAACGCTCCTCCGGAGCTCATTCGCGGTTCGGGATAATTGTGCTATAAGTATTTTGCTCCGTTGGAGCTCGGTTTGTAATTTTATTTAATGAAATGACTTAAGTTTTATGACAATATATTTCTGACTGTAGGCAGATCCTTTTTTTTAGAAAAAGAAAAAACGAACAGTTCCGCAGGAACGGTATATTTATAGCAACGGATGAAATCCGTTGTAGGATTAGTACAAGAAATAAAGATCCGTAGGATCGGCATATATTTTTTTAAACAAAGAAACAAGCTATACGTGCATGCTTACGGAAAACCTTTGTAAATTCTTAGGAAAGTATTTTTAAACCAGTTTTACAAACAAATTAGAAGCAATTTTATTCGAAATAGACAATTCTTTTCCGTCCACCTTAATTTTGACTGACAGGTCAAACGATTCTTTCGATAAAAGGTCAATTTTAGAACCCAAAGCGATTCCTTGTTTGTCCAGATACTTTAAAAACTCTGAAGAAGTATCTTTTACGCCCACGCAAACCCCGGTTTGATATTCTGTTAATTCAGAAAGCAATTGTTTTTCGATCTTAACGATTCGTCCATTGGCATCGGGAATCGGGTCTCCATGCGGATCTTCGGTTGGATTTCCCAGAAAATCATCCAGGCGGTTAATCAGTTGTTCTGATTTGATGTGTTCCAGCTGTTCGGCGATATCATGAACTTCATCCCAGGAAAAGTTCAGTTTTTCTACTAAAAACACCTCCCATAAACGATGTTTTCTGACAATCATTTTGGCAGCCAGTTTTCCGTTTTCAGTCAAAGAAACACCCTGATATTTTTTATAGTTGACTAAATCTTTCTCCGCTAACTTTTTAAGCATATCGGTAACAGATGAAGCTTTGGTTTCCATCATTTCGGCAATAGCATTGGTGCTCACTTCAGCATCGTTTGAAGCCGTAAGGTGGTATATGGATTTAAGATAGTTTTCTTCTGAAAAAGTCATTTTTTTTTTGGAGGTTCTAAGGTTCTAAGGTTCTGAGTTGCTAAGTTAAAAGATTCCAAAGAAAACCTAAGAATCTTAGCGACTCAGAACCATAGTCACTTTATTTAACAATCAACAAAGGTATAGAAATTTTGTGTCTCAATTTGTCTACTGTTGTGCCAAACAGAATATCTTTTAGTCCGGTGTGGCCATGGGTTCCCATTACTAAAATGTCGAAATTACCAAGATTGATGATTTCGGGAATCACACTGTTTGGTTTTCCAAAGCCAAGTTCCGTTTCGATTTTGAAACCTTTTAGGGACAGCATCTCTTTGTATTCTAATAATAGTTTTTCGTCAATAGTCGTTTCATGATCGTCGATATTGCCTCCATACATCAAAGCTCCAACAGTTTCAACGATGTGAATTAAGGTGTATTGCGCGTCGATTCCGCCCAGTTCAAAGGCGTTGTTTAATGCGACTTCATCGGCCTTAGAAAAATCGACTGTAATCGCTATATTTTTCTTGCCGTAGCTTTCTTTTGGCGTATAAACTAGTTTTAAGTGATGTGGAGAATGATTCTCGATATTTGATTTTATTCTCGTCACAAAAGGCTTGAATACGATGTAAAGCAATAAGGCCAGAAATCCAAAAGCAAGCGGAACTACTGTCAACCAGAGAACCGTTGGATTATCGGAGTTTTGTAGCCAGGAAGTAATTTCGTCATATACCAGCTTTGCGTTCAGAGTTACTATAATTGAAGCAATAATCCATGCGGCGACCTGTGTCGTTCTTGAAATATGAAAACCTTTCATTTTGGTTTTATCGCTCACGAAATGAATCAGCGGAATAATTGCGAAACCAAGCTGTAAACTCAGTATAACCTGACTCAGAATCAATAATTTTCCTGTTACGCTTTCGCCGTAAATTAAAATGACTACAACGGCAGGCACGATGGCAATTAATCGGGTTAAAATTCTTCTCACCCATGGCTGGATGCGCAAGTTCAGGTAACCTTCCATTACAATCTGACCGGCTAAAGTTCCCGTAACGGTTGAGCTTTGTCCCGCAGCAATTAAGGCTACGGCAAATAAAATAGGAGCCCATTTAGTTCCCAGTAAAGGTTCTAGAAATTGGTGTGCATCCTGAATTTCAGCCACTTCAAACATTCCGTTTTTGTAAAAAGTAGCCGCTGCAAGAATTAGAATAGCTGCGTTTACAAAAAAGGCAAGATTTAAAGCGATAGTCGAATCTATAAAGTTGTATTTCAATGCCTGTTTGATTCCGGCCGGAGTTCTGTCGAATTTTCGGGTTTGTACTAATGATGAGTGCAGGTATAAATTGTGAGGCATCACCGTGGCACCAATAATCCCAATGGCAATGTACAAAGCGGCAGAACTTGGAATTGAAGGAACCAGACCGTAAATAACTTTATCCAGTTCAGGTTCTGCAAAAATCATTTCGAATATAAAAGAGAATCCAATGATCGCTACCAATACAATAATAAAAGCCTCCATTTTTCGGATTCCTTTGTTAATGAGGAACAACAATAAGAAAGTATCCAATACGGTGATCAAAACCCCTTCGATTAACGGAATGTCAAACAAAAGATTAATTCCGATCGCCATTCCCAGAACCTCAGCAAGGTCGCAGGCCGCAATAGCAATTTCGGCTAAAAAGTATAAAATGTAATTGATAGATCTGGAGTAAGTCTCGCGCGATGCCTGTGCCAAATCACGCTGAGTCACAATTCCCAGTCTTGCGCTCAGGCTTTGAAGGAGTAACGCCATCAAATTACTCATTAGTAAAACCCAAAGTAAAGAATACCCAAACTGACTTCCGCCGGCAATATCTGTCGCCCAGTTTCCGGGGTCCATATAACCGACACTTACCAGATAGGCCGGTCCTAAAAAGGCTAATATTTTTCTAAATCCTGTTTTTTTATGTTGTGTTGCAACCGATTGGTGTACTTCTTCTAAAGACTTGGTCATTGTAAAAATGTTGTTTGAACAAATATAGGGATAAATTATATCTGCACAACAATATTTTTAGACAAGTCTAAAACTTAATTGTTTGAATTCAAACAATTCGGGCACAATCCTGACAAGGTGAAGTTTATCTCATTGACTTTATAATTGTGCGGAATAATGTAGCTTGGTTTTACATTCTCCAGACAAGTGACCTCCAAACATTTTTCACAGCTAAAATGAGCGTGATTGTGAATGTGTACTCTTTGCGCATGATGGTGGCATTTGGCATATTTTACAGTCCCGTCTAAGTTAACGATTTTATGAACGATATCTTCATTGACTAATCGGTCTAATATTCTGTAAACGGTTACGCGATCGCACAAATCATCGATCTGTTTGTGAATTTCGGTATGTGACAAGGCTGTTTTAGATTTGTCAAAAATCTCTAAAACAGCTGTCTTTGCTGCTGTATTTCTTGTTGTTTTCATTTTTTTGAGCATTAAAAAAATTAACGCAACATTGTTGCGTTAAAAATAAAGTTATATATTTGCAACATAATTGCATTAAGCAAATGTACTGAAAATGAAGAAAACAACGACGCCTTTTTACGATATATTAGGAATTTCAAGTGCTGCCATTTGTCTGGTTCATTGTCTGATATTTCCGCTTCTTACGATTTTGCCTTTGGGCCTTAGTCACAATCCATTTATCGATTTGACCTTTGCCTCAATAGGTTTAATTGCAATCCTCAAAATTATTAAAAAATCAAGTCTTTTAGTTGCTACAACTTTGATTTTATCGATATCTCTGATTTGGATCAGCATTCTGAGTGAAATAATACTGGATATTCATTTGGATCTGATTTTTATTGGCGGTATCGGAATGATTATCGGACATCTTCTAAATTATAAAAATCACAAACATATCTAGCAATGAAAAAACTACCCGTAACCGTTTTAAGCGGATTTCTTGGCGCAGGAAAAACAACACTTCTTAATCATATTCTTCACAATAAAGAAAACTTAAAAGTCGCTGTGATCGTAAATGATATGAGTGAAGTTAATATTGATGCCCAACTGGTAAAGAAGGAACACACCTTATCAAGAACCGAAGAAAAATTAGTTGAGATGACGAATGGCTGTATTTGCTGCACTTTGCGGGAAGATTTAATGCTTGAAGTCGAAAAACTGGCCAAAGAAAACAGGTTTGACTACCTGCTTATTGAAAGTACAGGTATCAGTGAACCCATTCCGGTAGCGCAGACTTTCTCTTTTGTGAACGAAGAGGAAAATATTGACTTGTCCAGATTTAGTTACATCGATACAATGGTGACTGTTGTAGATAGTTTTAACTTTTTTAAAGATTTTGGTTCAGCCAAAACCTTGCAGGAGCAAAACTTATCCGATCTTGAAAATGACAATCGAACGATCGTAAACCTTCTGGTAGATCAGGTGGAATTTGCCAATGTTATCATCTTGAATAAAACAGATCTCGTTAGTATCAGATCATTAGAATTTTTGAGAGCTTCTATTCAAAAGCTGAATCCTGTGGCGAAAATAATCACTTCGGTTTCAGGTAACGTTGATCCAAACGAAATTATGAACACGGGATTATTCAATTATGAAGAAGCCGAAAATTCAGCGGGTTGGATTCGGGAATTAGAAGGTATTCATACACCTGAAACGGAAGAATATGGAATTAGTTCTTTTGTGTTTAGAGATCCCAGGCCCTTTCATCCCAATCGGTTGTGGAATTTTATTACATCAGAGTTTCCTGCCAACATTATTCGTAGTAAAGGGCTGTTATGGATGGCTTCCCGACCGGAGCAGGCCATAAACTGGAGTCAGGCCGGTGGATCAATGAAAGCTGAAGGAGCCGGGGTCTGGTGGGCGAGTATGCCATTAAGCGAACGAATGACCTTTAATAATTTTGTTGAATTTCAGGATGTTATAGAAGAACGGTGGACTTCTAATTTCGGTGACAGACTCAATGAACTTGTTTTTATTGGTCAGAAGATGAAAGAAATCGAAATTCTCAATGAACTTAAAAAGTGTCTTTGTACTGCAGATGAGATTATAGATTATCAGGACGGATTTTTCCCAAAGAAAGATCTTTTTCCAATACCGAGAACTTCTTAAAAATAGTATATAGTGAGAGATAATAATACATACGATGTTATAATTATTGGAGGCAGTTATAGCGGACTTTCGGCTGCAATGAGCCTGGGGCGTTCTTTACGACAGGTTTTGGTTATCGACAGTGGTTCACGCTGTAACCGACAGACACCTTATTCGTATAACTTCATCACACAAGATGGCGAAAGACCCGAAGTGATCTCGGCGAAAGCCTTGATTCAGGTTGATTTTTACGATACCGTTCATTTTTATAACGGATTAGCGATTGGTGCAATTAAAACGGAAGAAGGATTTGAAATCAAAACAGAATCCGGAAAATTATTCATTTCTAAAAAGTTACTGTTTGCTACCGGAATAAAAGATTTACTACCCAAAATTGACGGTTTTAGGGAATGCTGGGGAATTTCAATATTGCATTGTCCGTATTGTCACGGCTATGAAGTCAAAAAGGAAAAAACAGCGATTATCGCTAATGGTGATATGGGCTTTGAGTTTGCCAAACTAATTTCGAACTGGACAAATGACTTAAGAGTACTAACCAATGGGAAATCAATATTTACTGTAGCACAATCTAAAGTTTTAGAGCAACATAAAATTGAAATTATAGAAGATGAAATTGTTGGCGTAAAGCAGGAAAACGGAAATGTTGAACAGCTTCTTTTTAAAAATCAAAAAGCAATTGATGTCAAAGTTATTTATTTCAGACCACCTTTTGAGCAGCATTGTCCGCTTCCGGAAGCTTTAGGCTGTGAATTGACAGAACAGGGTTTGTTGAAAATTAATGCTTTTCAGAAAACAACAATTCCCGGAGTTTTCGCCAGTGGTGATTGTCATATTCAGGCGCGATCTGTTGCTATGGCTGTTTCTTCCGGATCTTTTGCCGGGGCTTCGATCAATAAAGAACTGATTGATGAATCGTTTTTAGGTTAAATCGAATAACCTCTTTATCTGAGTAAAACCGCTGCAAAACCTTGAATTGAAGTTAGATTAAAGTTTTTTGCTTCAGAAACACTATTTGTCAAATTTAATTTTTAGTTTTGTCTAAATTTAATTTTATAATAATGAAAAAACTATTTTTGATGCTGCTTTTCTTTGGTTTGCAGTTTTCATTTGCTCAGGAAACCAGTTCTGTTTCCGGAATTATTTCAGGTGATGGCCATCAATTACAGTTGGCAAGCGTACATTTATTGGGAACAAAATACAGATCGGTTACGGATAGTTTAGGATATTATAACTTCGAAAATGTACCGGTTGGAAATTATACGATTCAGGTTTCTCTGGTAGGTTTTCAGACTTCAAAAAAGAAAATCGACGTTACGAAGGATGCTCTTCAAAAGTATAATTTTGAATTGGACGATACAGACAATCAATTGAATGAGGTAGTAGTTTCGGGAACTTTAAAAGCAGTAAAACGATTAGAAAGCGCTGTTCCGGTTGAGGTTTATTCCCCTGTTTTTTTTAAGAAGAATCCAACTCCTAGTATTTACGATGCGCTTCAAAACATAAACGGGGTTCGGCCACAGCTAAATTGCGGGGTTTGTAATACGGGAGATATTCATATAAACGGTCTCGAAGGTCCATATACTTTGGTTTTGATTGATGGAATGCCAATTGTCAGCAGCCTTTCAACAGTTTATGGTTTGTCCGGAATTCCGAATTCTCTGGTAGAAAGAATAGAAATTGTAAAAGGCCCTGCTTCCTCTCTTTATGGGAGTGAGGCTGTGGGAGGATTAATCAATATTATTACCAAGAATCCAACAAATGCTCCGGTTTTTTCGGCAGATTATTTTACAACAACCTATTTAGAGAATAATCTCGATCTGGGAATGAAATTCAATGCCGGAAAAAAGGCGACTTCACTTTTAGGAGTCAATTATTTCAATTACAATCAGGTTATCGATAAAGACAACGATAATTTCACCGATGTGACGCTTTCCAAAAGGATTTCGGTTTTTAATAAATGGAGCTTTCAGCGAAACGAGAATCGTCTTTTTACCATAGCAGCTCGTGGGATGTATGAAGACCGTTGGGGAGGAGACGTTCGTTGGGAAAGAAAATATCGCGGAGGTGACGAAATTTACGGTGAAAGTATTTATACGAAAAGGGGAGAATTAATTGGAAGTTACCAATTGCCTTTTGAAGAAAAGCTGATGTTATCGTTCTCGGGAAATATACATTATCAGGACAGCCGTTACGGAACAACATCATACATCGCGAATCAGAAAATAGGGTTCCTGCAGTTAACCTGGGATAAAAAGATAGGCAGTAACGATTTCCTTGCCGGAATAGCTAGCCGATATTCCTATTACGACGACAATACACCGGCAACAAAAAATGCCGAAAAAACCTGGTTACCGGGAATTTTTGTTCAGGACGAGATAACATTTTCTCCAAAGAGTCAGGTTCTGTTAGGAGCACGATACGATTATAACTCTATTCACGGTTCTATTTTTACACCCCGATTTGCGTATCGTTTTAAAGCAAATGAAAATACAATTTTCAGATTAAACGCCGGAACAGGATTCAGAGTGGTGAATTTGTTTACAGAAGATCACGCGGCGCTGACGGGCTCACGAGATGTTGTGCTTAAAAGTGATTTAAAACCGGAAAAATCAGTAAACGTTAATTTGAATTACATTCAGAAAATAAACTTTGACAGCGGAGTTTTTGTCGGAATCGAAACAACCGCTTTTTACACCCGTTTTAGTAATAAAATCATTTCAGACTACGAAACCGATCCCAACAAGATCATTTACGACAATATTGATGGATATGCTCTCAGTCAGGGAATCAGTACCAATATTGATGTCAATTTTACAAATGGTTTAAAGTTCATTTTAGGGGCGACCGTTTTAGACAATAAAAATGTTCAGGACAAAATTTCACAGAGACCTTTCTTAACTGAAAGATTTACCGGAACCTGGAGTGTTTCTTATAAAATAGAACCCTGGAATTTAGTATTGGATTATACCGGAAACGTTTACAGTCCGATGAAACTGCCATTATTGAACGAGTATGATCCGAGAAATCCAAATTCGCCTTGGTACAGCATTCAGAATATTCAGTTTACGTTTACAGGCTGGAAGAATTTTGAGCTTTATGGCGGAATCAAAAATTTGCTGAACTTTAAGCCAAAACAAAATAATCCGTTTTTGATTTCGAGAACCAATGATCCTTTTGATAAAAATGTACAGTATGATTCGGCCGGAAAAGTATTGGTTACACCGGATAATCCATATGGTTTAACTTTTGATACCACTTATGTTTACGGACAAAATCAGACCATTCGGGGATTCTTAGGATTGCGATACAATTTTAGATAAATTTATAAGCCACAGATTGATAAAAGTTTTTTTCCCGCCAAGAATTCACGCTTTTTTAGAAAAAGATTTACAATTTAATTTGTGAATTCGTGGCAAATGAGAAATCCTGTGTAATCTGTGGCAAAAACTCAAACAATGAAAAAACTATTTCTCCTTATTTTCTTCTTCACAATAACTTCAACAGGTTTCTGCCAGTTAAAAAGCAGGACTTTTGAGGAGGTGGATAGCTTAGCACAATTTCAAAAACGAAAAATCATTGTTTTCATTCACACCGATTGGTGCCAATATTGCCAAAGAATGAAAAATACGACGTTTAAAAATCAGGAAGTGATTGAAAAACTCAATTCAGACTTCTACTTCGTCGATTTGAATGCGGAAGAAAAGAGAGCGATTACGTTTAACAAACACATTTTTAAATACAAACCTTCAGGAAATAATGTTGGCGTTCATGAACTGGCCTTGCAACTTGGTACCCTAAACGGACAGCTTGTATATCCGGTTTTATGTGTTTTGAATGAGCAGTATGAAATTATTGCTCAGTATAACAGTTACCTGAAACCTGCCGATTTTAACCTGCTTTTAGGAAAACTGCAAGAATAAAATTCCTTATTTTTGAAGATGCAATCCTCACAAATCAAACACTTCGATTACATTTTTACCGGAACGGGTTTAGCAGCTTTGATGACCGTTTACAAAATGGTATTGTCAGGGAATTTTGCCCATAAATCGATCCTATTACTGGATCAGGACGTGAAAAAGACCAATGACCGAACCTGGTGTTTTTGGGAGAAAGAAGATTCCGTCTGGAGTTCGATTGTTCTTAAAAAATGGGATTCGGCTTTGTTTGCTAATGAAAATTTCAAACGTGATTTAAACCTGAAACCCTATCAGTATAATCAAATTCGGGGGTTAGACTTTTATAATTTTGTTTTCAAAGAACTTTCCAAACATTCGAATATCACTTTTCTAACCGAGAAAGTAACCAATATCAACGAACTTGATACCCATGTTTTTGTAGGTTCAGAAGAGAACAGGTACACTTGTCATTATTTGCTGAATAGTATTTATGCCTCATCAGCTGCATTAAGTCAGACAAAGTATTCCGTTCTGCAACAGCATTTTGTGGGCTGGTATGTGAAAACCGAAAAAGAAGTCTTCAATCCGGAACAGGCTACTTTCATGGATTTTTCTGTGGAACAAAAGGGTAACACGAGATTTATGTATGTGCTGCCTGTTTCTAAAACCGAAGCATTGGTAGAATACACCTTATTTTCGGAGAAATTGCTTTCAACGGCGGAGTATGAAAACGAGATTCAAATTTATTTAGAAAAACTTGGCATTGAGCAATACGAAATCGTAGAGAAAGAACAGGGAAGTATCCCGATGACCTGTTATCCGTTCTGGAAAAAGAATACCAAAAGAGTTTTGAATATTGGAACGGTAGGAGGGTGGACCAAAGCCAGCACCGGGTATACTTTTAAAAATGCCGATAAAAAATCAGCTGATTTGGTGGGGTTTCTTCATACTTCAGATCCGATAAAAATGACTTCGTTTCATAAAAAAAGCCGATTCTGGTTTTACGATTTACTGCTTTTGGACATTCTGTACCGTCATAATGAATTGGGAAGCAGTATTTTTTCGTCTTTGTTCAAAAAAGGAGATCCGCAATTGATTTTTAAGTTTTTAGACGAAGAAACAAGTTTAAGCGAGGATGTTAAAGTTATTTTAAAGTGCCCTAAAATACCATTTTTAAGGGCTTTATTTGTAAGGGTTTTTTCTTACAAATTAATTTGATCCTTTGGAGAGTCTTCAAATAAGCTTTCTGGAAAGACGATTTTTTTGTTTGTTGTAGGATCCGATTTGTAATAAAAAATTAAATATAAATGTAAATGTAAATGTAAATGTAAATGATTGTTATGCGTAATCAAATAAATAAATGAAAATGAAATTACAACTGTTAACTTTTGGCTTGTGCTGCGTATTTGCAAATTTTGTTAGTGCTCAGAAATTGGAAATAGAGAATATTAAAAAAGAAGATTATATTGCAGATCTTGAATTGATGAAGGAGATTATAGAGAAACAACATCCGGATCCCTTTCGGTTTATAACTAAAGAGCAATGGGATAACAGTTTTAAAGCAAGTATTAAGAAAATTCAAAATGCACCCAATTATTTACAGTTTTTAACCAATCTTCCTAAGATTCGTGACGGTCATTTATCCGTGTCGGCACCCGAAGAGTTTTATGCCACTTACATTAAGGAAAAATTGGCCTATTTCCCTATTCCTTTAATTGCGGTTGGTAATCGTTTATTTGTCAATATTAAAGGAGCTGAAATTCCTTATTTAAGTGAAGTTACCACTATTAATGGTCAAACGGCTATAGCCATTATTCAAAAAATTTCGCAGCATATTCAAGGGGAAGGAGAAATAAAAACGGGAATTGAGGAGCAGATTTCAGACGATTTTTCTTCTAATTACTGTTTTTATGTTGAGCCTTATGCAGAAAAATTCAGCATAGAATATAAAGAACAATCCGATAAGGAAACGGCAAAATTGACTTTAAACGGCCGTAATTTTTATGAAATGTATTACAGAAGCTCGCAAAAGGTAAAACCAGTTAATAAAGCTGAAAATGCGGTTTCTATTGATTACCAGTTTTACAAAGCGCAGCTCACAGGTAAACTGACGATTAATACTTTTGACTTGCAGGAGAATGAAGCCTATCAGAAATTCAGTGATTTTTTTAAAAGAATAAACAAAGACGGGTATAAAAATGTAATTATTGATATTCGCGGCAATGGAGGAGGAGATCCAAAAATAGCGGCGATCCTGTACTCCTTTATTTCGAAAGGTAATTTTGAAAATAAGTTTAATTATAAAGCAAAATCAATTAAGTTAGTTCATCCGGAGAGTTTGGTAAGTTCTGACGGATCTCGTGCCAACGAAGGAGATATTCAGAATTATGAAAATTTCCTGTACCAAAGATTTAGTGCCAGTGGAGATATGTTTGTCGGAAATGAAAGGATAAAGGAAGGAGTACTCGAAAATTTTCCTGCAGATAAGGATGTGTTTTCAGGTAATGTTTATGTTGCTGTAGGAGGGAAGACTTTTTCGGCTGCTGTTTATTTTGCTAAACTGGTGCAGGATAACAAACGAGGTGTCATCATTGGAAAAGAAACAGGAGGGAATGCCAATAATACTTTTGCAGGTTACTTTATACATTATAAACTTCCTAAAACAAGAGCTGTTCTGAGATTTTCAATCACAGATCTTTATTTTGGGGATAATCCTCCAAAGGTAACTACGGGTATACTTCCGGAGATAAGTCTTTCTTTGGATCAGATACTTGGTTATTTACGACAGGAGAAAGACCCTGAAGTAACTTATGTGCTGGAAAAACTGATTAAAAACAAATAGCAATTGAACTATAACAAAACTTTATACCACAAATTAAGTAGTTGCGGGTAAACTTTGTAACTTTGCAAATCAAAAGTAAAATTTAAAAATAAGAAATATGTATCCACAAGAAATGGTAAAACCGATGGAGGCTGAATTAACAGCTGCTGGTTTTCAAGATTTACATAGTGCAGAAGCTGTAGATAATGCTATCAAAGCGGAAGGTACCACTTTAGTTGTTGTAAACTCTGTTTGTGGTTGTGCTGCAAGAAATGCACGTCCGGGAGCAAAAATGAGTTTAGAAGGCGCTAAAAAACCAGATCATTTAATTACAGTTTTCGCTGGTGTTGACAAAGAAGCTGTTGATGCTGCAAGACAACATATGTTCCCTTTCCCTCCATCATCGCCATCTATGGCTTTGTTCAAAAACGGAGAATTGGTTCACATGTTAGAGCGTCACCACATCGAAGGTCGTCCGGCTGAATTAATCGCTGAGAATTTAAGAGACGCTTTTAATGAGTTTTGTTAATTTTTAAGGGACTAAGGTTCTGAGTTGCTGAGAGACTAAGGTTTTAGTATAGGTTCAAAGTAACAGAGCTACAAAGAGTTATAAAAAAGCACTATGAAAATAGTGCTTTTTTTATTTTACACGGTTTTAAAACCTTAGTACCTTAGAATCTTAGCAACTCAGAACCTTTACGGGCTCCATCCCCCGCCAAGAGCTTTGTACAATTGCACCATTGAGCTTAATTGTCTTTCCGATAACTGTGACAAACTTAATTGCGCCTGAAACAAGTTGCTTTCGACATCTAAAACTTCCAGATACGAAACATAACCGCTGTCATATCTTTCGTAAGACAGTTTGTAGTTGATTAAAGCTGCATTAACCTGTCGGTTTCGGGCTTCCCATTCTTCTTTGTAGGTTTTGATATTCTGAATAGATTGTTCTACTTCATTAACAGCAGAAATGTACGTTTTTTGATAGGTCAATTTGAATTCTTCAGCCTGCTGTCTGTATATTTCGACCCTGCGTTTGTTTCTGCCAAAAGCAAATATGGGGCCTGCGACTCCCGCAGAGGCATTTTGAGAGTAGGAACTTCCTAAAAACAAATTGCTTAAATCGGCGCTGGCAAAACCTGCAATGGCTGCGAGATTGAAAGAAGGAAAGCGCATGGCCTGTGCGGTTCCGATTCTTTCGTTGGAAGCTTTGTATTTTAACTCTGCTGCTTTCACGTCAGGCCTGTTTTCCAGTAAGGCGGACGGAATTGACAACGGTATCTCACTTACAATTCGCAATTCGGTGTTGGATTTTCCTCGTGGAATTTGTGAGGGTAGTTGACCGGTAAGCAGAGAAATGATATTTTCCTGAACGGTTATTTGTCTTTTAATGTTTGGAATAGTGGCTTCGGCGATCGCCACCTGCTGTTCGATTTGTGCTTTGTCGACCTCAGAGATATAACCGCTTTTGAACCTTTGGTTTATAATTTCATAATATTTTTCCCGGGTAGAAAGGGTGTGCTGTGCGATCTCTAACTGATCGTCAAAATTTCGCAGCTGAAAATAAGCCGTAGCAATATCACTCACAATACTTGAAAGTACCACTTTACGGGCTTCCTCGGTAGCCAGGAGTTCGTTTTGTACCGCATTATTCTCATGGCGGTATCTTCCCCAAAAATCAATTTCCCAGGACATGTTTGCACCAACATTTGAAGGAGTCAGATTCTTCTCATTACTGTTTATGGTTGCTCCGTATTGAAAGGAAGGCAATAAACTTGTTTTCGAGTATCCTAGTTGTGCCCTAAGCTGATCGATTCTGGTAACCGCAATTTTTAAATCATAATTATTCTGAAGTCCCTTTGTAATCAGGCCTTTTAAAATATCATCATTGAATAAGTCAAACCATTTTAAGTTGACTACGGAGGCCAGACTGTCTAAATTCCGTTCGTTTTGATAAGAATCAGATTTTAACTGTTCCGGTTTGGTATACTTAGGCCCTACCATACAACCTACAGGCAATAAGGAGAGTAAAAGGATAATGGCTATTGTTTTATATTTCTTAATCATCATGGCCAGTGGTATTAGAGTCCTTATTATTTTCGGTTGCTACGGTTGAATCGTCTTTCTTTTTTCCGATGTTTTCAATCATGACAAATAGGCCGGGTACAATTAATACCCCCAAGACGGTGGCGATTAACATACCGCTAAATACGGCCATTCCCATTACAATACGCGCTTGAGAGCCCGCACCAGTAGCGGTTAATAGTGGAACAACACCCAGAATAAAAGCAAAGGCCGTCATAAGTATTGGACGAAAACGAAGTTTGGCTGCTACCATAGCCGATTCGTACAATGGTTTTCCTTTTTCGTATTCTTCTTTGGCAAATTCCACAATAAGAATAGCATTTTTGGCTACCAACCCAATTAAAAGCACTAACCCAATCTGAGCAAAGACATTGTTAACATAAGCGTCACTTCCGATTCTGGCCAAAAGCAATCCCAGAAAGGCTCCAAAAACAGCAAACGGTGCGCCCAGTAAAACACTGAACGGCAATTTCCAGCTTTCGTATTGTGCAGCAAGAATGAGAAACACAAATACGAGCGCCATGATAAATACAGAACTTCCGCCTGGTGAATGTTTTTCCTGATACGAAAGGTTGATGTAATCGTAACCCATATCTGCCGGCAGGGTTTGCTGGGCCACTTCTTCTAAAGCTTCCAAAGCCTGAGCACTACTGTAGCCATCATTCGGACTTCCTCCAATTTCGGCAGACCGGAACAGATTGAGACGATTGGTAAAATCAGGGCCCATAACCTTTGTGGCGGTTACCAATGTGGATATCGGAAGCATATCACCATCATTATTTTTGATATAAATCAGATTTAAGTCTTCGGGCTTTACTCTATTGACCGCTTCACCTTGTATGAAAACCTTGTATTGGCGTCCAAAACGATTAAAGTCATTGACATAACTTCCTCCTAAAAAGGCACCTAAAGCATCAGTAACTCTTGAAACCGGAACCCCCAGTTTCATGGCTTTGTCATTATCAATATCCAGTTTAATTTGTGGAGAACCGGCATTAAAAGTGGTGTAAATTCGTTTTATTTCCGGACGTTTCTGAGCCGCAGCTATAAAAGCCTGAGTTTGTTCTGCTAAATACTGCGGAGTATTACCGCCTTTGTCCTGCAGCATTAAACTAAAACCAGCAGAGGCACCCAGACCCTGAATGGCCGGAGGACCAAATCCGAAAACGGAAGCGGTAGTAATTTGAGTAGCGAATTTTTTGTTTAGACGGTCTACAAATTGTTTCGACGTTTCGTCTCTTTCTTCCCACGGCTTTAACGAGATGAAAATAAAGGCACTGTTGGGTTGATAAGAATTGGTAAGCATACTAAACCCGTTGATCGTGGTATACGATAATATGGATTTTTCGTCCTTCAAAAAGCTGTCCACTTTTCGTGATATTTCATCTGTACGTTGTAGTGAAGAGGCTGGAGGCAGTGACATATTAACTAATACATAGCCTTGATCTTCTTCAGGAATAAATCCTAACGGAATTTTTTTGCCTAATAGTACAACCGCCCCCATAATGACGGCCAGTAACACTACAATTCGCATTGATTTTTTGGCAAAGAAGGTGGCTCCTGTTAGATATTTTCCGGTAACTTTTTCGAAAATCCGATTAAAACCGGCAAAAAATTTGGCCAGCCATCCGCTTTGTTCTTCAACTGGTTTTGTGGGTTTTAATAACATGGCACATAAGGCAGGACTTAAAGACAGCGCGCTAATGGCTGAGAACGCTACCGATACCGCAATGGTTATGGCAAACTGCTGATAAAAACGACCCGTAATTCCGGGAGTCATGGCAACTGGTACAAAAACAGCAATCAAAATTAGGGCAATAGCGATTACCGGACCCGATACTTCGCGCATGGCCTGAATGGTGGCTTCCCGCGGACTTTTGCCTTTTTCGATATGATGAATAACGGCTTCTACCACAACAATCGCATCATCGACTACAATACCAATGGCTAATACTAATCCTAAGAGCGAAAGTGTGTTTATCGAAAATCCTAATAACGGAAAAACGGCAATGGTTCCCACTAAGGAAACGGGAACCGTTATTAAAGGAATTAAGGTGGCACGCCAGTTTTGCAGGAAAATAAACACCACCAGAATTACCAGTATAACCGCTTCAAAGAGTGTATGAACAATATCTTCCACTCCGGCAGTAATCGCGAGGGTAGTATCGAGTGATTCCTGATATTCGATGTCTTTTGGAAATTTTTCAGACAGGTCTTTCATGGCTTTTTTGGCCAGCTCAGCTACTTCGAGTGCATTACTGCCTGGCATTTGATAAACCGCCATTACAGCACTTGGAGAACTGTTTCGACGTGCAGACGAGCTGTAGTTTTCAGTTCCCAGTTCAATTCGGGAAATGTCACTCAGTAAAACCTGTGCACCGTCTTCTTTGCTGCGAACAACGATTTCTCCAAATTGTTTTTCGGTTACCAGACGATCCTGAAGAGTAACACCATAAGTGAATTCGGTACCCGGAGGTGCAGGTTCAGCCCCAAATTTTCCTCCGGGACTAATCATGTTTTGAGCATTTATCGCATTTTTTACATCATCAACCGTAACACCCAGTTTGCTCATGATATCAGCCTTTAACCAGATACGCATCGAATAGTTACTGCCTCCAAAAAGAGAAACTTCTCCAACCCCTTTTATACGAGCCAGTTGATCAACAATGTTGATACTGGCATAATTGTTTAAGAATTTAGCATCGTATTTCGGATTGTTTGAGGTAACAGTAAATAACATCATCGGAAACGACAAGGACTTTTTTACCACAACCCCCTGCTGTTTTACACTGGATGGCATAAAAGGTGTAGATTGATTTTGCCTGTTTTGAGTAAGCATATTGGCATTATCCAGATTCGTTCCCACATCAAAAGTTACTTCAATGGTACAGGCACCATCAGAAGTGTTGGTAGATTTCATGTAGAGCATATTTTCTACACCATTTACTTTTTGTTCAATAGGTGTAGCAACAGCTTGCTCAACATTCAGGGCATTAGCACCTGTAAAACTGGTATTGATTTTAACAACTGGCGGGTTAATATCGGGATATTGCGAAATAGGTGTTTTTTGTAATGCCAGTAACCCGAGTATCACAATAATAATACTCATTACAATAGCAACGATAGGTCTTCGAACGAAAAATTCTCCCATGATACGTGGTGTATAAGTTATTTAGTTGCTGCAGCTTGTGTTTGACCCAATTGCCATTGAATTACTTTTGGTGTGATAACACTTCCATTTTTTAATAATGAGGTACCTCCCATGGCTATTTTGTCTCCTGGTTTTAAGCCATCTTCAATAACATAACCATCTTTTACAGCCGGTCCCGGTTTTACGATTTGCATGTTGACTTTATTGTCTTTGCCTAATACATAAACCTGATAAATACCCTGTACTTCAATAACAGCGCGCTGTGGAATCACGATTGCATCTTTACGAACGTCTGTAAGCAATCCGATTTTTACATATTGTCCCGGTCGTAATAATTTATCAGGATTTGAAAACGCCGCTTCAAATGTTATGGCACCTGTAGAAGGATCAATCTGTCTGTCGGTAAAACTGACTTTACCCGTTTCAGGATAAGTCGAACCATCGGATAATTTTAGAGAAACTGTAGCACCGGAACCTTTTAAAGGAGAATTGGGTTTGCTGAATTCCCTAAACAAACGAAGAAATTCCTGCTCGCTCATCGTAAATCGAACCCTGACATCACCTAAATCAGAGATCGTATTTAGAACAGATAGCGCACCGGGTCTTACATAATCGCCTACTCTGACTTTTGATATTCCGATTAAACCTGAAATTGGTGCCAAGATTCGACAGTAGCCCAGTTCGATCTTTGAATTTTCCAGAGAGGCCTGCGAGGCTCTAATTTGCGCCTGAGAAGCACTATAGGCTGATTTAGCCGAAATTAATTCTCTTTGACTAACTGCATTTATTTTGGCTAGTGGCGCAATCATATCGAGATCGGCTTTGGTTTTCGCCAGACTCGCCTGTGATTTAGCTAATGACCCTTCAGCTTCGTCTACTTTGGCTTTATAAGGCAGTGGATCAATAGTATACAACACTTGCCCTTTGGTAACAAAACCCCCTTCTTTAAAATTTTGACTCATAATAATACCGTCAACACGAGGATTTATCTGAATGTCTGACTGACCATAGGTCTGTCCGGTGTATTCTGATTCTACATTTACATCCTGATTCAAAACACTGAGGATCGAAATTTCAAGAGGTTTGGGTGGTGGCGGAGTTTCTTTTTTACAGGCTGAAAGAAAGAAAAGTAACAGGATTGCAGAAGGGTAAATTTTGTTCATTTTTAATTTATATTAAGATATATTAATATTCAACTAACTAAAAACCAAATATGTGCATAGCTAAGTTAACATTTTTTTAGCAAAAAGTAAAAAAAGAATTTCTGCAGCTGTTCTGCTTACTTACGACGGTATTTGGATTAACCCTTTTACAGAAACAGGATGGGCTTTTGAATGATAAAATAACAAGCATCTATAAAATTGGGGCTTTTTTCTGATATGAAAAAATGAGATGAAATGTTAATTGAATTTTTAATCTAAAAATAAATGGTACTTTTGCACCAGATTTAAAAAAATCAAACCTATTCTTAACTTAAAACTGTTTATAGCATGCAACTGTATAACACTTTGAGCGCAGAAGAGAGAGCCATCATGATCGATGATGCAGGTCAACAGCGATTAACGCTGTCTTTCTATGCGTATGCCAAAATTGAAGATCCCAAAAAATTTCGCGACGATTTATTTATTGCCTGGAACAAACTTGATGCTCTGGGACGAATTTATGTGGCTAACGAAGGTATTAATGCTCAAATGAGTATTCCTGCCGAAAATTTGGAGGCTTTTAGAGCAACTCTGGAAGTATACGATTTCATGAAAGGCATTCGTTTGAACGAAGCTGTAGAACATGACGATCATTCCTTTTTAAAACTAACGATCAAAGTTCGTCACAAAATTGTTGCTGACGGTTTGAATGATGAAACTTTTGATGTAACCAATATTGGGGTGCACCTGAAAGCGAAAGAATTCAATGAAATTCTTGACGACCCAAATACTATAGTAGTTGATTTTAGAAATCACTACGAAAGTGAAGTAGGACACTTTAAAAATGCCATTACTCCCGATGTTGAAACTTTTAGAGAAAGTTTGCCAATCATCAACGAACAGCTTCAAAATCATAAAGAAGATAAAAACCTTGTAATGTATTGTACCGGAGGAATCCGTTGCGAAAAAGCAAGTGCCTATTTTAAGCACCAGGGTTTTAAAAATGTTTATCAATTAGAAGGAGGTATCATCAATTACGCCAAACAAATTGAGGAAGAAGGTCTGGAAAGCAAATTCATAGGTAAAAACTTTGTGTTTGATAATCGTTTAGGGGAGAGAATTACAGAAGATATTATTTCGCAATGTCACCAATGCGGAAAGCCATGTGACAATCATACCAATTGTGAAAACGATGGCTGTCATTTATTGTTCATTCAGTGTGATGAATGTAAAGCGGCAATGGAAAACTGCTGTTCAACAGAATGTCTGGAGGTAATACATATGCCGTTGGTAGATCAGGTGCGATTGAGAAGCGGAAAACAAGTTGGAAACAAAGTATTCCGAAAAGGAAAGTCAGAAAACTTAAAATTCAAACATTCGGGAGATTTGCCTAATACTGCTTTGGCTGCGGCAGAAAAACCTGTGGATATTCGTCAGAAAGTAAAAGTAAAAAAAGTACTTCTTGGAAAAGCGGAACATTATTATGTAAAAGCACAGGTAGCGCAATTTACGATTGAAAATCAGGAGTTAAACAGTGGTGATACAATCTTAATTTCAGGACCAACCACCGGTAATCAGGAATTGGTTTTAGAAAGACTGATTGTGAACGGAGCTGAAACTTCTACCGCTAAAATTGGTGATAAAGTTACTTTTGAAGTTCCTTTCCGTATCCGTTTGTCTGATAAATTATATAAAATCATAAACTAACAGCGAAAAGAGGTCTGTAAAATAAAGCAGCTTCAAATTGTTGTTTTTTAGAATAGTAAAACCCTATTTTGTCTAGCAGGCAGAATAGGGTTTTTGCATTATAATTAAAGGAGTTTCCAGCAAATATAGTCTCTTCTGCTTCTTTATCTGTAAAGCGTAAAATGACCGCGAAGTCTTCTATTGTCTTTTGGGGCATTTAGAATTATTTCGTACCAATAATCACCAGAAGGCAGTTCAGCACCATTGTATCTTCCGTCCCATTTCTGATCGTAATTTCTGGTTGTAATGGTGCGCCCGTATCGGTCAAAAATAGTATAGGTTAGGTTTTTGTTGTTGCCTAAGCAGCCCGGAGCCCATTCGTCGTTTATGCCGTCACCGTTTGGGGTGAAATAATTGAGGATGCAAATGTCGTTTTTAATAGCGTATTCAAAATATTTCGAAGTGGAGGCAGTACATCCATTTTCATCGGTAACGGTAACGGTATAGAGGCCGGATTCGGTAATGATAAATCTGTTGGATTGACCACTGAGACTTCCATTTAAAGAATATTCATATTTTGAAGTTCCTCCACTTGCTATAGCTACAATTTCATTTTGTTCGCCTTCTGTTAAGGTTAAAGTTAGTGGATTTGTCAGGTTACTTATTTTTACTTCAACATTCAGAAAGTCACTTTCTGTATTAGAAACGCTATCCTTTTGCTTAAGCTTATAAGTTGTGTCAGCGGTCAGGACAGGAGTTGTGAATACAGAACCTTCATAAAGTAGATTTGTCCCGGTAGCATCGTACCAGTAAAAAGTTGCATTAGGAACTCCTGTAGCGGTAAGGGTAGCGGTTGTTTTATAACATATTGTCGTGCCAGGTGCAACTGGAATTGCAATGTCTTTTTTAGGAATGTATTCAAAATACTTTGTAACGGTCGTACTGCATCCATTTGCATCTGTAACCGTAGCCGTATACGTGCCGGATTTATCAATGGTGAATTTGTTGGAGGGTCCATTAGAGCCTCCGTTTATGGAATATTGATATGCTGGTTTTCCTCCGCTTGCGTTTGCTGTGATCTCGTTTTGGCCATTTCCTGTTAGCGTTAAAGTTAGTGGGTTTGCCAGATTGTCTATTTTGACAGTAACATCTACAAAATTGCTTTCACAAGTAGAAACAGGATCTTTTTCTTTCAGCTTATAACTGGTATCAGTTGTCAGAACAGGAGTCGTAAATACAGGTCCTTCATAAAGCAGATTTTTCCCTGTAGCATCATACCAGTAAAAAGTTGCATTAGGAATTCCGGTTGCTGTAAGTGTGGCGGTTGTTCCGTTACATATTGTTTGGTCAGTTGCTGAGGGAGGAGCAATAGAGGCGGTAAAATTTACAGCATCCAGAAAATTACCAACTGTTGGGTCTCCGGTTGAAGTTGATATCGCTTCGAAAATAAAACGGATTTTGTTGAGACCTTTTGGAATCTGATAAGTGCCGGTGTATAATTTCCATGCCGTACCTGTTGAGGCTGTCATAATAGTAGTATAAGGACCTCCGGGAGGGCCTGCTTTTAGTGCCATTTTATCAACACCAAGTCTACCCATATGAGCAAACGAGTAATTAAAGTATGTTGTGGTTGAGGTATCATAGTCTTGATACAAACCTGAAAACTGATAGGCGTTAAGTTCTACAAATTGTCTTCCACTGTATGCGTATTTCCCCTCATTGCCATTAGCCCAAAACTCTATGATGTCATCAGTAGCTGTCGTTCTCCAACCAAGCAAAGAAGCTGGAAGTTGGTTTTGGTTGATAAATTCAAGACCTTGAGTGAAAGCAGGGTATTCAAAATCTGCGTTTATGGTTTGAACCGTACATTGACCATTTACTAAAGAAGACAATATAATTAGAGTAAAAACTACAATCGTTTTTACAAAATTAACCTTCTTTGTTGAATCCGTTTTTCGTTTTAGTAAATGGAATCCGTTGATAGAGGTATAAAAAGACATTTTTACCATAAGAGTGAATTGGAAGGGAGTAAAATGTTCTTTTTTTGCTTATTGCTAAAGCTTTATAACAAAACGAAAAAGGTTTACAGATTCTGGAGTACAAACGGTTACGTTTTACTATCCCTCCATTTTTAAGATTGAACGACTAGTGAAAATCTATTCAAAATTATTAAGACTCAATCGTAGATTTGGTGTACAATGAATACTTGGTAAATTTGAAGTAACAGTTGGAAGAGTTCAATGACATTTTGGACAATCCGAATATGATAGTAGTCAATTTTAGAAATAACTACGGGAGTGAGGTAGGATATTTTAAAAATGCAAGTACTCAAGATGTTGAAACTTTAAGAGAATGTTTGCCTGTAATCAACGATTAGCTCGAGAATCAAAACCTATTCTGATAAATTATATAAGATTCTAGATTAAGATCTGGATTGTTATTAAATAAAAAACAACAAACCCGACAGGTTTCAAAAACCTGTCGGGCTTAGTTTATAAGAAGAGAAAAGTTTTTTATGTATGCTTATTTGTATGCTGGTAAATAAGCATTACTCAATTACAAAACCGGGTTCCACCAGGATATAATCCATCTTTGTATCAGGAACTAGAAAGAGGATATAATTACTGAGATATTCTGCCAATTCATAATCATTTAGCTTTTGAGTTTTATCTTTATTGTAAAATCGGGAGGAATGGACGAATTTTTCAATGGAAAGGACTTTTTCTGGCTTTACAGGATTTGAGGTTTGGACTTTTCGTAAAAAAAAGGTGCCGGAAGTAGAGGCGTTACCACTGTCGCTTAGATAAAAATGATCCGGAATTTGAGCATACGTCCTGATATATTTTTTATCCAGCTTAAAATAGAGCGTATCTTTTACTTTATTTACGATAGCATTTTCTCCTTTTCCCATAGGATAATAAGAATTGTATTCCAAATATCGGGGTTCTATAAATTCGTCACCGTGAACAAAGTAAATTTTGTATTTGTTTGTTAGTGAATCTCTCAGTTTCCATTTGTCTACTATTTTGTTGTATTTCCCGTCAAGATAAAACTTTCTGTTTTCAATGTAATCTTTTATAGACAGCACTTTTCTGGGTTTTAGATTTTTTGTCAAATAACCATTCCCAATAAAGTAGATGTACCCGTTTGTTTGAGTATGTTTTATTTGCTCCTTGTGTGCCTCTACCGCTTCAGGATAAGTTCTGTTTGAAAGGTTAGGAGTAATTGTTGGTGATATGCTGTAATAGGGATCTATATTGAAGAATAAGGTGTCCTTTGTTCTTATCTGAGCCTTGATATAGCTAACGCTAAAGAAGAATATCAGGGCAAATACAATATATTTTTTCATATTTAACAGAGTTTTGTACGGTTAGTTAGGACAAGGTGCCGGTTTGGTTAACATGTTGGCTCTTCTTGCCATATTTTCTATTTCAGCTTTTTTGGCAGGAGAAAGATCGTTCCAGGCCTTAACGTTATTTTCTTTTAAACCTCCCCAGGCCATAGCTTCGTAAAAAGCATCACTAGGTTGTTCTCCATAATAATCTGTGTATTTATTGTAGTCACTGCCAAGTATGTTTTTATGAAAATCTTTTAATGCATTTTTCATGCTTTCAAGATATAAAGCAGCCATTGCACCATGTTGATTGCTGTAAGCGTCATAAGTATTTTTGAAATTAAGGGCTTCGATACCACCGTTTGTTGTGGTGTTTAATTTTCTAAAGATGTCGGCATGGATGTATTCATGCATAATCGTTCTGGCAGCGTCAAGTGCAGAATGAGCATTTATGCGGGAGCTGCTTATTTCTATTTCGATGACATTATTTTTGGGCGGATGAGTCGCTCCATTGACTTCACTGGTAACCCCGTCTTTGGTAACAAATACTTGATTTTTAGATCCGATTTTAATGTCAAATTCCGATTTTCCTTTAAAATTAGCTAATAAATCCTGTATAAACGAATCTCCTTTTTGGTCCAGTAAATCATTCAGACACTTTTCTTTTCCGGTAAGTTGGTTTGTTATGTTCAACGGATTTGAAGATGAACCGCCTCCACCACTTCCAAAGCTGCCTCCGCCGATTGGCACTATTGGAGGATTTACAGGATTTGTAATAGGGTTGGGCCAAGGATTACCGCCAGGACCAGTTACAACTACTTCGTTTAGTTTGATCGCGCCTTCATCTCCATGGCAGTTATTGCAAACACCCGCTCCGCTTGATTTCGAAAAGAGATTATTACCATTGGCTATCCCTTGCTTATAATTATCTTTTCTCGTATCCATGGTCTCTAAGTTAGTAATTCTTAATTCACCGGTAAACGATTCCAGTATTTTATGTGTCGCTATTTTTTGCAGATCCTCTATTTCTTGTGAATCTTTGAAATCAAAGCTCCATAGTTTTCCGGTAATATTATAATCATTAATGTCCAGAATAATTTTTTCTAAAAGATAAGAGTTGGAAGATTTTACCGGAATTATGGCAATAAAAGAGTTTTCTGTGCTTTGCTGATAGAGGGTTGCGGAATTCCAAAGTACCTCTTTTTCACTGATAGTGTGTTTTGAGTTCAACCATTCCTTTGAGCGGGTAAGTAATGCTGATTCCTGTTTTTCAATACTGGCGTAATCATTTTCGGTAGAACAGCTGAAGATTAGAAGGCATAATAGAACAATCGTTAACAGATTGTAAAGGTGTTTTTTCATGAAGTTATTTTTATTAAAACTGAATAAATTTAGAGCAAAAATATTTAGAAGATTTTTTATAAGAAAAAATATATGATTTGATATTTAAAGGATAAAATTGTACGGAAAAGCCTCTAAAAATGACGCGAAATGAGTTAGAAAAGATGGATTTTAGAAGCCAAAAAATGCGTTTTTGATTAAAAATGAGACATTTGTTCATTTATCATCCCTTTAGTTTTAAACGATAAAAAGCAAACTAAAAAAAATACTATCTTTACCGATCGAACGTTTATGAACTTAAGTCGCGTTTTTGCGACACTACATATATAATTATGGCATGTACAAGTTGTTCAACCTCAGATGGTGGCGCACCAAAAGGTTGTAAAAATAATGGGACTTGCGGCACCGATAGCTGCAATAAATTGACGGTTTTTGACTGGCTCGCAAACATGAGTCCGTCTAATGGAGAGGCGATTTTTGATTGTGTTGAGGTTCGTTTTAAAAACGGACGCAAAGAATTTTTTAGAAATTCAGAAAAATTAACGTTAAGTATAGGTGATATTGTAGCCACTGTTGCTTCACCGGGACATGATATTGGAATTGTAACCTTGACAGGCGAATTGGTAAAAATTCAAATGAAGAAAAAAGGAGTAAATCCTGAAAGTAATGAAGTTCCTAAAATTTACAGAAAAGCGTCTCAGAAAGATATTGATATCTGGTCTGTAGCACGTGATCGTGAAGAACCCATGAAAGTTCGTGCACGTGAATTGGCGATTCAGCATAAACTGGAAATGAAAATTTCGGATATTGAATTTCAGGGAGACGGATCAAAAGCGACGTTTTATTACACGGCAAACGACAGAGTCGATTTTAGACTTTTGATTAAAGATTTTGCCAAAGAATTCAGTACCAGAGTCGAAATGAAACAAGTTGGTTTCCGTCAGGAGGCAGCCCGTTTGGGAGGAATTGGTTCTTGCGGACGTGAACTTTGCTGTTCCACCTGGTTAACCGATTTTAGAAGTGTGAATACTTCGGCAGCACGTTACCAACAGCTTTCACTAAATCCGCAAAAATTGGCCGGACAATGTGGAAAACTGAAATGCTGTCTGAACTATGAGCTAGATACTTACATGGATGCGCTAAAAGACTTTCCGGATTACGATACTAAATTGGTAACCGAAAAAGGAGATGCGATTTGCCAGAAACAAGATATTTTTAAAGGTCTGATGTGGTTTGCATATACCAATAATTTTGCGAACTGGCATGTTTTAAAAATCGATCAGGTAAAAGAAATTATTGCCGAAAACAAACAAAAGAACAAAGTTTCTTCACTGGAAGATTTTGCTATTGAGGTAACTTCAGAACCTGAAAAAGACTTTAACAATGCAATGGGGCAGGAGAGTTTAACCCGTTTCGATCAGCCAAAAAGAAAGAAAAAGCCAAATCGCAAACGCAAACCAAATGCTGAGAATGCAGCTGTGGCAGCTCCGAACAAACCGCAGCAAGCTAATAATAATAACAATACAAACAAGCCGGCCGGTGGTAATCCGAATAAATCGAATAAACCACAAATCAAGAAGAATCAATCGAATAAGCCCAAAAATTCGAACGATAAAAAGCCAGCCGAGCCAAGAAAACCTATAATTATTACTAAAAATGAGAATAAAAAGTAGTGGAATTCTTCTTTTGTCAGCAATACTCCTTTTTTCGTGCGATAAAAAAAGAGTATTTGACGAATACAAATCTGTTGGAAGTGCCTGGAACAAAGACAGTATTGTAACCTTTGATTTGCCGGTTTTAGATTCTACAAAAAGATACAACCTGTTTGTAAATTTGAGAGACAACAACAATTATCCGTTTAATAATTTGTTTTTGATTGTAGCTATCGAAACACCAAGCGGTTTTACCAAAGTGGATACTCTGGAATATCAAATGGCAAATCCCGACGGTAGCCTGATGGGGAATGGCTTTACAGACATTAAAGAAAGTAAGCTGTTTTACAAAGAAAACGTAAAGTTTAGAGGAAAATACAAAGTACATATCAAACAAGCGGTCAGAGAATCGGGTAAAATTCCGGGAGTTCAGGCCTTAGAAGGTATTACAGACGTTGGTTTTAGAATAGAACAAAAAGATTAGAAAAATAGTTATGGCTGCTAAGAAAAACAATCAATCCAATAGCGTTAAAGATATTAATTACTACAAAAAGAAGTTCTGGAGAATTTTTGCCTATAGTTTATTAGGAGTTCTTGCCTTCTTTTTATTTGCCTCATGGGGGTTATTCGGTTCAATGCCTTCTTTTGAAGATTTGGAGAATCCGGACTCTAATTTGGCCACCGAAATCATTTCGTCTGACGGAGTGGTAATCGGTAAATATTTCAAAACCAACAGGTCACAGCTTAAATATTCAGATTTGCCAAAAAATCTGGTAGATGCTTTGGTGGCAACTGAAGATGCCCGTTTTTACGAACATTCCGGAATTGATGGTAGAGGTACTTTACGTGCTGCTTTTTCTTTGGGGACAAATGGAGGAGCCAGTACCATAACACAGCAGTTGGCAAAACAGTTATTTCATCGTGGTGGATCAAGTTTTTTGCCTTTTAGAATAGTGCAAAAGATAAAAGAATGGATCATTGCTATTCGTTTGGAAAGACAATATACCAAAAATGAGATTTTAGCGATGTACTGCAACGTTTATGATTTCGGAAATTATGCTGTTGGGGTAAGTTCGGCAGCTCAGACTTATTTTTCCAAAGACCCTAAAGACTTAACAATTGACGAATCGGCAATTTTAGTTGGAATGTTTAACAATTCATCTCTTTATAACCCTTTGCGTAACCCTGTTGGGGTAAAAAACCGTCGTGATGTTGTACTGGGACAAATGGTAAAAGCCAAGATGATAACCCAGGCGCAAAAAGAGAAATATCAGGCACTTCCAATCGCTTTAAAATTTAAATTAGAAAGCCACCGTGAAGGAACCGCTACGTATTTTAGAGAGTACCTTCGTGATTACATGAAAAAATGGGTAGCTGAAAATAAAAAACCGGACGGTACTGAATACGACATTTACAAAGACGGTCTGAAAATTTACACTACCATCGATTCAAGAATGCAGTTGCACGCAGAAGAGGCAGTTTCGGAACATATGAAAAATATGCAGGAGCAATTTTTTATTGAGATGAAAACCAATAAAAATGCACCATTCTTAAATATTACTCAGGCGGAAACAGACCGTATCATGATGCAGGCGATGAAAAATTCGACGCGTTGGGCCCTTATGAAAGAAATGGACAAAAGCGACGAAGACATTATTGCTTCGTTTAAAGTGAAAACAAAGATGCGCGTATTTACCTGGAAAGGAGAGCGCGATACTGTAATGACACCACTTGATTCTATTCGTTATTTCAAACACTTCCTGCAATCTGGTTTAATGGCGATGGAACCTCAAACGGGAAACATTAAAGCATGGGTAGGTGGAATTAATTATAAATATTTCCAGTACGATCACGTAGGACAGGGAGCAAGACAGGTAGGATCTACGTTCAAACCGTTTGTTTATGCAACCGCTATCGAACAATTGAATATGTCTCCTTGCGACTCTATTCTGGACGGACCTTTTATGATTCACAAAGGGCGTCACAATGTTACTGCTGACTGGGAACCAAGAAACTCTGATAACAGATATCGCGGAATGGTAACGTTAAAACAAGGTCTTGCCAATTCGATCAATACCGTATCGGCTAAGTTAATTGACCGAACAGGTCCTGAAGCGGTAGTAGAGTTAACACACAAATTAGGGGTGAAAACTGAAATCCCTGCTCAGCCTTCTATTGCGCTTGGAGCGGTAGATATTACGGTTGAAGATATGGTAGCTGCATACAGTACATTTGCCAATCAGGGAGTATATGTAAAACCGCAATTTTTAAGCCGTATTGAGAACAAAAGCGGAGAGGTGATCTATGAACCTATTCCGGAATCTCATGACGTTTTAAACAAAGATATTGCCTTCGCCGTAATTAAATTATTGGAAGGAGTTACCGAAACCGGTTCAGGTGCACGTTTGCGTACAGAAGGAGGAGGAAGTGGTGACAATCGCTGGACAGGATATCCGTATGTATTCAGAAACCCGATTGCAGGTAAAACAGGAACCACTCAAAACCAGTCTGACGGTTGGTTTATGGGAATGGTACCAAATCTGGTAACAGGTGTCTGGGTAGGTTGTGAAGACCGTTCAGCACGTTTTAAAAGCTTGACGTACGGACAAGGAGCTACAGCAGCATTACCTATTTGGGGGTACTTCATGAAATTGTGTTACGCCGACCCGGGATTACAGGTTTCAAAATCGGAGTTTGAGCGTCCGGCAAACCTTTCGATAAAAGTAGATTGCTACAGCAGACCGGCAGTGGTAAAAGATACGACACAAACAGAACAAAATACAGACGAATTCGAACTGTAGGTTCAGTTCTCCTAGCATAATAAATCCTTTTGTAATCTTCTGAAACAGAAAGAATACAAAAGGATTTCTTTTTATAATGAGGTAGTCTGCCACTCAACAGGCATGCGGTCAGCTCGTTTTCAAAGAATAAAATCAGTCATTTTATTTTTTACGAAATCGTTATATTTCAATCTAAAAATCTTATTTTTATCAAAAATATACAGTAATAAAGACAGTTTGTTATGATTACAAAAAAAGTAAATAACGTTCAGGAAGCTATCGAAGGAATTGAAAGCGGAATGACTATAATGTTCGGAGGTTTCGGTTTATGCGGAATTCCTGAAAATACAATTGCAGCACTGGTAAATACTTCCATTTCAGATTTAACCTGTATTTCGAATAATGCGGGAGTAGATGATTTTGGTTTGGGATTGCTTTTGCAAAAGAAGCAAATTAAAAAAATGATTTCTTCTTATGTGGGAGAAAATGCTGAGTTTGAGCGTCAGATGCTTTCAGGAGAACTGGAAGTCGAATTGACTCCGCAAGGTACTTTAGCTGAACGTTGTCGTGCGGCACAAGCCGGAATTCCTGCATTCTTTACACCTGCAGGTTACGGAACTGAAGTTGCTGAAGGCAAAGAAGTACGTGAGTTCAATGGAAAGATGCACATCATGGAACTGGCTTTCAAAGCTGAGTTTGCTATTGTTAAAGCCTGGAAAGGTGATGAAGCAGGAAACCTGATTTTTAAAGGAACAGCCAGAAATTTTAATGCTTGTATGGCAGGTGCGGGTAAAATTACCATCGCCGAAGTGGAAGAATTAGTTCCCGTAGGAACATTAGATCCAAATCAAATACACATTCCGGGAATTATGGTGCAGCGCATTTTTCAGGGAGAAAAGTTTGAGAAAAGAATCGAGCAGAGAACGGTAAGACAACGAGCATAATTAGAAAATTAGAAAATGTGATAATTAGATGATTATTTGGATTGTGTGACTATTTTGCATTATCTAATTATCTAATTTCCAAATTGACACATTAGAACTATGTTGACAAAAGAAGATATTGCAAGACGTATTGCAAAAGAAGTAAAAGACCGCTATTTTGTGAATCTTGGAATTGGTATTCCAACTCTGGTAGCAAATTATGTGAGAGAAGATATTGCTGTGGAGTTTCAAAGTGAGAACGGTGTTCTCGGTATGGGACCTTTTCCTTTTGCAGGAGAAGAAGATGCAGATATTATCAATGCCGGAAAGCAAACCATTACAACACTTCCGGGAGCCAGTTTCTTTGATTCGGCTTTTAGTTTTGGAATGATCCGAAGCCAAAAAGTAGATTTGACTATTTTAGGTGCTATGGAGGTTTCTGAAAATGGTGATATTGCCAATTGGAAAATTCCGGGTAAGATGGTAAAAGGAATGGGCGGTGCGATGGATTTGGTAGCTTCTGCCGAAAACATTATCGTTGCCATGATGCACGTTAATAAAGCAGGAGAATCGAAAATACTGAAAAAATGCTCTTTACCCTTAACAGGTGTGGGCTGCGTTAAAAAAGTAGTTACCGAGCTTGCAGTTCTCGAAGTAACCGATAAAGGTTTTAAGCTCTTAGAAAGAGCACCAGGAATTTCTGTTGAACACATCATCGCATCAACCGAAGCAGATTTGATCATTGAAGGTGAAATTCCGGAAATGGATATAAGATAATTCTGTAATTAAGACAAATTCGCATGAAGGCTAGCTTTTAAAAGGGCTGGCCTTTTTTGTAGGAAAAAATTAAAGAGAAGTGACCTTGTTTGGTTTTTCCTAAAAGCCCTGTATTTATTGACTTTTATGAGTTAATGTATTAATTATCAGTATAATAATCATTTTTTGGGTCTGTTTTTTGTGAAATCATTATAGTTTGTTAAATAAAAGTGAATTTAAAGTAAAAAATGTTGCATTTAATCGATTAACGGCAAATTTAATCGATTAATTAACCGAAATGAAATACTTTTAACTTAAAATAAAGTATTTACTTACGTTTAATATTTTATTTGTAATCCATTTAACCAAACTAAATACCACATTATTATGAACAGAAAATTACCAAAATGCATGGCATCAGCCGTTGTTATTCTTACATTTTCAGTATCAGGATTTGCCCAAAACACAGATAAACGGGTAAGTCAGAAAAATGTATCAGAAAATGGACAACCAAGCTTAATCACTTTTAGTGATAAATCTACTTACAGAGGAACAGATTACAACACTGTTTTTAGAGAACAATTGGGTTTGAAAGACAACCAATCCTTTTCGAAAATTAAGATCGAATCTGACAGAGAAGGTTTTACACATGAAAAATTTCAATTGTACGAACAAGGCATTAAAGTAGAATTTGCCAATTACACCCTACATTCCAAAGACGGAAAATTAGTTTCAATGAACGGAGAGTTTTATGCCCTTCAAAATGTAAAAACAACTCCAAAACTATCCAGTAAAGCAGCTTTCGACAGAGCGGTTGCTTATACAGGAGCCAAACAATACCTATGGGAAAACCCGCAAGATGCTGCAGCAATGAACTATGAGAAGCCAAAAGGCGAATTGGTTTTATTGCCGGCCATGGAAGAGCAGGGTGAAACCAGAAAGTCAGATAAGGTGAGATTGGCTTATAAATTTGATATTTATGCCACCAATCCGGTAAGCCGCGGTGATTTGTATATCGATGCAGAAACCGGTAAAGTCCTGTTTTATAACGCAACCATAAAACATCTTGGTGAATACAGCCACGGAAATAAACTAAAAACTGCCAAAGCAGTAAATCAAAAAGAGGAGACAAATTCCAAAAAAGCTTTTGTTGCAGCCAATGCCGCGACACGTTACAGCGGGACGCAGGTGATACAAACGACCTTAAGCGGAGCGTCCTATATACTTGCCGATGCCACAAGAGGTTTAGGAATCAACACCTACAATATGAAAAAGGGAACCAGTTATACCGCTGCCGTAAATTTTACAGATGCTGATAATAACTGGACCGCTGCTGAGTATAACAATGCGAACAAAGACAATGGAGCTTTGGATGCGCATTGGGGAGCTGAAAAAACATACGATTACTGGTCAACAGTACACGGTAGAAACAGCTTTGACAATGCCGGTGCTATCATAAAAAGCTACGTACATTACAGCAATGCTTATGACAATGCTTATTGGAATGGAAGTGTAATGACTTATGGTGACGGAAGCGGAACTTATTTTGATATCTTAACAGCAATTGATGTTGCTGGACACGAAATAGGACATGCTGTTTGTACCTATACAGCAAATCTGGCTTATCAAAAAGAATCCGGAGCTTTAAATGAAGCGTTCTCTGATATTTGGGGAGCCTGTATTGAATATGCCGCAGCACCAACAAAATCTCCGTGGTTAATAGGTGAAGATATCGAAAGAAGATCCGGACACCTTGCCTTACGTTCTATGAGTGATCCAAATTCTGAAGGCCAGCCGGATACTTATGGCGGAACCTATTGGATCAATCCAAATTGTACACCAACAAGCAGTAACGATTATTGCGGTGTTCATACCAACTCTGGTGTATTGAACCATTGGTTTTACATTTTGTCTGTTGGTAAATCGGGGACAAACGATATTGGAAATGCCTATAACGTAACCGGAATTACCATTGATAAAGCAGCAAAAATCGCGTACCGTCTGGAAAGCGTGTATTTAACAGCAAACTCTACTTTTGCCAATGCAAGAACTTCAGGAATACAATCGGCTATTGATTTGTATGGTGCGGGTTCACCTGAAGTTATTGCAACCACCAATGCATTTTATGCCGTAGGTGTTGGGGCAGCTTATGTAGGATCAAACGATACCGTTGCACCATCAGCTCCAACAAATCTTGCTGCTTCCGGAACAACAGGTTCTACAACTAATTTGACATGGACGGCTTCAACAGATAACGTAGGAGTTACCGGATATGATATTTACCAGGGAACAACTCTTAAAGGTTCGTCTACGACAACCAATTATACAGTAACTGGTTTGACAGCGTTGACAACCTATAGCTTTAGTGTAAAAGCTAAAGATGCGGCAGGAAATGTTTCAGCAGCAAGTAATGCTGTAAGTGTTACGACTACAGCTGCATCTTTAAACTACTGTAACTCTCAGGGGAATAGTACTGTAGACGAGAGAATTGGAAAAGTGGTATTCGGTACCATCAACAATACTTCAACAGGAACAACCGGTTATGAAAACTATACCGCTATCTCGACAAATGCTGCGAGAGGAACAGCTTATACGGTAACAATCACTCCGGTTTGGACTTCTACTATTTACAGCGAAGGATATGCCGTTTTTATCGATTACAACCAAGATGGAGACTTTACAGATGCTGGTGAAACAGTTTGGACAAAAGCAACCTCTACAGCGGCTACAGCAACTGGAACCATTACAATTCCGGCTACAGCGACACTTGGTACAACAAGACTTAGAGTTTCGATGAAATACAACGGAATACCAACTTCTTGTGAGTCATTTTCTTATGGACAAGTAGAAGATTATTCGATCAATATTACAGCTTCAGGAGCTATTGTAAATCAGGAAATTGCAGCAGGATTAGCGGAAACTAATGAAACGGCAAGATTTGCATTGTATCCAAATCCGGTTGCTGATGAATTGAATGTTTCATTGGCAGATAATACTGGATATACTTTCAGAATCACCAATACATTGGGTCAGCAAGTGAGTTCTGGTGAGCTTTCCGGAAATCCGATTGATGTGAGAACTTTAAAAACAGGACTTTATGTTATCGAACTAAATAACGGTACCAAAAGAATCGTTAAGAAATTCGCTAAAAAATAAAATTGTAGTTTTAAAACAGAAAGCCCCGCAAATTGCGGGGCTTTTTTATGGAGTTCTCAGATGTAATTTTTGTATGTCACGGTTAGACAGCTTTTTGTAAGTTTGTTTGTTCAGTAATGCTAAAAAAAATCATGATGAAATTATACCTATTCCTTTTTTTGTACGGCATCAGTTTTAGTGGCTTTTCTCAGAATAACGTGCTGGTTTTTCAATCTGATTTTGGGTTGAAAGACGGAGCAGTATCTGCAATGAAAGGTGTGGCAATGGGAGTTTCAACAGACTTGAAAATATTTGATCTGACCCACGAAATTCCGGCGTTTAATATTTGGGAGGCCGCTTACCGTTTGTCACAAACTGCACAATACTATCCTGCAGGAACTGTATTTGTATCTGTTTGCGATCCTGGAGTGGGAACCGCAAGACATTCTGTGGTTTTGCTTACCAAATCAGGACATTATTTTGTAACTCCTGATAACGGAACGTTGACATTAATTGCAGAACAACTGGGGATTCAGGAAATTCGTGAAATAGATGAAGTAAAAAACCGCCGCCGAAATTCAAATGAATCGTATACTTTTCATGGACGCGATGTATATGCTTTTACCGGAGCACGTTTAGCCTCAAGAACCATTACATTTGAAGAAGTGGGTTCTAAGCTGCCTAACGAAGTTGTGAAAATTGATTATCAGAAACCGATTTTTGAAAATGGAAGTATTAAAGGAGGTATTCCCGTTTTGGATATTCAGTATGGTAACGTCTGGACCAATATTGATAAGAAGACCGCCGAAAATTTAGATTTGAAAGCAGGAGACATTGTGAAAGTTCAGATTTTTAATGACACTAAAAAAGTATATCAAGGGAAACTGAAATTAGTCCATACATTTGGTGAGGCTGAAATAGGGACTGATGTTTGTTACTTCAACAGTCTTTTAAATTTCTCACTCGCAGTCAATCAGGGGAATTTCTCGGAAAAGTATAAAGTGTATAGCGGGGCTCATTGGAGTATTTTGCTAAGCAGATAAAAACAAAAACCGCCCAATTAGGCGGTTTTTTGATTTTATAAATCTTGCTCTCCGGCAATTTTAGAAGAAATACTTCTTTATCCGTTAAGTTTATTGTAAATTAAATGAAGCTCCTAAACTAAAAGTTGCCTGATTGTTTAAATGATCAAATACATCGTTGTTGTTTCCATATTTTGCAATTGGAAACCCAATTTCTGTGAAAACGCCAAATCCGTCCGTAAAGAAATAACGTCCGCCAACATGACCTCCAAAGTTGCGCAGTCCTAAACTTAAACCAGGGTAAACATCCAATTGTTTAACCCCAATAACACTGCTTAGGTTAGCATTAATTCTGGCTTTAGCATCAAAACGATCACTAAACTTCGGTTTTAAATCCGTGTATGGAGTTGGATTGTTGTGATAGAAACCATTAAAGTTGTCTACTCCTAATAGATAATTGGCTACAAAGCCAAAAGAGAAATTTTCTCCAAGACCAAAATCTACAGAACCCTGAATTCCGGAACCACCATCTTGTAAGTTAGCTCCAACATTCACTCTAACATCTCCTTTACCTTTAAAAGCCTCTTGTGCTTGTGTGAATCCAAATGATACTAAAAACAAAAGTGTAATTACCTTTTTCATAAATATAAATTTTAATTATTTGTAAAGTGCAAAAATAGCCTTTTTAGGAGTTAATTCCTGCCTTTTTCAGAAGAATACAGTTCATTTAACGGTTCGCTCTGCCAGAATTCTTTCGTATCGACGTCCAAAATAGTCAACGGGCCCTTAAAAGCAGCACCGGTATCAACGTTCCAGACATTCGCTTTTTGTACGGGAGTTGTTTCACCAATTCGGGTCACAGGAGTATGTCCGATATAGATTTCTTTATACAACGTAAAACGCTTAGGATAAAGTGCATCACCGACTTTTAAATTAGGATCTAGCGAAAGAGCCGTCTCCCAGAGTGTTCTGTCCCAATAGAATAATTTTGGAAAATATTCATATTTGATGCCGTTCAGATTGGTAAAACCTGCATGAACAAATAAACGGTTTTGATCGTCAAGGTAATAATCTTCCAATGATTCGAGGAAAGCAATATGTGTCTGTTTTTCTTCCGCAGTGAGTTTTTCATAGGCCAGAACAGTTGCTTCTCCACCGTGTTTGAACCATAAAGTTTCGTCAACGTCGTCAGTTTTGCTTTTAAACCAGGACAAAAGCAGTTCGTCGTGATTTCCTCTAATGCAAATACAGTTCTGTTTGCTCTTTAAGTCCATTAAATATTCAATTACTTGTGGAGACTGACTCCATCCGTCAACATAATCGCCTAAAAAAATAAGAGTATCTTGTGTGGTAACTTGGGCTTTTTTCATCACTTGTTCAAGCGCGAGTAATCCGCCGTGTATGTCGCCTATAACAAATGTTCGCATTTTAATCCTTTAATGTAGAATTACAAAAATAACGAAAAGGATTCGTTTGAGACTATTAACTTAAGAATCTTTACGAATAGCTATATGTAAAAGGTGAAATGTGAAATGTAAAACGTGAAGTTTGGGATTTGGAATTTGAGATTTGGAATGAATTTTAAGGGAGGATTTGAGAGGATATTTTTATGATTATTTTCGACGCTTTTTGTGTCTTTCCTCTTTAAATTTGTAGTATGTCTGAAACCCCAACATATCGAAAAATCATTCACATTGATATGGATGCTTTTTATGCTTCGGTAGAGCAGATGGATAATCCCGCTTTACGCGGAAAACCCGTTGCTGTGGGTGGATCGGAGAATAGAGGAGTGGTTTCGGCAGCAAGTTACGAAGCGCGAAAATTTGGGGTACGAAGTGCCATAAGTGGTGTTTTGGCCAAAAAATATTGTCCGGAAATTATTTTTGTACGTCCGCGTTTTGACCGTTACAAAGAGATCTCAAATAAAATTCATAAAATATTTCATGAATATACCGATCTGGTGGAGCCTCTTTCGCTGGATGAAGCTTATCTTGATGTGACACAAAACAAGAAAGGGAATCCAAGTGCCAGTCTGCTCGCACAGGAAATCAGACTCCGAATTCTGAATGAGGTTGGACTCACGGCTTCTGCGGGAATTTCGATTAATAAGTTTGTGGCGAAAATTGCCTCGGATGTTAACAAACCAAACGGACAGAAAACGGTTAATCCGGACGAGGTTTTGAGCTTTTTGGAAGAACTGCCCATTCGGAAGTTTTATGGGGTTGGAAAAGTAACCACCGAAAAGATGTATCAATTAGGAATTTTTACAGGAGCTGATCTTAAGAGCAAAGAAGTAGAGTTTTTGGAGAAACATTTCGGAAAATCGGGGGCTTTTTATTACAATGTGGTTCGCGGAATTCATAATAGTGAAGTAAAAGCGTCTCGTGTAACGAAATCAGTTGCGGCGGAACACACCTTCGATGTCAACTTATCCTCTGAAATTTTTATGCTCGAACAGCTTGAAAAGATTGCGGCATCTTTAGAAAGGCGGTTAAAGAAATATAATATCTCGGGCAAAACCGTGACGCTTAAAATCAAATACAGTGATTTTACGCAACAAACACGCAGTAAGACGCTGCCATACTTTATTTCCGATAAAAGTTTGATTTTAGAGACCGTTGAGGAGCTTTTGTATCAGGAACGAATGAAAGATTCGGTTCGGCTATTGGGGATTTCCTTGAACAATCTAAATACAGAAGAAAAAAAGGCAGTAGTAGTCCAGCTTAAATTTTCCTTCTAATTGGATTAAGGAATAATTAAATCCTGTAATTTATTCTTTTGTGATGAATTTTCTTTCTACCTTTGAGAGAAAGGGCACATTAATATTGAATCATTCGCAATGAAAACGAACAAATTTGAAGAAGTCTCTCATCGTAATTCAGTCCCAATTATGGCTTGGGATTTTCATTGTGAACATTTAAAAGAGCTGAAAGCGATTCTTACCGATGTAAAAAAAGTTAATAAAATTTCGAGTCAGTTTATCTGGGATGCTAAAAATCTGGAAATTGAAGAACGAATGAAGAATGAAGTAGTCCTGGTTACCGATTTAGACTTGAAAATAGTTTTTGCTTCAAATGGAATCAGAAAAATGACAGGTTACAAGGAAGAAGAAGTTTTGGGTAAAACTCCTAAAATGTTTCAGGGACCAGCGACTTCAAAAACTGTACTTAAAGAAATTAAAGAAGCTATTCAGCAACGAATTCCTTTCGAAAAAACACTTGAAAACTATAGAAAAGACGGCAGAACCTATAAATGTAAAATCAATGCGCGTCCCGTTTTTAATTTAAAGGGGCAATTGTCTCATTTTATTGCTTTCGAAAGTGAAGAGTTGGAATAAGGGACTAAGGCTCTAAGGTACTGAGGTGCAAAGAGTAATAGTTAGTAAAAAATAAAACCGCCCTAAGGCGGTTTTTATCATTTTAAACACTTAGAATCTTAGTGCCTCAGTATCTAAGAACCTTAGTTTAAAGATTTTCAAAAAAATCATTCCCTTTATCATCTGTAATGATAAAAGCCGGGAAATCTTTAACGGTAATTTTACGAACCGCTTCCATTCCTAATTCTTCAAAATCTACCACTTCAACTTTTAAGATGTTGTCTTGTGCTAAAATAGCGGCAGGACCTCCAATAGAGCCTAGATAGAATCCACCATATTTCTGGCAGGCATCTGTTACCTGTTTGGTACGGTTTCCTTTGGCCAGCATGATCATACTGCCTCCATGTTTTTGAAATTCATCTACATAAACGTCCATACGTCCCGCAGTTGTCGGTCCAAAACTTCCTGAAGCCATTCCTTCAGGCGTTTTTGCAGGTCCGGCGTAATAAACAGGGTGATTTTTAAAGTATTCTGGCATTGGTTTACCAGCTTCCAGTAATTCCATGATTTTGGCATGTGCAATATCACGGGCTACAATTACAGTTCCGTTAAGTTTTAGACGGGTTTTAATTGGATATTGAGATAATTTGGCTAAAATATCGGCCATCGGCTGATCTAAATCAATTTCAACAGGAGCTTCTAAGTGTGGAGCTGTTTCCGGTAAAAATTGCTTTGGATTTACTTCCAATTGCTCAACGAAGATTCCGTCTTTGGTAATCTTTCCTTTGATATTTCTGTCTGCTGAACAAGAAACTCCCAATCCAACCGGACAAGAAGCTGCGTGACGAGGCAAACGAATTACACGAACATCATGCGTGAAATATTTTCCGCCAAACTGAGCACCAATCTCACTTTCCTGACAGATTTTCTGAACACGCTCTTCCCATTCTAAATCACGAAACGCCTGACCGGCCATATTTCCTGAAGTAGGAAGGTTGTCATAGTAACCGGCAGATGCTTTTTTAACAGCGCTTAGATTCGCTTCAGCAGAAGTTCCTCCAATTACTAAAGCCAAGTGATACGGAGGACAAGCCGATGTTCCTAAATCTTTAATTTTCGTACGAATGAAAGCATCCATAGATTTATCATTCAGTAAAGATTTCGTTTGCTGGTACAAGTAGGTTTTATTCGCAGATCCACCACCTTTTGCCATGAATAAAAACTCGTACGAAGCTCCTTTTTTAGCATAGATATCAATTTGTGCCGGAAGATTTGATCCTGAATTTTTTTCTTCAAACATCGAAATCGGAACAATTTGAGAATAACGAAGATTACGTTTTTGATAGGTATTGAAAATTCCTTTGCTTAACCATTCAGCATCATCAACACCGGTAAAAATGCTTTCTCCTTTTTTTGCCATTACGATAGCCGTTCCGGTATCCTGACAGCTTGGTAACTGACCTTCGGCAGCAACGGATGCATTTTGTAACAAGTTGTAAGCCACAAAACGATCGTTATCTGTAGCTTCCGGATCGTCAAGTATATTTCTTAATTTTTGTAAATGGGTCGTTCGTAACATGAACGAAACATCGGTAAGAGCTTCTTCAGCTAATAATTCTAATCCTTTTGGATCAACGGTTAAAACTTCACGTTGTCCAAATTGCTCCACCTTTACAAAATCAGAGGTGATTTTGCGGTATTGCGTATCATCCTTCAAAATAGGATAAGGGTCTTGGTATATAAAATCAATCATTGTTTTGTTTTTTACAAAGTTAGAAATTATTTACCTAAGAAAGAATTTGAATAAGGCCTGTTTTTGATCCTTTATTTTTGACTGTGGAAGTCATCAAAACTCATTTTCTTCTCAAAATAAGCATGATCTTCTTTGGTAAGCAGTTTTTTTTTCCACTGATTTCCAATCAAGCGAAAAACAGTTGAATCGGAATATTTAACTGTTCCCATATTCTCGTCATTGTCATCAGGTTCGAAGAAAACAGTTTTGCAATAGAAGGAATCCGGATCCGTTTTTGCAGAAGGATTTCCGAATTCAACCCAGCCGCCCCAGCCACTGTCGGACATGCTGGACCACTCGTGAACCAATTGTACGTTTTTATTTTTCAGATAGTATAAGTAATTGTTCTGATTATAACCGCAAGCAGGATATCCAAAACTAATGTGTATAAACGGAGAGTTTTTAGCCGTGGCTGGAGTCAATCCAAAAGAAGCTCCCCATTCAGAACCTTTTTCGATTCCTTTAATAGAGATTTTTGAAGAAACCGTTTTGGTTTTATTTTGATAAAAATCAAGTTGGTAATTTCCGGTTATGATACTGTCTTTATCTGTCTTTTGGTCGATAAGATGTGCAAGAATATAGTTTTTTGCTGAATTCTCTCCCTCATCGATAATCGTTATGGTATCTGTTTTTAAGAATTTTTCTTTGGCAGAAGTTAGGGTTTCGGTCTTATTTTTAGAGGTTGTGTTAGTTATTTGCGATTCTGGTTTTGGTTTTTGGCAGGCGATTACAAGTGATAGAAGAAAAAGGTATTGTGGTTTCATGGTTTGTTATTTTTTTGACTTTGATTAAATGGTTTTTATTTTAATATGTTTCTTTAATCAACGGATTAAAATCCGTTGCTATAAAATAGTTCATTCTTACGGAATTTGTAACCTTTGAGAAAGAGCCTTTGGCTCGACCAATATTGTAGGGCCGGATTTTAATCCGGTCAAAAATATGCGGTAACGAAATTTAAAGATCCATCAGATCGGTTTATATTTTTAGGTTTTGTAAAAGATCTCATTTTAATATGTTTCTTAATCAACGGATTGAAATCCATTGCTACAAAATATTTCATTTCTACGGAATTTAAAGATCCGTAGGATCGGCTCATATAAGATCATTAAATAGGTATTTTTCATCATAAGAAACCTGAAATCTCTCTAAAAGTGTAAAATATTCTTCTTTGAAAGATTGCTTTTTGTGATGTTCTTCCTGATTTAGGATGTATTTGTATACCGCATCAATATGAGATTGGCTATAGGAGTAAACACCATAACCTTCCTGCCATTCGAACCTGGATTTTGTCAGCTTATGATCATTGATGTATTTCGATGATTTTTCTTTTACGGTTTTCATTAGTTCAGAAATAGAAACGTTTGGTTTTAAATCCAGAAAGCAATGAACATGATTTTCGGTACCATTTACAATTATGGTTTTGCAGCCCGTTTCGTTTATCAGATTACCGAGAATGCTTAACAACTTCGATTTCCATTCGCTATTTATAAGCGCTTCTCTATATTTGACAGCAAAAACGGCCTGTATATAAACTTGATGATAGGTATTTGCCACTCGTGTATTTTGTATTATTGAAACAGCAATAGTACAAAATATTTATACACATCAATAAAATATATAAGAAAATTACTATTTTTATTTGATGTTAAAAAAACCAGCTTGCCACAAAAATTGCAGCGATTACACAAATAAAGTCAACCAATAACATGGTGGTAAGAGCATAGCGGGTGTTTTTGATATTTACAGATCCGAAGTAAACCGCAATTACATAAAAAGTAGTTTCGGCACTACATTGGAAAATACTGCTCAAACGTCCGGTAAGGGAATCTGCTCCGAAAGTACTCATCGAGTCCAGTAAGAATCCTCTGGAACCTCCTGAGCTAAAAGGTCTAAGTAAGGCAACCGGTAATGCATTTATGATTTCGGAACTTACTCCAATGCTGCTAAAGATAAATCCGATTCCATTGCTGATAATTTCAAATAAGCCACTATTTCTAAAAAGAGAGATGGCAACTAGCATTCCTAAAACATAAGGGAAAATTTTAACTCCGGTTTTCAAACCATTGTTAGCCCCTTCTACAAAAGTATCGAACATTGTAGTGTCCTGCGCTACAAATTTCTTCTCATGAATGAATGAGAAAATCAGTGTAACGCCAATGATTCCTATTAACATCAATCCTGAAAGATTAGAAGTGAAATAGTTTTTTCCAATTAAGTCTAAGTGATTAACGTAGAACAATAATCCTATGATCGCAGCAATAATGGCCATTAATGCAAGTACCAATGAAGCGCTTTTGAAATTTATTTTTTGTCTGATTCCCACGATCAGGAATGCTGCGACAGTTCCAATTAGTGAAGTGATGATACACGGAAGCATAACATCCGCCGGATTGGCTGCGTTTGCTGCGGCGCGATATCCAATAATTGACGTTGGAATCAGGGTCAAACCAGATGCATGCAGACACATAAACATGATTTGGGCGTCACTTGCCTTGTCTTTTTCTACATTCAGTTCCTGTAAGCTCTCCATTGCTTTTAGTCCAAATGGTGTGGCAGCAGAATCTAAACCAAGGAAGTTTGCAGCAAAATTTAAGGTCATATAGGATATCGACGGGTGGTTTTTAGGAACCGTAGGGAATACTTTGGTAAACATCGGACTTAGGAATCTGGCCAGTTTTTCGGAAGCTCCGGAAACGATTAAAAGTTCCATCAATCCGCAAAAAAAGGCTAAGTAGGCAATTAATGGAATGATAATGTCGATCAAAGTGCTTTTACAGGTTGGCAGTAAACCGTCTGATTTTTGGACACCACTATAAATTTTTACCGTTTTGTTCTTGTAAACATAAGTAGTATCAGGATTGGTTAAGTCCCTGTTTACAATCATGGTTTTATCTTCTTTTAAGTCGATGCTGTCTCGCACAAAAGCAGGAATCTGCTCCAGATATTTTTCAGAAACCAGAATTGGGTCATCTTTTTGTCCGTTCAAAATAAAATCGAGCGTGTAACTGTTACCGGTAAACAAACTCACTACCACAAATAAAATTGAAGACACAAAAATAGCTAACCAAAATCTGCTCAATACCATAATTATATTTTTTTGTAAATGTAATTATTTAACCCTAGAATGCGCAAGGATTTTTAAAGAGGAAACAAGAAGTATTTGATCGAACCAGTATCGATTGGTGAAATTTCGAATTATTCGATTTGAATTTTGGTTCCTAAGTAATTTTCAAAAGGTTTAATGCCTTCAAACAGAACTACTTTTTTGTGACTTTCAGTCTCGTTAAAAAATTGGGTTTCTATTCTGGCGTGATCTTTTTTGATGGTGCGTTTCCAGGTTCCGATGACTTTGCTGTTTTCCAGAATTATGGGTTTGAAAATACCGTTGTTGGTAAAAGCCTTTGGTTGATGTTCGGGTGAGATGGAGGCTTCGCGGGATTTATACGAAATTAAGATTTCGTCGAAGGCCGGAAGAAAATGGATGCTTTCGCGAAAATTATCCTCAGTGGAAATATCATTTTTGAACCAAAACTTCTGATCCTCAATGATAATAGAGTTTAATTGCAATTCAATTGCATTAATGATTTTTTTACAGCTGGTAGGAGAGAAACCTGACCACCAGGAAAAGTCAAGAAGAGTAGCAGGGCCATGACTTTCAAAGTATCGAAGGGCTAATTTTATTAAACCTTCTTCTTCGGTTAGTTTGCCTTTTGGTTTAGCAACTCTTTCTTCAAGTAAAGCATACGTCATTTGTTTTCCTTTCATTCTTCCGTTACAAACCAAACCATCAAGTTCGGCATACATCATAATGGCACTGCTTAAATGATCAGGACTGGGAGTTTTAGTCATACTAAGTTCCTGTATGATTTCTTCACGGGTAAGATGATTGTTTCCTGCGAGTATTTTTTGGATAGCGGCATTAGTCTGATCTAATTTCTTAGTATCATAACCGTATTTTTTTACGTATGATGTTACAATGCGTTTGACTTGCGGTCCGGAAAGATCCAACATCCAGTAAATATCATCAGCGGAAACAAAATGCCAAGTAGGTCTTAAAATATGAGTTCGGATAATTTGTGCGGAATCAATAGTTTCTTCGATCACTTTTTCTGAAGCATCGCAACGGGATCCAATTGCCCATTTTGCCATTGCGTAATCCTGAGCCTGCATGGCACCTAAATGCTGTACAATTTCTCGTGGCGTACTATCAGTTGGTTTATGAAGTTTTTGAGAGATGAGTCTGAGCTGTGCTATTGTTGAATCCATCGTTTAAAGTGGTATTACACATGAATTATTTCATCGTCTATTAATAAATCTTCACGACGTAAGCGAAGGAAAATCTGTGCTACAGCTATGGTGTCTTTTTCACAATAGGTTACAATTCGGTCAATGTCTTTTTCGACATAAAAAACATGTGCGACCTGACTGCCGTCGATATCGCCTTTTGGTGAGGGAACCCCCAGAATTTTGGTCAATAGCTTCAAAGAAGTAAAGTGCTTGTAATCGCCAAACTTCCATAATTCTAAAGTATCTAAATGAGCCACTTCCCAAGGCTTTTTTCCAAATAAATTAAGTTTGTCCGGAATCGCAATCTGGTTGATGATCATGCGTCGTGCAATGAACGGAATGTCAAATTCTTTGGCATTGTGTCCGCACAACAAATGTTGTGGTTTATTGAAATGATTGTTGATGAGATTATTGAAGTCACGCAGGATTTTCTTTTCCTCTCCAAAAAAAGAGGTCACTCTAAAATTCCTAACATCGCCTTTGATCGTAAAATAACCAACCGAAATGCAGACAATCTTACCGAATTCAGCCCAGATTCCGGCACGCTCATAAAATTCCTCAGGAGTAAAATCGTCTTTGCGTTGGTATTGTGTCTTATGATCCCAAAGAGACTGCATTTCTTCGTCAAGCGAATTGAAATTTTCTTCTTCCGGTACAGTTTCAATATCAAGGAAAAGAATGTTGTTAAGGTTTATTTTTTCAATCATTATGGAGACGTCTTATATTTTTAGGCATTTAGATTTATAAAAGTACGCAAATGATTTTAAAAATAAGAAATAGCTTATGTTTTTAAGATTTAGATACTTTTTTGCCTTTAGCTTTCGTAAAGGTATGATTTGTTCAAAAACTAAAATAAACTCTGTTGTGTACTGGGATTTTCATGTTCCAGTAGCCATTTCTTGCGGGAAAGACCACCGGCGTAACCTGTTAAAGAACCATTGGTACCAATAACACGGTGACAGGGAACCACAATCCACAGTGGATTTTTACCATTTGCTGATGCAACAGCCCGAATAGCTTTTACATCACCCAGTTTCTTGGTCTGATCCATATAGCTGATGGTTTTGCCATATGGGATTTCCAATAGTGATTTCCATACTTTTTGCTGGAAGTCAGTTCCTTTTGGATTTAGTTTTAAATTGAAGTCGGTTCTTTTACCTTCAAAATACTCCTGAAGTTGTGAAACGGCCTCTTTCAGGACCTTTGGAATAGTTTGCGAAACGACATTGTCGCCAACATCGGAAACAGAGACAATAGCAATACCGTCTTCATCTCCAACGATCTTAGTGATTCCTAATGGTGAATTGACATAAACTGTTTCCATAGTTTTAAACGTAAAGTTTTACTGCAAAGGAGCAAAGGTTTATCGCAAAGTTCGCAAAGTTTTTTTAAATGATATAAGTTAGGAAGGTAATTTAAGTTTTTTATGTTTTGGTAAACAATTGTCATTCTGAGTGAAATCGAAGGCATGTGAAAGGGGGCTTCGACTTCGCTCAGCCCGACAAGGAATTTTAATAATCTTCTGGCGTAAATGAATAATTTAAAACCAATTCAATTTTTTCACTTGAAATAATCTTTTGAATCTTTGATTTTTCAGCTTTGAATTTCGGTGGAATCAGATTGTGTTCTTTTGCTTTTTGAGTGTAGTATTCTTCTCTCGTTGGATGAAAAGGTGCGACAGCATTAAAAACCTCATTCCATTTGGACTGATTTAGGATGGCTTCGATGATACCTATACAATCATTTTGATGGATTAGATTTACCGGTGCATCAGGGTTTTCAAGATTTTCTTTTCCTGCCAGAAATTTTACCGGATGACGATCTTTTCCGATTAAACCGCCAAAACGCAATATTGTGGTTGCAAAGTTCTGATTTTTTTGAAGTAAAGCTTCCGCTAAAAGCAATTGTTTACCGCTTTCGGTTTCCGGATTTGGAAGTGTTTCTTCGGTGATCGTAGTATTATCGTTTCCGTAAACTGCAGTGGAACTTACAAAAAGCACTTTTTTTACCGTTGATTTTTTTATAAAGGGAATTAGATTCTCTATTTTTCGAACAAATGCCATTTCAGAAGAAATCGAAGCATCGGACTTATTTTCTCTTAATTTGGGCGGAATATCGATAATTAAGATTTCACTTTCGTTTAAGAAATCGGTTGTGCTATCGGAAACACTTCCACTTTCAAGCGCAACCAGAAAAGGGTTTATCCCCGATTCTTTTAAAATAGAAATTTTACTGTCAGAAGTTGTCGATCCGTTTACCAGATGTCCTTTTGCTATTAGTTTTTTAGCCAGGGGTAACCCTAGCCAGCCACAGCCCAGAATACTTATTTGTGTCATTTTTTGTTTAAAGCTGCAAAGCTATAAGAATTAGAATTTACCGAAATCTTTTTTGCTGTGTCGATAAATTGTCGTCTTTACGATTCGATTAAAGCTTTTAAGGCTTGTAAAATTGGGTTTTCTTCACCCTGAGGTTTTTCCTGAACTGCTCCGGGACGGTTGTCTTCCTGAACAATCTCGAGCTTTGTTTTTTGATTTTCTTCTGTTAAGACATAACTCATTAGGAAGTAATTCTCGGGTTTGTCTTCTAATTCCGGTCGGGGGAAGAATAAAGAATATTTGATTTTCTGATTGGGGATCATCTCCAAAACAGTTCCCCATTGCTCAAAAACCTGACCTTCCCATTCGTTTCTGAATCTGATTTCATTACCAATTTTCCAATCCGTGATTAAGTCACTGCCGTATTGCCATTGTTTGACCAACTCAGGCTGAGTGAGTGTATTCCAGACTTTTTCTGCCGGAGCATTTAAAAGTACTGTAGAGATATTTGTTGCCATAATAAGTGTTTTTTATTGTGGTTTTACAATTGGCTTTGCAATAGGTTTTAAGCTGTCTTTTTTTATAGCACTACTGTCTTTCACTATTGCTGCGGGTGAAGGAACAGCTGCGGGTGCTGTGTAGCGTTTTATTTTTTGCTGAATGAGTACTGCGTCATTCAATACAAAAGGTGTTGGCATCATCCAATCGCTTCTTGGTTTTACTTTAAGCAGCGGATTCGTCATCAAATCAAAAGAACTTTCAATTAAGTCCATATCCATAACAGCCGATTTGTTGATATAGAATTCCATCACAAGAGGTTCATTGCCTACCACATAGTAACATAAGATTTTCATACCATTGCGTTCCAGACGATTTCCTTTTTGTCCTGAAGCTGTAACTCCATTAGCTTTGAAATTGAAAAAAATCATTTTTGGATTGGCATAAATATCATAACGATTTACCTTTCTGTTTGGGCTGATTTTTATTTTCAGGTATCTGTTATTGCCAACTACACTGTCTTTTAAAAATGCAATGGTTGGTTTTGGTATGTCTACTACGGGAGCAATCGCACTATAAGTAAAACCCGAATTGTATTTACTGGCTATTGGTAATGTATTTAAACCAACAGCATTCTGATTTTTTTGCCCTAAATAAGTTTTGGTCCAATCGTCAAGGTTAACATCATAGGTTGCCCATTGTGCGGAGTTGGTATTGGCATTGTAGATGTAAAGTAAACTGTTTGATTTTGCTTTTCCGCGTTCGTAATTGGAGTGATAACCTGCGTAGACAAAAAAGCCAATTGAAACGATAAAGAAGAAGATGGTCCAAATTCCTTTTTTAGCAAACTGACCAAAGATAGGGAGTACCAGTGTGAAAAGTAATACAGTCAGAATAGCACTGCCGAAAAGGATTTTTAGTCCGAGTCCAACCGGAAACATTACGATAAAAGGTGCGATGATAACGAAGGCTGGAATACTAAACAGCAGGTTGAGACCCAGACTGTAATGTTGGGTTAGAACAAAAACTCCAAACAGTAGTATGCCAAAATATACCGGTATGATCAGGAAACCGGCACCAGCCAGACTATTAGCAATGAATGCATTGATAATGATCCAGAGCAGCAACGGCGCCACAAAATGGTTCATGGTAATTTTAGCTTCTGAGAAATGGTGGTAGAAAGCAAACGTAATAGCGATACTTAGTGTTACAAATGCACCAATATAAGCATGGCCATTGTAAGTGAATCCATTGAGCAAATCAGAATATTGTGGATAAATCTGTAATACAATTTTCCATCCTAAAAATGTTACCAGCCCCGCTATGATAATGGAACCCAGTAAAGGGACAAATCCTTTGAATATCTCTCTGAAAGTGATAACACGTTTTGCTTTTCCTATAAAGATGAAAATAATCAACAATCCTAAAGCAATTATGGTCATCGGCCATACCCATGAAAAAGGATAATTAATGAAAGAGAACGGAGCGGTAAAGTATACATCATCCTCTGTTGAGGTTGTAGCATTTAAATCTACATTGGAAAAATATTTTAATAATGGCATTAAATAAGTTCCCTGATGTGCCAGAGTTGTTTTACTCAGGTGCTGAACATCGTCTTGTTGTGTATGATAATTGTAATGATCGTCAATAAATGCAAAGTTGAATCCCTGAATGTTGCCTTGCTCTCTGAAAACTGTTAAATCGGTATCGTTAGGAAGCATTTTGTAGATGCTGTACATAAGTGAATTTGAGACCGGGTAACTCGTTTTTGCATTAGAAAATTCTTTTACCAGTGCTTGATTTCCTTTGTTGGTTTCCATCAGCATATAACTCGGTCCTGATGATCCTCTGGCCTCAAAGTTAAGAACCAAACCAACGTCTTTCGCCCATGGATGGCTGTTTACAAAAAGAGCCGCCCCATTTAAGCCCAGTTCTTCAGCATCTGAAAAAAGAATGATAATGTCATTTTTATGCGGTTGTTTTGCGTATAAAAAAGCCCGGATTCCCTCCAGTATCGTAGCAACACCTGAGGCATCATCACCGGCACCTTTTGAAAATGAATGCGGAGCACTGTCATAATGGGAAAGAAGTAAAAGTGCTTTTGTATTGTTAGTACCCTTTATACGGGCGAGAATGTTTTTTGATTTTACCAGTATTCCCCAATCATTTAATGTGTAACCTTCCTGTACGCTAGTCTCCAGTCCGATTCGGTTCAGTTCAAGTTTAAGATAGTTGGCTACCAGTTCGTGATTGAGAGAACCTACATAGTGCGGTTTCTGTGCAATAATTTTGACTTGATTTAAAGCTCTGTCCGTAGAAAACTCGGCAAGGGCTTCATCTCCTTTGGAGATTACCTGCGGCATCATTGTGGCGTATATAATACCAAGAATGGCAAGAATGCAAACTATGGCTAGAATTGAGGTCTGGTTTTTTTTCATGGTAGATAGGTACTATATTTCTTTTTTAACAAGCATAAAATAATCATTATCCAAAGAGCGATATCCCTGGTCATACAGGAAATAGTAGGTGTTTCCTGTTTTGGTCTGCAAGATATTGGTAAAGAAATCGAAATCAAAACCTTTGTTTGTCATTTTATCTCTTGTTGCTTTAGATTTCCCGTCGGGGTTTAGTTCGCTCAAAATTCGGTAATTTTTTCGTAATTTGTTGTTTACATTACGCATGAAATTCGTACTGTCTTTATTTATTTTATTATTGTAGGCATTTCGACAGCTGTCTGAGCAGAACTTTTTGTCTTCTCTGCCTACAATTTTTTCAGAGCATTCGAGGCATGTTTTCATGAATCTATCTTTTTAATTTCATACAAATCGGTTCTTCTGTCTTTTAACGTGCGTACACTTCCATGTTCGTGAAGTTGTTTCAGCAAGTTCAAATCAACATCAACTATAAGAGTCATTTCTGTATTTGGAGTTGCTTCGGCTTTTATTCCATTACTTGGAAATGCAAAATCTGAAGGTGTAAAAACAGAAGCCTGGGCATATTGAATGTCCATATTGTTTACTTTAGGGAGGTTACCCACACAGCCGGCAATAGCGACATAACATTCATTTTCGATGGCACGTGCCTGCGAACAGTGTTTCACTCTGGTGTAAGCGTTTTGGGTATCGGTTAAAAACGGAACAAACAAAATATTCATTCCTTCGTTGGCCATAATTCTCGAAAGTTCCGGAAACTCGACATCGTAGCAAATCAGAATGCCGATTTTTCCGCAATCCGTATCAAAAGTTTTAAACTGAGAGCCGCCTTTCATTCCCCAATGGTGTACCTCATTTGGCGTTACGTGAATTTTAGTATAGATCTCCGAAGTTCCGTCTCTCTTGCAGAGAAAGCCAACATTGTAAAGGTTTCCATTTTCCAGATAAGGCATACTTCCGGTAATGATATTGATATTGTACGAAATGGCAAATTCCTGAAAACGCTTTCGGATAGGATCTGAATATCGGGCCAGTTCACGAATGGCTTCGGCTTCAGATAAATGATTATAGTCAGCCATCAGGGGAGCTATAAAAAGCTCGGGGAATAAGGCAAAATCACTTCCGTAGCCCGAAACGACATCGATAAAAAATTCGGCCTGCTCGAAAAATTCTTCAATATTGTTAAGCGGACGCATTTGCCATTGAATCAGTCCCAAACGGATGACACTTTTCTCGAGGTTGATTAATTTAGGACTTTCGTCGTAATACACATTGTTCCATTCTAAAAGTACCGCAAATTCTTTCGATTCTTCGTCGCCTTCAAGGTAATTTTTAATAATTCGCAATACATGAAAGTCATTACTTAACTGAAACGAAAGTACCGGATCGTGTAATTCTTTATGTTTTACTTTGTCGATATAATTTTTTGGAGTGAGCTTTTTAGAATGCTGGGCATAGTTTGGAATTCTGCCGGCAAAAACAATGGCTTTTAGATTTAACTGTTCGCAAAGCTCTTTTCGCGCATCGTACAAACGTCGGCCTAAACGTAAACCACGATAATTAGGGTGAATAAAAACATCGATTCCATAGAGGATCTCTGCATTTTTATTATGGGTAGAAAAAGTATGGTTTCCTGTTGCTTGTTTGTAATTGTGTCTTTTGTCGATTAGCTTTTCATCCACAATCAACGATAAGGCCGATCCAACCACTTTTCCATCGACCAGAATAACGAGTTGTCCCTCCGGGAAAATAGAAAGTAATCTTTTGATATCTTCTTCTTTCCAATACGAATCTGCCATCTCGGGATAGGATTCTACCATAGAATCTTTTAGCTGCTTGTAGTCGTCAAATTCCAAATTACGCAATTCAACTTTATTGATTTTTGTCTGCATATCGTAAGGTTTCTCTCAAATATACAAAATAAATTCCATTTACAAACGGTTACAAATAGTTACAACCGAAAGTAAATACTTGTCTACCGGATAATTGCTGGTGTTCGTCGCATCTTTGTCCTGTTGAATTTGACGAACGAATTCATTTTATACTAACATTTAAATATTATACGCCATGAATGCAATGAAAAACAGAGTACAGTTAATTGGGAATGTAGGAAACGATCCGGAAATTAAAACATTTGAAAACGGTAAAAAATTAGCGCATTTGAGTATCGCTACCAATGAAAAGTATACCAATGAGAAAGGAGAGAAAGTCGAACAAACCGAATGGCACCGTGTTACAGCCTGGGGTAAAACGGCTGAAATTATCGAAAAGTTTGTCGTGAAAGGAAAAGAAGTTGCTGTTGAAGGCAAATTGACCCATCGAAGCTACGATGACAAAAACGGAGAGAAAAGATATGTAACGGAAGTAATCGTAAATGAAATTTTACTATTGAAGTAAATAGTAGAAACATTTGATACTCAAACCCGGCAGGTTTTTAAAACCTGTCGGGTTTAAATTTTTATAATACAGAAGCTCCGTTACTATCTGTTGTTAATATTTCACTCATATAATCAAAAAAAGGCCTCATGTTTTTGAAAGTAGTAAGAGCCTGTTCCAGAAAAAGAGGACTTAGAACCTCTTCATCGGTAAAACGCTTGATAAGCAGAAACGATTTGTAACGGAGTAAATCTATAGCTTCATGGTTTATGTCGTAACCTTTGGGAGCCGTTTTAAGTTGTTCACCCTGCAAAGTCCCAAAAGTATTAACGAATGATTCTGACTGCAATATTTTCTGCATGGGTTGAGAGTCGTGACCAAATTCAGCTCTGATGCGTTTTAGGTCTGCTGCATTTGGTCCCCAAAAACCACCGGCAAGAAAACTGTTCCCTTTTTCAAGATGAAAATAATAACCACCCCGTCTTTCTTTTGTTGCTCTGGTGTAACTGCCTCCCCAAAAGGTTTTGAAAGGAGTTTTGTCTTTAGAAAAGCGAATGTCGCGATAAATTCTGTAAACGCTTTTTTTACCGGAAGCTGTTTCCAGAACATCTGTTTTTGAAAGTTCCTGAAGCAAAGCACCTGCAAAGTTTTCGATATGATTTAATTCGATTAGATATTCTGGCTTGTGTACCTCAAACCAAGGCTTGTTATTATTTTCTTTTAGCAGAGATAAAAAATCAAGTGAGGATTTGGGAATCGTAATTTGGTTTTCCATAAGTAATGCCGCGTCTTTTTTGAGGATCTATATTAAAAATAGGGAAATTCGTTTTAACCGAAGTTGTAACAACGGATAACAACAAAGTTACATAAAGATTTAAGGATTGTGCGAGTGAATTGCAAAAGTTAAGCGCTTCTTCTGGAAGGTCACACAGATGACGCGGATTCGTTTCACGAAGACGCGGATGAAAATGGATTTTCAAAAAGGATAAAATAGAGTATTATCAGATTGCAGATTACGTATTTCATATAATACAAAAAATTCGTTTTTCATCAGATCAAAACTAATACCTGAGGATGAATGATAAAAAAGGAATCAAGAATAAAAGTTGGGAAGGAAAGGGCTGAAAGCCCTAAAAGCAACAGCATTGTGCGCAGCACTATGAATTAGATTAAGGTACAGAATTGCCCTGAAAGGGCAAAAGAAAACTATACATTATAAGTTTCAATAAAGAATAAACTGCTCTTTTATAAAATATAATTGAAAATGATATAAATCCAACTTTTGTGCATAAGCTTCTGCCTTTTCAGGGCGTAACCGATATTCGTTATCGTTACTCATAGTGCTGCGCGCCATTCTATTGCTAAAGCTCTTTCAGAGCAATATTCCCAAAATTAAAAAACCCACCGGTTAGTGGTGGGTTTGTATATTTCGTTAAGCAGTTTTTTTGAATAAATCAAACATAGGACAACGCGAGCAGCGTTTCTTTTCGCTCTTTTTGTATTTCTCACAACAAGAAGATTTGCAGTTTTCCAACCTCTTAATGTTCTCAAGGATAGCAGCTTTATTCTTCTTTTTCTTCTTATCCTTTTTTTTGTCCTTGTCTTTTTCTTTCTTGCTCAATTTTCCTCTGTATTATAAAAACAGAGGCAAATATAGAAGAAAAAAGTTATTTTTAAATGTTCTAAATAAACTTTAACTTTTTTTATTTTGGGTTAATAGCGATCGAGCTCGTAACCGTTAATTGTTGAATATCACGGTCGAACAAGTATAGTCCGCCTTTGTCATCTCCAATTAAGTTAATTTTATCTAAGATTGACTTCGCTGTTGCTTCTTCTTCGATTTGTTCAGAAACATACCATTGTAAGAAATTATGTGTTGCATAATCTTTTTCTTCAAAAGTAATGTGTACCAATTCGTTGATTGATTTTGAAACGAATAGTTCATGATTGTAAAGCTCTTCAAACATTTCTTTGAAAGTCGAATAAGATGTTTTAGGCGCTTTTAGATCAGTAATTTGAGCATGACCTCCGCGTTCGTTTACATACTTCACTAATTTTAGCATGTGTGCACGCTCTTCGTCTGACTGTGTGTACATAAATTGCGCAATTCCTTCCAGTCCGTGTACTTCAGCCCAACAAGCCATAGAAAGGTAGGTTTGCGAAGATTCTGCCTCTATGCGGATTTGCTTGTTTAAAGCTATTTCGATATTTTTTGATAACATAATATTTCTCTTTTATGTAAAGTTAGAAAAAATAATCCATTTCCTTTTTTTTCAAACCTTAAAACATCAGAGATTTGGATTAATTCTCAATAAAATTAAGGCTTTTCAAATGAAAAGGGTTTCGAAAAAACAGCCTTATCGATGATCGGATTTTGTGTTTCATTTTCCGGAAATCCATCGATAAATTTACGCATCTGATATTGTTTTAAAGCAGTATCGTAATACCCTAAAATATAATAATCATCAAATCTGAAAATGTTTTCCAGAATCGCTTTTCTGCTATTGTTTAAAAAGTAATATAAGTTGTCAAGCGCCATTGGTGCCGGATCTTTGGCAATAAATTCTGAATTTTGGTTTAAAGCAGTTTCAAAAAATACGGTTTCGTCGTTTACAACCGGCAAGTAATCCCAGGTGAAAGTATCGTTCATGACTGTGTAGTAAGCTCCGCCGACACGTGGAGTTCCGCCAAGTGTCATAGAAGTACTTGTTCCGTTGTTATAAAGTGATAAACCTATTTCTAAAGCAGCCAGATGTTGCAGAAATCGCTTGGTGTTTTTCAATTCCCGTGGTTTTCTCTCACCGCCTTGCTGAACGAGAAAAGGAGAGGTTTTAAATCGAATCGTGTCTTCCTTTGCTACTCTGGCATTTTTTATAAGTTCGCCCGAATCATAATTTTTAATGTCAAATACCAGTTCATCTTCATTGGCATTGATTTGATAAAGCTTTTTTTCATGATAGAACGAGTTGCTTAGTTTGCGAGGCGTTTTAATCTCGGACTGGGCAATTTTCTTTTCAATAACATCCTGATTGTCCAGATTCAGATCAAAAAGCTGTGTTTCTTTCGGATTATGGTCCAGTGTCAGGATAAGATGATTGTCCTCGAGATAAATTTTACTTTTTTTAGAGGCTTTGTCTAAAGGTGTATAGTCTTCAGGATCAATTTTTATAATCGGATTCTCTTTGATGAGCTGCGAAAAACTTACAGACTGACCTCTTTTGTTTTGGAAAGTAAAAGCAGCAAAATCAAATATCCGCTCTTCTACAATTCCGTTTTTAAAAACATAGGCAGTCAAAGTATGGCTTGCGAGTTCTTTAGACAACAGGTAGAATAGATTGTTGCTTTGAAATTTAGCCACGATATATTCGCTGCCGGAAGGAAACAGAAACTTTAAAATCTTATACGTTTTGGTTTCCAGATAGTATTTGGCGACAAAAATTTCAGAAGATTCTTCGGAAGCCCAATAAAGTGTAGGATTTCCGTCTTCACTAAAACTATAGCCTAATATCGATTTGTTTTCAAGATTGGTACGCGGTACTGTAAATTCATCCTTTAAAAATAAAGCGCTATTGTATCTTAAAATGGTAAGGTTCTGAGTATTTGTAGCAAAAACAAATACATCGTGCGTTGCCTTATTTTCGACATTTACGATTGTATTGTTCTGATCGTACCGCTTAAAATCTAAAGGATAAGAAGCCAACACTGTCTGACTCAACAGTGTTGACTGATAGGTTACTAACAAGAAAAGGAGTAGTTTTTTCATGTGCTTTTATCGACAAAAATTATTCCAAATTTAAACCCTCTTGTATGCGAATTACTGATTCATTAATTCCTGAAAATAATCCACAAATTGTCCCATGTGTAATCCGTCCATCAAGGCGTGATGCACGTGAACAGACATTGCAATGGTTCTTTTTCCGCTAGGTGAAACCATCATTTTTCCGAAAGAAACCTTTGGGCAGCTGTCCGGAAAGGTAAAACTGCGGGCATGCGAAAGCGACGTAAAATTCAACCACGGAATTGCCGAGAAGTGAATTAAATTATCATTTTCAAAAGATCTTGTAAAAAGTCCCGTGGTATTCTGTATGCGTTCTATTTCCTGTAAAGCCGTTTTTTCGAAGGTTTTAAAATCAGGATGGTATTCTATAAATGAAAATCCGAAAGTACCATCTTCACGTCCGATAGTTGCTGAGGCATCGATTTGGTCATTGATGTAGATCTGATCTCCGGAAATTCGGTATCTGAAATTTTCGATTGCATTTACGGCAACCAGTGTTTTGTGCAAATAATAAATAAAAAAGGACGATTCGAGACTTTTGGCCGTTTCGTAGGCCTGCGTACAATCAATCTCAACGGTAGCACCAAAAAAAGGTTCTTCCATTTGAATGAAATGCGCAAAGTGCTCTTTTCTATTCCAGTTTTCTAAGTCTAAAAGTGTTTTCATTACAATAAGTTCTGAAGGATTTCAGTAATTTTTTCAAACGAACTAAAATGTTCGTGTTCTATTTTGTGACTGATTTTTTCGTGCTCCCAAGTGGTGTGAAACGGAATGTGTACCGCATAACCACCAATTCCTAAAACCGGCAGCACATCTGATTTTAAGGAGTTTCCGATCATCAGGAATTCATCTGCCTTAATCTCAAGACGGCCTAATAATTTTTCATAATCAATTTCCTGCTTGTCCGACATTACTTCAATGTGGTGAAAATAATGCCCCAACCCTGAGCGGTGCAATTTGCTGTGCTGGTCTTTCAGATCGCCTTTTGTGGCCACAACCAGTTTGTATTTTCCGTGCAGGGTTTTTAGGGTTTCTTCGACTCCGTCAAGCAATTCGATTGGTTTTTCGAGTAATTCTTTTCCGTACTGGATAATTTTTTCGATAACCTCAATTGGAATGGTGTTGTTGGAGATGGTCATTGCAGCTTCGATCATTGACAAAATATAGCCTTTGATTCCGTAGCCGTACAGCGACAGGTTCTCAATTTCGATTTTGAATAGTTCCTGCGAAATTCCCTGATGTGAAAGATAATCTTCCATCAAAGCGCAAAATTTATGTTCGGTTTCCTGAAAGTAAGGTTCGTTGACAAATAAGGTATCATCGGCATCGAATGCGATTACTTTTAAATTGGGGATTTTGTTTTTATGTAACATAGTTTTTTTGTTTCAAGTTTCAGGTTTTCTTTGTTTCAGGTTTTTCTGCCACGACCCGAGCGGCAGCGAACAGGCAAAGCAATTCACGAATTATTTTATTCTGAGTCTGCATAATTTGCGTGCTAATTTTTAGCCACGAATTCCACAAATGAGCACGAATTTTTATTTTATTGCCATAGATTAAAATGATTTCAAAGATTTCAAAAAGTAATCTGCCAGGCCTGGAGAATCTGCGTGTTAATTTCTTCGTCGCGAATTCATGAAATTAATGATTAAGATAAATAAAAAATCCGTAAAACCGGTGTCATCTGCGAGCCAACAACTCTAACTCTTAGAAAACAGCGTTTTTAATGAAATTGTTTTATCATAGAACGTAATTCTAATTCCGAACAGTAAAATGATTCCGCCGAAAACCATTTGTAAAGTTATTTGTTCTTCCAAAAACAAGCAAGCTAATATCGAAGTAATTACGGCCTGACTCAATAAACTTAACGAAACTCTCGTGGCGCGCATGTGCTGGGTGGCATAACTGATCGAAAGCCAGGCACACAATTGACAAATTACAGCCTGAAGTGCCAGCACAAACCAACCCGTATTCGAGAAACCCGCAAAAGGCTGATCCAGGGCATAACATAGAATTCCTAAATAAATACTCGATGCCAGTAAGCTGATGGTCATAAAAGATAAAACATCGATTTCTGTAAGCGCTTTTTTGCTCACGAGTAGATAAATCGAATAAAGAATACCCGATAAAACTGCAAACAGAAAGGCCTGATCAAAATTCAAATCCATGAAAAACTCAAATCCTACCAGCGTGACCATTCCGAATAAGGAAACCACAGTTCCGATCCAGAAATTAGTGGCAGGTCTGATTTTTAGAAAGAAAAAAGAACCAATTCCTACCCAAAGTGGCGACAAATTGGTTAGCAAAGAAGCCTGAGTTGCACTCGAATCCTGAATGGCGATATTCCAAACTGCGACATCCGAAGAGAATAAAATTCCGCAAAGTACCGCTAATAGTATGAATTTGGTTTTCGGGAGTTTAAAGCTTTTAGTAACCAGTACATAAGGCAAAAGCAACAATACGGCAAAAAACATTCTGTAAAAAGCCGAGATTAATCCCGGAGCCAGTTTTAGTTTGACTAATATTGGAAAAATCGAAATGCAAAGTATTCCACCAATTAGGGCTAATCTTGGTTTTGTGAGTTTCATTTAATGCGTATTTTTAATCCAGAGGCTGATTTTGCTAAGTTCTCACTTTTTTTTAAATAAAACATCAAAAAAGAAACGCGTGAATTGATTACTAATTTCACGCGTTTAAGAGAGTGTTTAAGCTGTAGCAATTTTATTGCTGGCCTCTGCAATTTGCTGATCGCTAAAAGGATCAAGTGCCTGGGTCAGCATTTTAATGGTTTTCATACAGCTTATCATTTTAGTGCGCAGCTCCTGGTTGTCACCAATCTCTGTTTCCAGAATTGCCTCGAAAATCTCGGACAAATATTCCGGTTGTTCTCTAAATTCTCCTTCCATCCAAAGAAAGGAAAGAAATTTTGCCACCGCTGGCAGTACGTCTTGTTGTGTTGGTTTTTGATTTTCTTTTTGCATAATAGAAAATATTAGATACACGAATACCACGCTTTAGGTGTGCAAAACATTCCAAGGAATGATTTAGGTGGTTTCCCATACCTTCACCGTGACGTGGTATACGCTTATGTTAATTTAGATAAGTTTTTAGGATTTCTCCTTGGTAATGTTTTGCAAAGCAAAGATACAACTAAAACTTAAGAAAAGTAGGAAAAGTATTCTTTTTTATTCTCCGGCAGTTAAAAACTTTGTTCCTTCAAAACCAGCAATCAATTTTTGATTATCAACGTGATTAGTTTCAGTTACAATTACTTTTGGTAAAACTTTTAATCCAATTAAGGCATCTGTTCTTGTTTTAACTAAGTGCATGTATTCCTTTCCTTCATCTTCTGTTATAACACCCGCTTCTACTTTGTTCTTAATTTCCTCTCTTACTGATAGACTTTCTAATAAGGAAACATTTTCTAATTTAGCTTTGTAGTGCTTATGATTTATACAGAAATCCCAAAATTCTTTAAAAATAAGGAATAATGATTTAGCAGTTTCAATACCAGTTTTTATACCTAAATTAGTATCACTACCACTATCTAATAAGATAATTTCGGATTCAAATTGCTCTTCACTTTCAATTTTACTAATAACTGAAATCAATTCCTGTAGTGCTGTAAAGATTTTTATATATTTTTCAGTGCTAAGACCTTCCTCTTCAATTACAATTTGAAATAGTAAAATACCTTCTTCAAGATTATTTTCATTGCTTTTTTCTAATGTATCATTCAATAATACTTCTTTAGTAATTTTTAGGGTGTTTATTAGTGAGTTATGAAAATTGAAAAATTTGGAAGAAATAGGATTGCCTAATATTTGTAAAGCTCCAGTGTTTTGTAAAATGATTGTTAAATTAGAAAGATTTTGAGGTGAATAAATGTCATCAGCATCTAAACTATTTAATATTTCACGATATTTGTCATCGTTTTTTAATCTATCAAAATTACTTTTTGATGTGAAAATCGGAGCATTTATTTGAGAATACCCATAACCACTTGGACTGTTAAATCCTTCTTTAAATTTATTGCTTATTTCTTCTGATTGAAGTTCGTTAACAATTATTTCCAAATTTTTTACGAAGTCTAATTTTTGCATATCTCTAGCTTATACATTAAAAAGTTAAAGTTATTTTTGATTATTATTCAACCATTTCCTTATTTCTGAAATTACGTCTTCATTTTTATGAAAATTTCCATTTTCAATCTCTATTCTACTTCTTAGAATCGCTGTTTTTTGATTATTAGAGATTTTAAAAAGTCCTTTCTCAGATGAATCGGAGATGTTTTCAGACGTATCTATAAAATTTGAGTTCATAACTATTTATTTGATGTAATCAAAAATATAATTATTTTGTTCAATTAGATCAAAAAAAGAAAGTTATCTGCCGGATTTTTTGGCTGATAACTTTCTATAAATTTATAAAATTACGGCATTATCAAATTGCCACATTTTCTAATTAAAATAATTAGTTTACCGTTTCACCGTTCGGAGCATCAGCATCCGGATTGATGAAAACCAGTTTTCCTTCGGCATTGGTCGTCATCAGGATCATTCCCTGACTTTCTACACCGCGTAAGGCTCTTGGCGCTAAGTTGGCTAAAACCGAAACACGTTTTCCGATAATTTCTTCCGGTGAAAAGCTTTCGGCAATTCCAGAAACAATCGTACGCACGTCAATTCCGGTATCCACTTTAAGAACCAAAAGTTTGTTGGCTTTAGGCATTTTTTCGGCTTCCAGAATAGTTCCCACACGAATGTCCATTTTGGCGAAATCTTCAAACTGAATAAGATCTTTTTGTGGTTCAGGTTGTTTGCTTTCGGCAAGATTTGCGGTTTTTGTAGCTTCCAATTTGTCTATTTGTTTTTGTATTTCTTCGTCTTCTATTTTTGCAAAAAGCAATTCGGCTTCACCAATTTGGTGTCCGTCAGGAATTAATTCTGAATTTTCAGTAACGTCATTCCATTGCAGTTTGCCTTCATTTCTTAATATTCGGGATAATTTAGCGGCAGTAAAAGGTAAAAACGGCTCAGCCAAAACGCTCAACGCAGCAGCAATTTGCAGAGCCACATACATTTGAGTTTTTACACGCTCCGGATTGTCTTTCATGACTTTCCAAGGCTCTTCGTCAGCAAGATATTTATTTCCTAAACGAGCAACGTTCATCAACTCACCCAAAGCTTCACGGAATCTGTATCGTTCTACCGAACTCGAAATTACAGCCGGATACGCTTTTAGTTCAGCTAAAGCAGCTTCGTCAACCTCAGTAAATTCGTTTGGTTTTGGAATAAATCCGTTGTAATATTTATTGGTTAAAACCACCACACGGTTGATAAAGTTTCCGAAAATAGCAACTAATTCGTTGTTGTTTCTTGCCTGGAAATCTTTCCATGTAAAATCATTATCCTTAGTTTCCGGGGCATTCGAAGTTAGGGCATAACGAAGAACGTCTTGTTTCTCCGGAAATTCTTCTAAATATTCGTGCAGCCAAACCGCCCAGTTTTTAGAAGTCGAAAGTTTGTTTCCTTCCAAATTCAAAAACTCATTTGCAGGAACGTTGTCCGGTAAGATATAGCTTCCTTCGGCTTTAAGCATCGCCGGGAAAATGATACAGTGAAAAACAATATTGTCTTTCCCGATAAAATGAACCAGTTTAGTGTCTTCGTCTTTCCAGTACGGTTCCCAGTCTTTTCCTTCGCGGGCAGCCCATTCTTTAGTAGAGGAGATATAACCGATAGGAGCATCAAACCAAACGTATAGTTTTTTTCCTTCGGCACCTTCAACCGGAACGTCAATTCCCCAGTCAAGGTCACGCGTTACGGCACGAGGCTCTAATCCGGCATCAATCCATGATTTTACCTGTCCGTAAACATTGGCTTTCCAGTCGCTTTTGTGACCTTCTAGAATCCATTCGGTTAAAAATTCAGTATATCGGTCAAGGGGTAAGAACCAGTGTTTAGTCGATTTTAAAACCGGAGTTTCTCCGGTAATTGTCGATTTCGGGTTAATCAAATCGGTAGCATTCAATGTCGATCCGCATTTTTCACACTGATCTCCATAAGCTTCCGGATTGTCACATTTAGGGCAGGTTCCTACCACAAAACGATCTGCCAGAAACTGATTGGCTTTGGCATCGTACAATTGTTCGGTTACTTCTTCAATAAAATCGCCTTTGTCGTACAAGGTTCTAAAGAATTCAGAAGCCGTATCATGATGAATTTTAGCTGAAGTTCTGGAATAATTGTCAAACGAAATTCCAAAATCAGCAAATGATTTACGGATAACTCCGTCGTATTTATCAATAACTTGTTGCGGTGTAACTCCTTCTTTTTTGGCTTTCATCGAAATTGCAACACCATGTTCATCGCTTCCACAAATAAATGCAACGTCTTTTCCTTGTAAACGTAAATATCTTGAATAAATATCTGCAGGCACGTAAACCCCCGCCAAATGCCCAATATGTATAGGTCCGTTGGTGTAAGGTAAGGCTGCTGTGATAGTATATCTCTTTGGATTCTGTATCATAACTCAATTTTATTGAGTGCAAAAATAAGCAATAGAATTGAGATTTTAATATTGCGCGGAGTTTCACAGAGAAAAAGCACAGATTTACTGAGTTTTTAATCTCACAAAGGTGCGAAGACGCAAAGAAATTTACACTATTGTTATGTCATTTCGAGGAACGAGAAATCTTCACATGGTTATTGAGCAATGTTGTAGAGCTTCTTGTGAGGATTTCTCGTTCCTCGAAATGACAACAGTGCGTTTGATGGTCAGGCTGAGTGAAGTCGAAGCCTGACCATACAATTAAACTTCGCGCCTCTGCGAGATTGTTTTCAACCTCTAAAATAGATCTTAGCGAATCTCCGCGTAGCTCTGTGCCATACCCCATAAAATAGAACCAGTTTAAACTAGCATGCCTGCTAAAATCTTCACGATTTATTTCGCAACCTTTGCGTTCAAAAAAAAACAAAAGAGCAATTTTATGAGCAAGACAAAACTTATCATCAATAAAAACGGATCGATTAAAATAGAAGGTGACTTCGAAATCATGGATTCTGAAGGAGCTGTTTACGGACTACAAGGAAGATCGGCATTGGGTCTTTGCCGTTGTGGATTATCGGCAAACAAGCCTTTTTGCGATGGCGGACACCGTAATAATTTCGAACACGAGTCTAAAGCATTCGATTTACCACCAATGAAAACAAACTAAGAACTTCGGTTTGGTTATTTTTTATAAGGAAGCTGCATCTTAACTGATGTGGCTTTTTTTGTTTTTATTTTAGATGATTTACTAAATATGATCAGTTATTTCCTTAAAAAAGTGTGTTATATTTACCTAAATTTTTAAAACTATAAAGAATGAAAAAATTGGTGACCCCATTGTTGCTTTTATGTTTTGTTTTGGCAAGTGCCCAGACGCAAAAGACGGTTTCGAGTGATTGGACCTCTTTCAATCAAACGATAGAAATTCAGTCTCCTGTTAAGAAAAAGTTTAAAGTAATTGCATCAGTAAAAGTAGAAAGTACCGAACCTCAGGCCTGGGCAGGAGTTTGGGCAAGAGTTGATACGAAGAATGAAGAGGAAGGTTTTTTTGATAACATGAGAGACAGACCAATTAAATCAAACGAATGGAAATCTTATACCGTAGAAGGAACGATCGATAAGAACAGTAAATCACTTAGTTTTGGAGGTTTGTGTTTGTATAATGGTAAATTCTATTTTGATAAATTCGAATTGCTGATCGAGAATGAAAAAGGTGTTTTTGAACCGTTGGCAGTTTTAAATCCAAGTTTTGAAACTCCTTTGAAAAATGGTGAAATTCCGAAATGGGGTTTAGGCATTTCAAAAGACGCAAGTGTAAAAGTTAAAGAGTACAAAATTACGCAGGACAAATCCAGTACTGACGGAAAAAACAGTTTGCTGCTGGAAGGAAGCGGGATTAAGCCGCGAGCAGAAGCAAAGATTGGGAATGTGGAAGGAGCATCGCCAAAAATTGGAGATATGATATCGATGCTTGAAGATCTTAAAGCCCGTGTAGAAAGAACAGTGAAGAACATGAATCAGTACGAAATTGATTATTTGCACGACGCCGAAGCGAACCGAATTGGTGCATTAGTGATGCATTTGGCCGCTGCCGAAAAATACTATCAGGTTTTTACATTCGAAAACAGAGATTTTAATGAAGAGGAAAAGAAACAATGGAATGCTGCTTTAAATCTGGATCAGGGTGGGCGAGATGAATTTAAAGGACATGATATTCAATATTATTTAGACATCTACAATGAAGTAAGAGCCAAAACAATTTCGGAGCTAAAGAAAAGAGACGATGCCTGGTTTGCTGAAGTTCAGACCAAGTATGACATGAGTAATCAATATTGCTGGTTTCATGTTATGGAGCATCAGTCGAGTCATCTAGGGCAGATTTTGTTTTTGAAGAAACGTATTCCGCCTCAGCAAAAACCAACCTTACCAAAAGAAATCAAAAAGTAAAAGTTTCGATTTATAAAAAAAAGCTGCATCATGTGCAGCTTTTTTTTATAAGTAAAGTTCTCCCCGCATCGTTATGGTCGAGGAACCACCTACTAAAATATCTTCTTCGCGATTCATTACTTCAATCATTGAGGGCTGTTTTAATCTTACCCCCTGAAGAATTTTGTATTCTTTGTCGGATTTAGTGAATTTCTTTTGTGTTAAAAAGCCAATTAAAGGACCCGCTGCTGTTCCGGTAGCAGGATCTTCATTTATTCCGATAATGGGGTTGAAGAATCTCGTTTCGACGATATGCTCCTGATTTTCATTAGCTATGGTGAAACAATAAAATCCTTCGAATTTATATTCTTTCGAAATTTCGATTAAAAGCTGGTTGTCCGGAACAAAACTATTGAGTATCTCACTGCTTTTTATGGGAACCATTGCATGGGCAACTTCGGTATTGACTATGGTAGGAACAAAAGCATTTACATCTAAATCTTCAATTTTTAAACCAAGTGCGACGGCAATTTTATACGTTGGAATTTCGTCCTTAATGACTGCTGATTTTTGATGCATTTGAACAAGAGGGTAAAAAGTAACCGGATCTAAAGTAACGGTTAACGGAATGGCAGAATGATTCATGATCACAAATTGTTCACTTTCGTTTTGCTCATCAAAAATGGCCATTCCTTTTAAAAGAGCGCCACAGACGGCACCAAGTAAATTATGTCCCGCGCCATCGATCTCGATTCCTGTTGGGGTAAACGAACGAACCATCAGAGCTTTTTCTCTTGTGGAATAATAAACAAAAGAGGTTTCGGAGTAGCCAAATTCTTTAGAAATATCCTGATACGTTTCCAGTTTTAAATTACCATCGGTAAAAACCACAGAAAGCGGATTTCCTTTGTAACTTTCGTTTGAGAATACATCTAAAACGTAATATTCTAGTGCTTTTCTTCCCTCCATTTTTTATTTCTTTTTAACTGAGACTTTTTTAGACGGAATAAAGTTAATATTTATCGTTTAGCAAAGCAACAGCTGCTACAACATTCGTTTTTGTTCAGCACTTACCTGTATGGCTTTTTCTAATCTCGAAAGTTTGGTTTTTTCCTGCTTGGCACTCATGATCCAGTGAATCATTACTTTTCTGTACGAGGGTGCCTGATGGCTAAAATATTCCCAGGCCATTTTGTTAGCCTTAAATTGTTTTTCAAATTCCGGGTCAAGTAGGTAAGCTTCTCTTTCATGCGAATAGATTTTAGATCTTTCTTCGGATCTTAATTCGAAAGCCTTTAAGCCCTCGGGCATCATGAGTCCGGCCTTGGTGAGTTTCTCTACTTTTTTGATATTGATGGCACTCCAGATACTGGATTTTTTTCGGGGTGTAAACCGTATCGTATAACTTTCTTCATCCACAGATCTTCGAACACCATCAATCCAGCCAAAACAAAGCGCCTGATCAACAGATTCCGACCAGGTCATGCACGGTTTTTTGGTACTCACTCTATAAAAACCAACCAGAAGTTCGGTTTCTTTTTGATAATGTTTTTCTAACCATGCTCTAAATTGCTCTTGGGTTGCGAAGAAAGTTGGGGTCATTTTGAATGAAGTTATCGTATAGATTGTAAATATAAAAAACCTTTTTTCAAAGTAACCGAATCTATGTTTCTATGTGTTGAAATAATTTCATTGTGATTTACATAAATCCATAAGAATCAAAATAAGTAATAATCATTTTTATTATTAGTTCTATCTTTGCAGAAGTAATTTAAAGAGTTGAAATCATGGCAAAAGGTCCTGAAAAAAACACGAAAAATAAGGCTTTGCACACCAAATTGCTAAAACGCAAAAAAGCTAAAGTTCAGGAAGAGAAAAGGGCACATGCCTTGCGGCTGAAAGCTTTAGTAGCAAAAATGAATCAGAAAAAAAATACGGATGAATCTGATGCTATTTAGATTGAAATATGTTTCTTTTTAGTTTTAATTTCGTCGAAATTTGCAAAACAATCTCAAAACAAAAATCAAAATGGAAGAATTTGGCAGAATAATAGTTTCTGAAACCGCAATGAACAGTGAGAATCCGCAGGATGTGATTCATTCGAATATTTCAGTAATCAATTTAATGCGTGAAGAAGGTGTCGATGATGAGTTTATCCACGAAGATGCTTTGACGAGTTATTATTTGGATTATTACTGGTCGCAATATACAGAAGGAAATTTTGCACAATTTGTTTATAAATCAGGCTGGAACAAAGAATTAAACGAGCTTATTGAAGAAGGTCTGACTTTAATTGGTGCCGAAAAACACCTGGAATTGTTTCAGCAACAAAGTAAAAAAGTGAGATTGATGAGCAGTGTAAAACTCAATAAATTTCTAGGCGGAAAATTGGAAGGTGTAAACCCAATACGTGATTTACTGAACAACGATACGTTTTACGAATTAGAAGAAAATCTGGTGACACTAAATGCCGATTTCTTAAAAAATCATCCCGATTTCGAAGTGCTTACTGTTGATGATATGTTTGCGACTCTGGAGGAATTTGTGGGACATGAGATTAAGAGGGTTTAGTTTTTTTCTAGGTGCAGAGGTTCAGAGGTTTTGTCACAAAGATTCGCGGAGTTTTTCACAGAGATCCACGAAGTTTATAGAAAGAGCCTTTGGCTCGATACGTATTATTAGGGATGGATTTTAATCCGTCCTTTTTGTCACAGAGATTCACAAAGTCTATAAAAAGAGCCATTGGCTCGACAGATATTGTAGGGATGGATTTTAATCTACTCGCAGAACAACCGTTAAATCATTTTTCCTTATCAAGTTTGTCATGATCTTAGGAAACATTTCCTTAAATTTGCTTCCATTATAAAAAAAATACAATAGTTATAAAAAACAAGCTATGTTACAAATCGCATTTATTAGAGAGAATCAGGAGAAAGTAATCAAGGCTTTAGCAAAACGAAATATCGATGCTAAAAGCGTTGTTGAAGAAGTGGTGCAATTAGACGAAAACCGCCGTGCAGCACAAGTAGAATTAGACAACACTTTATCCGAATCTAATAAATTGTCCAAAGATATAGGGGAATTGATGAAAGCCGGCGAGAAATCGAAAGCTGCAATCCTGAAGGAAAAAACAGTTTCCTTAAAAGAAAAAAGCAAAGAATTGGGCGAAAAAGCAGAAGCTTTAGCAGCCGAATTAACCAATAAATTATACACTTTACCTAATCTTCCTGCTGATATTGTTCCGGAAGGAAAAACACCGGACGACAATTTGAACGTTTTTCAGGAAGGAGATATTCCGGTTTTACACGAAGGGGCACAGCCACACTGGGAGTTGGTGAAAAAATACGATATTATCGATTTTGAATTGGGTGTAAAAATCACTGGAGCAGGATTTCCGGTTTACAAAGGAAAAGGAGCTCGTTTACAGCGTGCTTTGATCAATTACTTTTTAGACAAAAACACTGCTGCCGGGTACAACGAAGTTCAGGTGCCGCATTTGGTAAACGAAGCTTCAGGTTATGGAACAGGGCAATTGCCGGACAAAGAAGGACAAATGTATCATTCAACTATCGATGATTTGTATTTGATTCCAACGGCTGAGGTTCCGGTTACGAATTTGTTCCGTGATGTGATTTTAAACGAAAGCGATCTTCCGGTTTTACATACCGCTTATACGCCATGTTTCCGTCGTGAGGCAGGTTCTTACGGAGCTCACGTACGTGGACTGAATCGTTTGCACCAGTTTGACAAAGTAGAAATTGTACGTGTGGAGCATCCGGATAAGTCTTATGAAGCATTGGACGGAATGGTAGAGCATGTAAAAGATATTTTGAAAGAATTAAAATTACCGTACCGCGTTTTACGTTTGTGTGGTGGCGATATGGGGTTCACATCAGCTTTGACTTACGATTTTGAAGTGTTTTCAACGGCACAGGATCGTTGGTTAGAAATCAGTTCAGTTTCTAACTTTGAGACTTTTCAGGCCAATCGTTTGAAATTGCGTTTCAAAGACAAAGATGGGAAAAATCAATTGGCTCATACCCTAAACGGAAGTTCATTGGCTTTGCCAAGAGTTTTGGCCGGAATTTTAGAAAATTACCAAACTCCGGAAGGAATCGTAGTACCGGAAGTATTACGTCCATACTGTGGGTTTGATATTATAAATTAAGACTGAAATAAAGTTTGCAGTCGCAGTCACAGTGTTCAGTCGCAGCCTCAGTTTGAGTTGAATTGCATTGAACACTGCGACTGAATACTGTAAACCGCGACTGAATACTAAAAAAAGAGGAAGATGGGAGGGATTTTAAATTGGGATACAGATCCCGTTATTTTTTGGATAACCGATAGTTTTCCATTGAAGTATTATGGTGCTTTTTTTGCCTGTGGATTACTGCTGGGCTATGCCATAGTGCGAAATATTTACAAAAAAGAAAATCTTTCGCTGGATAATCTTGATAGTTTATTGGTGTATGTAATCGTCGGGACTATTTTGGGAGCGAGATTGGGGCATTGTTTTTTTTACGAGCCATCCTATTTTTTACAGCATCCAATAGAGATTTTATTGCCAATACAAAAAGTAGCAGGTGTCTATAAATTTGTGGGATACCAGGGGCTTGCTAGTCATGGAGGTTCAATAGGGGTTTTAATCGCTATGGTTTTATATTGCCGAAAGTATAAAGTAAAATTCCTGTGGCTCTTAGATAAAATGGCAATTGGAGTTCCGGTTACAGGAGCTTTTATCAGATTTGGGAATTTTATGAATTCTGAAATTTATGGAAAACCTACCAATGGAAACTGGGGTGTGGTTTTTCAGAGAGACGATTTGATTCCAAGACATCCAACACAACTGTATGAAGCCTTTGCTTATCTGTTGATTTTTGTGATTTTACTAACGATGTACAAATCAGAGAAGATACGAAAAGCGGATGGTTTGATCTTTGGCTATTTCCTGATGTTACTGTTTCTGGCGCGATTTATAATTGAGTTTTTCAAAGAAAATCAGGAAGCTTTCGAAAATAGTATGCTCATTAATATGGGACAAATATTGAGTGTTCCTTTTATTTTAATAGGCCTTGGACTGATTGTCTGGAAGTCTAAGAAGAATGTTCTTGTTTAGTTTACAGTCACAGTTTTCTGTCTCAGTCTGCATGGAATAATGCAAACCGTAAACTGCGACTGAAAACCGAGAGCCGAGACTGAACACTGAAAAAAAAGCTAAAATATGAAAAACAGCATCATCTATATCGTTTTGTTCTGGTCTGCTTTTGCATTTTCACAGAATGAACAGCTTGCACAGTATTATTACGATAAAGGTGATTTTGAAAAAGCTAAAATCAGTTACGAAGAACTTTTAAACAGTTCGCCGTCCAATACACAATATTTTTTAAGAACAATTGACTGTTATCAGCAGTTACAGCAGTTTGAGACTGCACAGAAAGTAATTCAGGACCGTTTCAACAAATACAAACAAGGCGTTTTTTTAGTAGAGTTAGGATATAATTTCCAACTGCAGAAAAACGATGCGAAAGCCAAAAGTTACTACGAACAGGCAATTGAAAAGATTAAAACCAATCCGAATGATGTTTACGGAGTTGGTAATTCTTTTGAGAAGAAAGTATTGCTTGAGTATGCATTACGAGCCTATCAGACAGCCATGTCAATTCAGCCAAATTATAATTTCAATTTTCAGATTGGAATGTTGTACGGACAGTTAGGGCAGACGGATCAGATGATCGAACTTTTGCTGACGGAATCGTACAAAAATCCGCAGAATGCAAATTTAATTCAAACCCAGTTATCTCGTTTCATGAACGGTGAAACTGATAATACAGCTTTTAAAGATGCGATGCGAAAAGCTTTGATTCTGAGAACACAAAAAGATCAGGATGTATTTTGGAATCATTACCTGAGTTGGTTTTATGTACAGCAGAAGGAATTTGGCAAAGCTTTTATTCAGGAAAAAGCTATCTACAAGCGTGACCCGGAATCACTTTCAAGCATTGTTAATCTTGGGCAGTTTGCCTTAAATGAGGATGACAACGATACAGCGGAGGAAATCTTCAATTTTATTCTTCAGACGGCTAAAGATCGCGATTTACTCATTCAGACCAACTCGTCTTTAATGCAGATCAAAATCGATAAAGCGCAGGAAAAAGACTATCCGATAATCAATTCGGAACTACAACAATTGCTTATAACTTATGAAATAACTCCTTTTACCTTATCTTTGCAAATAATTCAGGCGCATTTCCTGGCTTTTAATCTTAAAAAGACGGAAGAAGGGAAGGATATCATTAAAAAAGCGCTGGAATTAAATCTGAATGTTTATCAGCAGGCAGATGCAAAAATGGAGCTGGCAGACATTCTGCTTTTAGAAGAGAAGTTCAATCAGGCGCTTATCTATTACTCGCAAATTCAATTGGATTTGAAGAATGATGTAATGGCACATGAAGCGAGTTTGAAAGCCGCCAAAACAAGTTATTACAAAGGTGATTTCGAATGGGCTTTGAAACAGTTTAAAGAATTGAAGGCGGCAAATACACAATTAATTGCCAATGATGCGCTGGAGTATTTTTTACTGATCAACGACAATACAGTTGCCGATTCGACACAAACGGCTTTGAAGCAGTTTGCCAAAGGCGATTTTTTATTGTATCAGAATAAAAAACAGGAAGCAATTGCTCAGTTTCAGGGAATATTGAAAACGTTTAAAGGACAGGAAATCGAAGCTGTTACAATGTTGCGTTTAGGTAAAATTTATGAAAGCCTGAAGGATTACACCTCAGCGTTGGCGCAGTATCAGCAGATTATTGACCATCATAGCGACGGAATTTATATAGACGAAGCGTTGTTTTTCTCTGCGGAAATTTACAACGATGAATTGCATAATGCCGAAAAGGCGAAGCCTTTATACGAGAAGGTAATTTTTAATCATCAGGATAGTATTTATTTTGTTGATGCCAGAAAAAAATACCGGGAACTAAGAGGAGACAAGAATTTATAATACCGATTATAGGATTATTAGATTATTAGATTTTTCGAATAATCCAACAATCCAACAATCTAACAATCTAGAAAGAATGATTATTTACAACGTTACAAGCAATATACACGAGAGCGTTCAGGAGCAATGGTTAAAATGGATGCAGGAAAAACACATACCTGAAATTTTAGCCACACAAAAGTTTTCTTCGGCAAGAATCGTCAGAGTGATGATTGAGGAAGAAATGGGCGGAATTACGTATTCCGTTCAGTATGTTACAGACAGTAAAGAAACTTTAGAGCGTTATTATATCGAAGACGAACCGGCATTTCATAAAGAAGCTTTGGAATTATTCGCAGATAAAATGCTTTCTTTCCGAACAGAACTGGAAGTGATTTCGGAACATTAAAAGAGATCGTTAGATTGTTGGATTATTAGATTTTTCGAATAATCCAACAATCTAACAATCCAACAATCTAAAAAAAGATGGAGATTCGGTTTCAAACAAAAGAAGAAAGCAACAAACTGCAACAGGAAGATTTCCTGAAGTTGTCTAAAACCGAAAGAGTTTATGCTTTTTTTCGTTTGATGGAACAAGTAAGCAGGTTTCCGGTTAAGAATAAACAGGATAAGAATAAAGATAATTTTCTCATTGTGATTAAACCAAAGTAGGATGTCAAAATTGTGGAATCAAAACATTGATGAATTTATCATTTTAGCCAATAAACACCAGGTTCGTATGCTTATGGTAGGTGGTGGGGCCGTTAATTTTCATGGCTATCAGCGACATTCAGCCGATGTTGATTTCTGGATCGAGACAACAGCAGAAAATTTTAAAAAATTGATTCTTGTTTTTAATGATATGGGTTATGAAATTGATGATTTTCCTGAGAATGTGAAAAGACAAGAACAGAATATATCCGTTAAGTTTTCACCCGCAGACTTAGATTTAGAGTTAATTACCAGATTTTCGGTAAATAAAACTTTTGATGAGGCTTATAAGGATAGTGAAGAAACAACGGTTAATGATAAAACATTTTTAAAGTGGAATGTTTTATCACTGGAAGATCTGATTACAAGTAAGATTAAAGCGAACAGAGCTAAAGATTTACTTGATATTCAGCAGCTTCTCGAAATAAATAAGAAGTAGATGACTTGATTTTTGGATTATTCGATAATCTAACAATCTAAGCAGTCTGACAATCTAAGAATCTAGAAAAGAGAATGGAAAAAGTAAAAGCTAAAAAACATTTAGGACAACATTTCTTAAAGGATGAAAGTATAGCCAAAGCAATTGCAGATACTCTAAGCCTGAACGGATATGATGAGGTTTTAGAGATAGGACCGGGGATGGGTGTGTTGACTAAGTATTTGCTTGACAAACCAATTAATACACACGTGATCGAGATTGACACAGAATCAGTGGCGTATTTAGGTGAGAATTATCCAAAATTAAAAGATAACATTATCTCTCAGGATTTCCTGAAGTACAATATCAATGAGGTTTACGAGAACAAGCAATTCGCTATTATCGGAAATTTCCCTTATAATATTTCAACACAGATTGTTTTTAGAACTTTAGAATTTAAACATCAGATTCCGGAATTTTCGGGGATGTTTCAAAAAGAAGTTGCAGAACGAATCTGCGAGAAAAAAGGCTCAAAGGCTTACGGAATCTTATCCGTTCTGGCTCAGGCTTTCTATACTACAGAGTATCTGTTTACGGTAAATGAAAACGTCTTTATTCCTCCGCCCAAGGTGAAATCGGGTGTGATGAGAATGACCCGAAAGGAAGATTATAGTCTTCCATGTGGAGAAAAACTGTTTTTCACAGTAGTGAAAATGGCTTTTCAACAAAGACGAAAAACATTACGTAACAGTTTGAAAACATTAAATTTAACTGATAAGTTGCGAGAAGACACTATCTTTGATAAACGTCCTGAACAGCTTAGCGTAGAAGAATTTATTGAACTGACTCAAAAAATAGAAGCCGATGGAGTTCAAAGTTAGCAAAGACTTAATTCAACAATTAGAAGAGCACATTGTTAAGAAAAATGACAAGGAACTTGAAATTTTACTTAATGATTTGCACCATGCCGATATAGCCGAGATTCTGGACGAGCTGGATTTCGACGATGCGACCTATATTTTTAAGGTTTTAGATAGTGATAAAACGGCCGAGATTCTTCTGGAATTAGAAGATGATCTTCGTGAAAACATTTTAAGCCGTCTGTCGCCTAAAGAGATTGCAGAAGAGCTCGATGAGCTGGAAACCAATGATGCGGCCGATATTATCGCCGAGCTTTCGCAGGACATTAAAGCAGAGGTAATCTCGGAGTTAAATGACGTTGAGCACGCAAAAGACATTGTCGAGTTATTGCGTTACGACGAGAATACTGCCGGAGGTTTGATGGGGAAAGAGCTGGTGAAAGTTAATGAAAACTGGAATGTTCTTACCTGTGTCAAAGAAATGCGTATTCAGGCCGAGAATGTTTCCAGAGTACATTCAATTTATGTCGTTGATGATGAAAATCGTCTGAAAGGCAGACTGTCTCTTAAAGATTTATTAACCACTTCAACCAAAACGCAGATCGGAGATATTTACATCAGAAAATTAAATTTTGTAAATGTCGATACCGAAGATGTCGAAGTGGCACGTATCATGCAAAAGTACGACTTAGAGGCCATTCCGGTGGTAGACGAGTTAGGCCGTTTGGTTGGAAGAATTACCATCGATGATATCGTAGACGTAATCAAGGACGAAGCCGATAAAGATTACCAGTTGGCAGCGGGTATTACACAGGACGTTGAATCAAACGATAGTGTTTTGGAATTGACTAAAGCACGTTTGCCGTGGCTTTTAATTGGAATGGTGATCGAAATTGTGGCCTCATTTGTATTAAAAGGAAACGAAACTACTTTTCAGAAATATTCAACCCTGATTATTTTTGTGCCTTTGCTTTCGGCAACAGCCGGAAATATTGGAGTTCAGGCATCGGCAATCGTTGTACAGGGTTTGGCAAACGGAACACTGAAACAATTCAGCAGAGGTTATTTTAGTAAAGAAATTACCGTTTCGATGATTTCAGGAACAATAATTTCATTACTTCTGTTAGGATATCACTCGGTAATGTACCAACAATACTTAGTAGGGATGGCCATTTCGATTTCGATGATCGTAGTAATTCTGTTTGCAGCGACCTTAGGAACATTAGTACCACTGTTTTTGCATAAAAATAAAATCGATCCCGCTATTGCAACAGGACCTTTTATTACCACAACCAATGACGTATTTGGTATTATGCTCTACTTCGGAGTAGCCAAACTTATTCTTGGATTTTAAGTTTTTGCAACAAATTAATTGATTAAGAGTGATTATTGATCTCTAAAATCGGTGTAATTTGTAGCCGAATAATTCGCTATTAACCAGCCAAATAAAAGCAATGAAAGTACACATCATAGGAGGCGGAAACCTCGGGGTTTCTATTGCCTTGGGAATTGCTAAATTCTCTCAAAATAATCAGGTTACCGTTACAAGAAGAAACACGACCAGTATTCAGTATTTATCAGAGTATGGAATTACGGTTTCCTCAGATAATAAACACAATATTCAGGAAGCTGATGTGGTTATTTTAACAATCAAACCGTATCAGGTAGATGTTGTTTTAGCAGAGATCCTACCGGTTATTAAAGGAAAAACAATTGCTTCGGCGGTAAGCGGATTGTCATTGGATATGCTTCAGTCTAAAACCAATAATGAATTTGTAGTAGTTAGAATTATGCCCAACATTGCAGCGCAGTTTGGAGAATCGGCAACCTGTATTTCTTTTCCTGAACCAGACAGAGAAAAAGCATTGCCGATTGTTGAATTATTTCAGGATTTAGGGACTGCTCCGGTAATCGACGAAAAATTGATGGACGCAGCAACCGTTCTTGGAGCTTGTGGAACGGCATATGCTTTAAGATATATTCGTGCTTCTATGCAGGCAGGTATCGAAATTGGATTTGATTCTAATACGGCTTTGGCTATCGCTGCACAAACAGTCAAAGGAGCGGCAAAAATGTTACTGGAGGAACAAGTACATCCGGAACAATTAATCGATCGTGTAACAACGCCTCAGGGGTGTACAATCGTAGGTTTAAATGAAATGGAGCATAATGGTTTCAGTTCATCACTAATTAAAGGAATTAAGACTTCTTTGAAGCAAATTAAAGGTTAGGATAAAGAAATTCCAATATTAAAAATTCCAAATTCCAAGTTTTAGTAAATTGGAATTTGGAATTTTTTATTTTGTAACGCTTTTCCGGATTGATTTTCTTTTAAAAGACTAAACTTTCTTTTTCTTCGACAAAGTAAATTTTAGATAGAATAATCCTAAGAGCCCCGAAAGTACAGAAGCAATAAGAATAGCAATTTTAGAGAAAACAATAATTTCAGGATCTTTAAAAGCCAGAATAGTGATAAAGATGGACATGGTAAAACCAATTCCGCCCAGCATTCCGGCACCCAGTACATGAGCCCATTTTAAATTTTTAGGCAAACTGCACAATCCAAGACTTACACCAATAGCCGAGAAAAGTAAAATCCCTAAAGGTTTACCTACTACAAGACCCAGAATAATTCCCAATGTATTAGAATGATTCAAGCCTTCATGCCAGTCCGACTGGATAGCGATACAGGTATTCGCAACAGCAAATAATGGCAGAATAAAAAAGGCAACCGGTTTGTGTAGAAAATGCTGCAATTTATAAGAAACAGAATTTTCATCACCATTTCCAAACGGAATTACAAAAGCGAGAATTACTCCTGTGATGGTAGCATGAACACCTGAGCTTAGCATGAAATACCACATTACAACACCTCCAATAAGATACGGGATAAGGTTGTGAACTTTTAAACGATTCAAAACAAACAAGAAAATCCAGATTCCTAAAGCAATGGCAAGATTTACAAATGCGATTGAAGTGGTATAAAATATGGCAATTACAATTATGGCGCCCAAATCATCTATAACGGCTAAGGCAGTTAAAAAAACTTTGAGTGACGAAGGAACTTTTTTCCCCAGAAGAGACAAGATTCCAATTGCGAAAGCGATGTCGGTTGCCATGGGAATTCCTGCTCCGTTTTGAGTTGCTGTTCCGAAATTTAAAATCAGAAAAATAGCCGCAGGAACTGCCATTCCGCCTAATGCCGCTATAATAGGCAGAGATGCATTTTTTATATCAGACAGTTCACCGTGATAAATCTCTCGTTCTAATTCTAACCCAATTAACAAAAAGAAAATAGCCATTAAACCATCATTAATCCAGTGCGTGATCGAATGTCCGTTGAAATCTTTCTCCCAGAAAGCAATATATTCCGTTTGAAAAGATGAATTGGCAAGATAAAGCGATATGATGGTGACAAAAAGCAGGAGTAGTCCCCCCGATTTTTCATTGTTGAAGAAGGCTTTAAAAGTTTTTGTTAATTTCATTTTTATAAAAGTTCAGTGAATTTAGAAGGGATTTTTTGGAGGCATATATTTCCAAAGTTAAAAAAAAAAAGAACGAATAAAAAATTCAGGGGTATCGCGGGATCGGCCGTTACTGTCTTATTAAATAAAAAACCGCTAAAGATTAGCGGTTTGGAGTGTTTTTTAGAATGTAGCAGCTGCTTCTAAAATTAAGGCCGTCACTTCTTTGGGGTGTGATGCTAAAGAGGCGTGTCCCGCATCGAGGCGAATGATTTTTTTAGGGTTTATTCGCTCCGCCATTTCTTTTTCTGTTTCAGGCGGAATCATATTGTCGAAGTTGGAAATTTGATACCAGCTTGGTTTGTTTTTCCATGCCGGTTCACCTGCGATATCTCCAAAACATTGTCCGTGAATAGGCTTTTGAGCCAGTGATAAAACCAGTGTTTCTTCTTTGTCTAAATCTTGCGCAAAAGCTTCATGAAACTCATCGTACTTAATCCATAAAAAGCCTTTTGAGTCAGGATAGATACTGGCTCCGCCTGATCCGGCTCTGCGTCCTAAAAGAGCTCCCAGACTATCTCCCTTATCAGGAGCAAATGCTGCAATGTAAACCAAGCCTACCACTTTATCATGATGTCCGGCACCCGAAATTACTGCTCCTCCATAAGAGTGTCCCACCAGAAGTACTTTTCCTTCCTGGGCGTCAATCAGATCCTGAGTTTTATTGATATCATCTTGTAAAGAAGTCAAAGGGTTTTGAACGCTTCGAACTTTATACCCTTCTTTTACTAATCCCGGAATTACATGTTGCCAGTGTGAACCATCTCCCCAAGCACCGTGAACTAAAATAATGGTTAAATCTTTTGTTGCCATAATTACTGTTGTTTAATTGATTAAAAATAGAATCGTTAATTTAAAATTCAATATGTGATGTAGCAAAATGGAGCGAGTTGTCCTCTGAAGTAAAAATCTATGTATAAATATATGAAATTAAATTATTCGTTAATGTTAAGATATAGAGAACTTTATCTTGTAACTGTTTTAATTTCAGTGGCTAAGATTCTTTTTGGGAAACAGGGGAACTACTACAGTCAGATTTTTTAAAGCCATTTTTCTTTACATCTCTGAAAACTCCGGAAGTTAATAATCGAAACAGAAAATTTAAATAAAGAATAAGCTGTATTTTTGTTTTATAAAATAGAGTACAATGAGTATAAAAATTCTTCATATTGACAGCAATCATCCAGTTTTATGGCAACAATTGGAAGATGCAGGTTTTGAAAATCATGCCGATTATAAATCTTCTAAAGAAGAAATTGAAGCGAAAATTGCGGACTACAACGGAATTGTGATCCGAAGCCGTTTTAAAATTGACAAAACCTTTTTAGACCACGCGACCAACTTAAAATTTATTGCTCGTGTTGGGGCTGGCCTGGAAAGTATTGATTGCGAGTATGCCGAAACAAAAGGAATTCATTTAATTGCTGCACCGGAAGGAAATCGCAATGCAGTTGCAGAACATTCGCTGGGAGTGATTTTATCCTTGTTTAATAATCTCAATCAGGCAGATGCCGAAGTGAAATCAGGACATTGGAATAGGGAAAGTAACCGCGGTCATGAATTGGATGGTAAAACAGTGGGGATCATCGGTTACGGAAATATGGGAAAAGCATTTGCGAAAAAACTTCGTGGTTTTGAAACCGAGGTATTGTGTTACGATATTCTGGATAATGTAGGAGATCAAAATGCGAGACAGGTTACATTGGCAGAACTACAGCAAAAAAGCGATGTGCTGAGTCTTCATCTTCCATGGACTCCTGAAACCGATAAAATGGTGGATCAAAGTTTTATAAATGCTTTTTCAAAGCCCTTTTGGATTATAAATACCTCACGCGGTAAAAACATTGTCACAGCAGATTTAGTAGAGGCGATGAAAGCTAAAAAGGTTTTAGGTGCTGGTCTGGATGTTTTGGAGTATGAGAAATTATCTTTCGAAACCTTATTTCAGGAAGAAAGTACTCCGGAAGCCTTGCGATATTTAATGGAGTCTAAAAATGTTTTGCTGACGCCTCATATTGCCGGTTGGACATTCGAAAGTCATGAACGACTGGCTCAGGTGATAGCCGACAAGATTAAAGTGATCTTCAATAGGTAGTGCTGTAGGATGAGATTCAAATTTAACTTCCTTTTTACAATTAAATAACGAGTTTTTTCTGAAGAGTTTTTGGGTTATAATTAGTTTTTAAAATTATTTTTTAATAATATTGTTTCTAAATAAGGAGTAACCGAAAATCCCAAGAGTAGGACATAACCAATTAATTTTAACTAGTAAAAAATGGAAAACGATTTTAAAGAAACGTCAAATAATTTTAATGACCAAATTCCGGTATTCAAAGTAGATCCAATAATGGTGTTACTTTTTAGTTTTTTAACTTGCGGATTGTACTTGATTTATTGGAATATTAAAGTATCTGAGGTTTTTAATGCCGTAGCAGGAAAAGAGGTTATCTCTCAGCCAATTGCAATATTTGCAGGATGCTGTATGCCGGTAAATATTTATTTTTATTATTTAGCTGGTAAAGAAGCGTTGCCAAAAGTTTATCAAAGAACCGGAGAGCTTCAAAAAGACCAATCAACTTTATTAATTGTTTTAGGGTTCTTCTTTCCTATGGCAGCAGCAATGATTGTACAAGGTGATATCAACAGATTATACAAATAATAGTAGAATAAAACGTAAAATTTACGGAATTATCGGTGCAGCAATTACACTGATAATTCCGTTTTTTTTAATGCTGGACAACCATAATGATCATCTGGAAACGGATCAGTCGTTTTGTCCTTTTAAAATGGTAACCGGTTTTCCTTGTCCGGGTTGCGGGATTACCAAATCATTGGTTTATTTTTATGAGGGTGATATTTATAAATCACTCAGTTACCATATTCTGGGGCCGTTTGTAATTGTATTTTGCTGGCTCACCATCATTATATTGACTACTGAAATTATTACTAAAAAAGAGTATTTTTCAAGGCTGCTGTTCAATAGAAAATTAGCTTACAACATGGCTTATTTTTTAGGCTTTTATCATTTGATCCGATTGGTTCTTTTTATCAGAGAAAGCTCTTTTGATGATATTTTGCATCAGTCCATCTGGTTTTAAGTCTAAGAATTCCATCCGCTTAAAGTTGAGTTTAGAATAACTAAAAAACACTATAAAAATGGAAAACAGTAAAACAGAACATTGGAATAATCCTCCGGTTCATCGGGAGGAGAATAAAAAAGTAGTGGCGGGAATCCTGGCAATTTTATTAGGAGCGCTGGGCATTCATAAGTTTTATTTAGGATACAATAAAGAAGGTGTTATTCAGCTTATTCTCGGATTTATTTTCGGAATAGGAGGTATAATCGGTGTGATCGAAGGAATAATCTATCTGACCAGATCCGACGAAGAGTTTTATCAAACCTATCAGGTTGGGCAGAAAGGCTGGTTTTAAGTGTCTGAATCCTTCAAGAAAACAAATAAAAAATTCCAAATTCCAATAGGCTGAGCTCTTTTTGGAATTTGGAATTTTTTATTTGGAATTTGAAACTATTTTTGATTAATCCTCTTTCTCGGATATTTTGCGTTCTAATTCTAGTTGGAATTCTTCAATAACCGGTTTCATGGTGCTTTCCGGAATATCTGCTATTCTAATGTACATTAAACCGTCTATAGCATTATTAAATAAAGGATCGACGTTAAAAGCAACTACACGGGCATTTTGTTTGATGTATTTCTTGATCAAAACAGGCAAACGTAAATTTCCTGGTTCCAGTTCGTCGATAATCTTGTCAAACTTGTTCAGGTCAGACTCGGCTTCGTCAAAGATGAAATCTTTATCAGCGTCCTTTAGTTTTACTTTATAAGCCTTCTTCGGGTGAATGTACTGTGCGATATACGGATCATAATAGTTAGACTTCATAAACTCAATCATTAGCGATTTTGAGAAGTCAGAAAACTGATTACTGATACTTACACCACCAACTAAATACTTGTGTTCCGGATGACGTAAGGTAGTATGGATAATACCTTTCCATAACAAGAACAAAGGCATTGGTTTCTGTTGGTATTCACGCGTAATAAAAGCACGACCCATTTCGATCGATTTGTGCATCATATCATGAAGTTCCGGTTCGAATCTGAAAAGATCCGTTAAGTAGAAACCTTCAATTCCGTATTTTGGGTAAATTTCAGAACCTAATCCCATACGGTAAGCTCCTGCAATTTTTTTGGTCTCATCATCCCATAAAAACATATGGTGATAATATTGATCGTATTGGTCAATATCTATAGATTCATTGGTTCCTTCACCCACTTCACGGAACGTAATTTCGCGTAAACGGCCTATTTCGTGTAAAATGTTTGGGATTTGTTTGGCACTTGCAAAAAAGACTTCGTAATTTTTGCTTTGTAAAAATCTCGAATCGCTATCTCTTAAAGCCTGAACTTCATCAATCAGTTTTGATTCGCTTGCAGGCGTTACGATCTTTTTAGGTGCTTTCGGAATTTTTAAGCTTGCGGTGTCCAGTAACTTGCTGTCTTTCTCAAATGGATTGGCCAGCATATAGGTTTTCTTTCTTAAGAATTCAGAATATTCTTCAAATGATTCAATTTCATTCTGTTCATTTACCGAGATCGGTTTTCCAATACGAACTTTAATTACACGGTCTTTTTGTGTAAGCAGCTCCGAAGGTAATTTTGCGGTACGTAAAGTATCATCAATTTTAGAAAGCCAGTAAAACAGCTTACTGTTTTTGGCATGGAAATAAATAGGAATTACCGGAACTTTGGCTTTTCTGATTAATTTCAAAGCACCTTCTTCCCAAGGTTTGTCAACCATTAACTTTCCGTCTTTGTACGTCGAAACTTCTCCGGCAGGGAAAATTCCCAATGGCTTTCCATCACTTAAGTGGCGTAAGGTTTCTTTGATACCCACCACGCTTGATTTAGCATCCTTATGATTTTCAAAAGGATTAACGGGCATGATGTATTTTTTAAGCGGAACAATTCTATGCAGTAAAAAGTTGGCAATAATTTTAAAATTAGGCTCTCTTTCAAGCATTAATTTTAAAAGTAAGATACCATCAATTCCTCCCAGAGGGTGGTTTGAAATGGTAATATAGGCACCATCTTTCGGTAAACGTTTTAAATCTTCTTCGGGAATTTCAAATTTGATTTCCATCTCATCCAAAATCCCGTTTAGAAATGCAACATCCTCTAAATGCTTGTTGTGATCGTAAATTTTATTTAGAGTAGATATTTTAAGGACTTTCATAAGAAGCCAGCCCGAAAAAGTACCCAAAACTCCGTACTTATCAACATTTATCGCTTTTGCAACTTCTTTCGCGGTAACTAAACCCATGTACTATTTTTAATTTATTAAGAGGAGCGAACAAAGATAACAAAAAACTCTACTTTTCGCTGTTTCAAATGCAAACTTTCCACTTTTTTATTACATTTGAAATCCTAAAAAAACGCTGATGAAAATTATTTCTTATAATGTAAACGGAATACGTGCCGCAATAACTAAAGGTTTTATTGAATGGTTGAAACAAGCCAGTCCCGATGTGATTTGTCTTCAGGAAATAAAAGCTACTGAAGAACAGATTCCGGTTGAGGAGATTACCGCAGCAGGTTACCCTTATCAATATTATTATCCAGCAACTAAAAAAGGATATAGTGGTGTTGCGATCTTGTCTAAGACAAAACCCAATAATGTGGTGTACGGAACCGGAATTCATCACATGGATTTTGAGGGGCGTAACCTTCGTGCCGATTTTGATGACTGCTCTGTAATGAGTTTGTATCTTCCTTCAGGAACGAATATTGAAAGACTGGATCATAAATTTATGTTTATGGACGATTTTCAAACTTATATTAACGAATTAAAATTGACAGTTCCGAATCTGATTATTTGTGGTGATTACAACATTTGCCATGAGGCAATTGATATTCACGACCCGGTTCGAAACAAAACCGTTTCAGGGTTTTTACCGGAAGAACGTGCCTGGTTGGATGCCTTTATGAAATCAGGTTTTATAGACAGTTTCCGTCATTTTAATAAAGAACCACATCATTATTCCTGGTGGAGTTACCGTGCAGGAGCCCGAGGAAATAACAAAGGCTGGCGTATCGATTACAATCTGGTGAGTAATGTTATGGAGCACAGGTTAAAACGAGCAGTCATTCTTCCCGATGCCGTTCATTCCGATCATTGTCCTGTTTTAGTCGAAATCGAGTAAAAGTGGTATTGTTATTGTGGAATGAATTGCAGTTTAAATTTAAACATCATCATTGTTATTAAATTCTAAACATTGCAAGATTATTAATACCCTCCAAATAAAACAAAAAATGATTAAAAAGGCCTCTGTCGGATTACTGGTCGCAGCTCTGTCTATGACTTCATGTGTATCTAAGAAAATTTACAACGATCTTGAAACCAAGTATTCAGATCTGAAAAAAGAAAACCGTGCAATTGCTGATGAAAATGAAAGTTTGCAGAAATCAAAAAATCAGTTAGAACTCGATCGTGATGCTTTAACAAAAGATTTAACTGCAACTAAAGCAGATCTTGAGAAACAAAAAGCCGATCTGGCTGCTCAGCAGAAAAAATACAAAGTACTTCAGGACTCTTACAATGCTTTAGAGAAAAACAGTAACGATGCTTTAGAAAGTAATATGGCTAAAAATCGTGAACTGTTAGCACAGCTGGAGGCTAAATCTAAAAAATTAGCCGAAGAACAGGCTCGCTTAGATAAAACAGCAAATCGTCTGAACGAATTGGAAGCGATGATTGCCGCAAAAGAAGAGGCAATGCGTAAATTGAAAGAAACCCTGTCTAAAGCATTAACCGGTTTTGAAGGAAAAGGACTTACCGTAGAACATAAAAACGGAAAAGTATATGTTTCGATGGAAAACAAATTACTGTTCAATTCAGGAAGCTGGGCTGTTGGTGTTGAAGGTAGAAAAGCTGTAGTGGAACTTGGAAAAGTTTTGGGTGATAATCCGGATCTTTCGGTTTTAATTGAGGGACATACCGATGATGACCCTTACGCAGGTTCAGGGCCAATTGCTAACAACTGGGATTTGTCTACCAAAAGAGCGACTGCAATTGTAAATATTTTAAGCGAAAATGCTAAAATCAATAAGCAAAAATTAACGGCAGCGGGCCGAAGCGAATTCTCTCCGCTGGCAAGCAATGCCACTCCGGAAGGAAAAGCAAAGAACCGCCGTATCGAGATCATCTTAACACCAAGATTAGATGAGATTGCAGAGATGCTTAATAGTATAAATTAAGAAGCTAAGGTTCTAAGGAGCTAAGTTTCTAAGATTTTAAAAAAAAAGGTTCAAGTTTTTACTTGAACCTTTTTTGCTTGTTTACAATTTTGCTTTAATATTTAACGTATAATCTTCGACCTGTCCATACTCAAAAGTTCCGCAGCCAGTTCCAAATGGAGGATCAGTAACGGGTGTACCAGGGAGAGATAATATACTTCTCAGCTCGATTCTCATTCTGGTAGAACCTAGCGATGCTGTAGAGGGGATCGTAATCGTTCCGCTTACCGGATCGGTCCCTTGTTTACTTTTCCAGACTGTTTCTCCCGGATCAGTGAAATCGCCATCTTGATTGTAATCGATGTAGACAAAAAATTGTACGCCAAAGCCATCTTTTCCATATTGACTGTAAAGACCAGGTGTAAGTGAAATAGTATTGCTTGAACCTAATGCGAAATTGCCAGATATGTTAGTGAAATCTTCATAACCTCCTTTGCCTGTTGAAGCATTGTTGATACTGCCAAAAACGACTTTATCTAATCGTTCTTCGCTGCTGATCTTTCCTGCTGATTCACAATACTTAGGTGGTGCTGATACTACCGGATCCTGTTTTACTTCTTCTTTTACTTGTTCTGGAGGTGTTTTAGTGTTCTCTTCACTCGAACATGCAAAAACGGAGAAAGCAAGAATTCCCAGAATAATTTTTTTCATTTTGTTTGGGGTTTAAGTTATTAAAAATTTATAGGGCAATTGTTGTTCAGAGCAACTGTATGTTGCTGTGAGCAAGTAAATTTATAGAGACTATTCTTAAACATTCTTTTAAAAGAAATGTCTGGTTGATGACTTGCAACAATTGGGGCGCTGTAGGTGCTAAAAGGTAAAATCTAACCTTATCTTTTTTTTAACTTTTGAGAGATTTTCATTTGAAGAATCGCTTCGTATCTTTGAGTTTTAATAGTTGGATGCTGAAAGCTTAAAATCTTAGCAACTCAGCTCCTTAGTAACTTAGAGCCTTAAGAAAAAATGAAATACACCACTTTACCCCATACCGACATAAAAGTCAGTAAAATAAATCTCGGAACAATGACTTTCGGGCAGCAGAATACAGAAGCCGAAGGACACCAGCAAATGGATTACGCATTGGAGAGAGGCGTTAATTTTTTTGATACTGCCGAAATGTATTCCGTTCCCGCACGTGAAGAAACTTACGGAAGTACAGAGAAAATTATAGGAACCTGGTTCAAGAAATCGGGAAATCGTGACAAAGTGGTATTGGCTACCAAAATTGCAGGTCCAAACCCTGCGTTCACCTACATGCGTGAAAAGGGTGATTTTTCACCGGCAAGTATCAAATATGCTTTAGAAAACAGTTTAAGACGTCTGCAGACTGATTATATCGATTTGTATCAGATGCATTGGCCGGAGCGAAAAACCAATTGTTTTGGACAGCGTGCTTTTAACGGTCACGACGATGTTTGGGAAGACAACTTCAGAGAAGTACTGGAAACATTTGACGGCTTAATTAAAGAAGGTAAAATAAAACATATTGGAGTTTCAAATGAGAATGCCTGGGGAATGATGCGTTTTTTAGAAGAGAGCAAATACCAGAACCTTCCAAGAATAAAAACCGTTCAAAATCCGTATAGTTTGCTGAATCGTCTTTTTGAAGTAGGTTCTGCCGAAGTTTCAAAGTATGAAAATGTGGGATTATTGGCTTATTCTCCTTTGGCCTTTGGAGTTTTAACGGGTAAATTTTTAACCGGAGAAACGCATCCAAATGCCAGAATCAATCTTTTTCCGCAATATACACGTTACAACAGCGCGCAAAGTACACAAGCTACAAAGTTATATCAGGAAATCGCGATTAAACATGGTTTAACCTTAACTCAATTAGCAATGGGATTTGTGTTGCAGCAGCCGTTTTTAACAAGCGCTATTATTGGTGCTACAACTATGGAGCAGCTAAAAGAAAATATTGATACAATTGATGTAGTACTGTCAGAAGAAATCATAGCCGAAATTAATGCTGTTCAGGCCATAATTCCTGATCCGGCTCCTTAAAAATAGTATTTAACCGCAAGGTTCGCAATGTTTTAATTAAGATGGATAATAGAAAAAGCACACAAAGATTTTAACTCATAATAAAAAATCTTTGTGTGCTTTGCGTATATCTTAGCGAACGTTGCGGTTAAATTCAATTATAAATCAAACTCATCGTCAACAGCCAAAGAATCATTCTTCACCGCTGTAGAATCCGGAGCTTTAATTTTTATAAAGGAACGTGCATTTCCCGAAATGTAAACAGGCAATTGTCCAAGTGTGTCTTCAGGAATTAACAAACCTCTTCTGAACATTAGATTCTTTAAGAATTTTTGATTTTTCAAGGCATAATCCTTTAAATTGCCCTGATCGTTAAACTGATACATGAATTTTCTGGGTTTCGGAATAATTGTTGCCAAGTAGAGGCATTCATCAACATTCAGATTAGCGGGGCTTTTCTGGAAGTAAAAATGACTTGCTTCTCCAATCCCGTACACATTAGGACCCCATTCGATAATGTTGAAATAAACTTCCAGCATTCTTTCCTTGCTCACAACTCGATTGTTCTCTAAAATGTAAACCAGTAAAATTTCTTCCAGCTTACGGGAAAGTGTTTTTTCTCTGGTCAGGAAAACGTTTTTAATCAGCTGCATGCTGATAGTGCTCGCGCCGCGTGAGAATTTTTGGGTTCTGATGTTTTTCAGAATAGATTGTTTAAAAGCTTCATTGATAAAACCACGATGTGAAAAGAACGACGGATCTTCAGTCGTTAGAACACATTTTCGTAAATAAGGTGAAATCTGATCTAAAGGTGTGTAGTTAGGGTTTGCGTTCCCCACCAAAACCGGACGCTGCAGTACATTTTGAATAATGGCGCGATAAACAAACTCTCCATTCAGTTTGTTAAGATCCGCTTCGCCGTATTTTGTGATTTTTAAACCTTCTTTGTTGAGTTTACTGTCAAAAACTAACGCATTCGGTTTGTTTTTATTGAATTTAAAATCAAGTTTGTAGTCAAAATTTCCATCAGCTTCCATTCCTTCAAAATGCGTAAACAAGCCTTCAGGCAGCGAAATGATAAAGTCCTGAGCCTTCATTTTGGGAATGTTTACTTTTAAAGTATAAACAGTATCTTTCTCGGTATCATAAGAAACATAAGGATGCAGTTTGATTTTATTCAATTGCATGGTTGAAGTGCTGTCGATCGAAATAAAGCTATCTCCCAATAAGAAACGATAATCAAAACGTGCATTTTTGATCACAACATCTTTGCTGGCAATTTTTGGGTGATTGATTTTTAAATTGGTGATTGATGTATAACCGTCAAGGTGCAATTCACTGCCGTCTTTTTCTATATTCTGTACATTCAGACGAATGGAGTCAAAGCTGGCTTTTAAGTTGTAGCGTTCGTCTAAGTAGGGAACACGAATAGCTCCGGTGTCGAGATTAAAAAAACGAATGTCGGCTTTTTTGTTTCTCGGATCAGCAAAACCTTTTATGTTCCAGCGCTGATCAAAATCTTTGCTTTGAACATGAAGGTCCGTTTCGAGCTGTTTGTTGTCTAAAATCAGTTTATTGACAGCGACAGACGTTTTTTTGCCATTGTCATCAATTCTGAAATTTAAATTCTCCAGCTTCATATCGGTCGGGACCAAATTTAGAAGCTTCGAAATGATGCGATAAGCAAAGGTGGCGTATTTGCGTTTTTCGTTTTTGTCTGAATCTGATTTGTCTTTTTTTAAGAAAGCATCAAAATTGCGAACATTTCCTTTTTTAACCAGTTGGATGTAGCCGTTGTTGATTTTTAAAGTTCCAATCTGAATATCACCAATCAATAGATTAGCGAGACTGATACTGGTTTCTATTTTTTGAATATGACAAAGAGTGTCAGCATTTTTAGGAACCAGAATCACGTTGGTTAATTTTATACCGGACAAACCGTCAAATGAAGCTGATTTTACGGAAAATGTACTGTTGTATTCCGAATTCATTTTGTTGGTTACTTTGGCGATAGCTTGTTTCAGAAGTGAATCGCGGAAAAAGTAAAATCCTAAAAAAAGCACTACCAATACTAATGCAAGTATTAGGAGTGCTTTGTATATTTTTTGTTTTGGGAATTTCATAAAGTTAATTTCATAAAAATTGCGCTTATTCGCAAAATGAAAAGTTTTCAGACTGTTAATTTCTTGAATTAGATTGACACGAATAGATTTGAGTTTGCAATAAATTTAAATAAAAAATCGTGTTTAATTGGTGCAATTCGCAGCAAAAAAAATGAATTAACCAAAAAGAATACTGGCCACATCTTCAATTTTAGCCACCAATTCAATTTTGATTCCTGTATTTTTTAACGCAATTTTATTGTATTTGGATACAAAGATAGTACTGAATCCAAGTTTTTCGGCTTCCTGAATACGCTGGTCAACACGATTTACCGGACGAATTTCACCTGATAGTCCAACCTCTCCGGCAAAACAGAATCCTTTGGTTACCGGAATGTCTTCATTGGAAGATAAAATTGCAGCAACAACTGCCAAATCAATAGCAGGATCGTCAACAGAAATTCCACCCGTAACATTCAGAAAGACATCTTTGGCGCCTAAACGAAATCCGGCTCTTTTTTCCAAAACTGCCAGAATCATGTTCAGTCTTTTGGCATTATAACCCGTTGTACTTCTTTGGGGAGTTCCGTAAACTGCTGTACTCACCAACGACTGTATTTCGATCATCAAAGGACGCATGCCTTCCATAGTTGTAGCAATCGCAGTTCCGGACATTTCTTCGTCTTTGTGGGAAATCAATATTTCAGAAGGGTTAGATACTTCGCGTAAACCACTGCCCAGCATTTCGTAAATCCCTAGTTCGGCTGTGGAACCAAAACGATTTTTTAACGAACGTAAAATTCGGTACACATGATTGCGATCGCCTTCAAACTGTAAAACCGTATCGACCATATGCTCGAGGATTTTAGGTCCGGCGATATTTCCGTCTTTTGTAATATGTCCGATCAGAATAACAGGAATATTGGTTTCTTTAGCAAATTTAATGAGTTCGGCAGTGGTTTCTCTGATTTGAGAAATGCTTCCTGCTGTAGATTCAATATAATCGGTATGTAAAGTCTGAATTGAATCGATAATTACAATTTCAGGCTGTATGGCTTCAATTTGTTTGAAGATATTCTGCGTTTTTGTTTCCGTCAAAATGTAGCAATTGTCGCTATTGGGAGTGATTCTCTCCGCGCGCATTTTGATTTGCTTCTGACTTTCCTCGCCGGAAACGTATAAGGTTTTGTAAGGTAGTTTAAGTGAAATTTGGAGTAAAAGCGTACTTTTTCCAATACCCGGTTCACCACCCAATAATGTTAAAGATCCCGGGACAATTCCGCCTCCCAAAACACGGTTTAATTCACCATCAGTAGTATTCATTCGAATTTCCTGTGCCGAATCAATTTCATTAATTTTTAAAGGACGAGGAGCTTTACCGCCTGGAGTAGGTTCGCTCTTCCAGGCTACCTTTTCCTGTTTCTGAATAATTTCTTCAGCAATAGTATTCCATTCTTTACAGGCATTGCATTGCCCTTGCCATTTGGCATATTGAGTTCCGCAGTTCTGGCAAAAAAAGGAAGTTTTAACTTTTGACATTATTTGGTGGTTTTTGCTAATGCATTCATCTGGTCCATTTTCTCGTACATCAAATCTTTATTCAAATCACCTATTGGTTCCATTTGAGAAGCATTTTGGTATTTTTTAGAAGCTCTTTTAGGATCTCCCATTTTTTCGTACATCAGTCCTAATTCATATTCTCCCAACATGGCTTTCGGATAGTTTACGTTTCCAATTTCAGCCATCTTGCCTAATTCATCATAAGCATTCTTTTTTAGAATAAGATTTTCAATTACTTTGAAATCACTTATTCTCACTGGAATCTGAACTCCCAGAACTTTAGACATCGTATTGTATTTGTTTTCTAAATAATCAGCATATCCCGTTTCCAAAACAGCAATTTTATTGTTGTATTCGAAGGAATTAATAGGCTTGTAAACATCAAAAATTTGATATAAGGCACTAGGGATTGCATGTAAAACCTGAGTATAGTGAGTGGTGCCTTTGAATAAATCGTATTTGTAGCTTACTAACGGATTATTGGCAATTTTTATATTGCTGTCTAACTTTTCGATAGGTTCTTTGAGTTTTTTATTGTCTCCGTCAGCTACAGAAAGATAATAGAATACTGGTTCTGTAACTTTAGCAAGTTTCTCCGGTACTCTAATTTCCATTTTATTGGCCAGTTCAGGACTAAAAGCAATGTAGGCATTAAAAAGAGGCTGCTCTTTGTAAAGGTAAAAATTAATGAAACTGGCGGTTACGTCATGTCCGGCAATAATTCTGAAAGGAGATGTGCGGTATTTTTTCTCAACATAAGGAACTAATTCAGCCCCTACAAATTCAAAAAAGTTTGCTCCTTTTTCAAATGGAAGTCCGGTATTTTGATCAATTGTAGTATCGTCTTCGCGTTCGTCGTTTTTGTTTTGATGGACACCGATAATGATCATCTCAGGTAAGTCTCCCCAATACGTACCATAACTTACGGCGCCGGAAAAGGGATCGAATAAATAATCGCCATCCAGTAAATACAAAACGGGATATTTTTTATCAGGATTAGCGTCGTAAGATTCCGGAAGTCCAATGGTTATTCTTCGTTCTTCTCCGAGCTTTTCGGATTTAATGTTGTCAAATTTTTTCTGCGAAAAGACAGAAATTGAAATTAAAGTAATAAGTAGGTAAACTTTTTTCATGATTTGGGCATTTCAGTGAGTTAAAAAGTATTGAAATAATGTAGCAATATAACATTTTATTTGCTCTTTTAGTATTGTAGGAATTTTAAAAAACAGCAAGACGCTTTTGTTATTAAAGTCAATATTGAATTTAAACCAATAAAATAGTGTTTGTGTCAATTGGGAGTTGCACAAACTAAGCTGAATAAAGTGTAAAAGGAAAGACTAGGTTAACGAATTATCGTTTTCATTTGGGAAAATGATCCATGGTTTGAAAGTTTTAGCTTCTTCAAACTCCAGGGTAGCATAAGAGATGATAATGATAATGTCGTCTTTTTGAACCTTTCTCGCGGCAGGTCCGTTCAGGGTAATTTCTCCTGAATTTTTCTCTCCTTTGATTGCGTAAGTTTCAAAACGTTCGCCATTATTAATGTTTACAATTGCTACTTTTTCGCCTTCAATAATGTTTGAAGCTTCCAGTAAAGTTTCATCAATAGTAATGCTGCCAATATAATTTAAATCGGCTCCGGTTACTTTAACTCGATGAATTTTAGATTTTATAACTTGAATTTGCATGGTGCAAAGGTAAATTAATTTAATGAAATGGTGTCAATCAACCTGATAGAATTAACAAATACCGCTATAAAGGCACGGTAGTTTTTGTCTTTATCTTTGTATTCTATAGGTAATAATGTGGATTCATCAGCAATGACGAAATATTCGAGGTTGAATCTTTCGTTGTCTTTGAAAGAATTTTCGACAAACTGAATCGTTTCTTCAGAAGTGCCTTTCTGAAATATTTCTTTTGCTTCCGTAAGTACTTTAAAAATTATAGCTGCTTCTTTTCGTTCTTCAGCCGTTAAGCGTTCGTTTCGGGAACTCATGGCAAGTTGGTTGTCTTCTCTGAAAATAGGACAGCCCACAACATTTACAGGTAAATGATTTTTTTCGACCATTTTTTTAACAATCTGCAGCTGCTGAAAATCTTTTTCTCCAAAATAAGCATTGGTTGGAGTCACGATTTCGAATAAACGTTTTACGATAGTTCCGACTCCGTTAAAATGACCTGGTCTGAATTTTCCTTCCATCTGATTTTCTAAACCGTCAAAATCAAAAGCTTCAGAAACGGTGTGTCCTTCATAAATATCTTCTACACTCGGAGCGTATAGGATCATTTTGTCACTTAAACCTCTCATTTTCTTCACGTCTTCTTCCAAAGTACGTGGGTATTTTTCGAGATCTTCAGGATTATTGAACTGAGTTGGGTTCACAAAAATACTCACAACAGTATCGTCATTTTCTTTCAGTGATCTTTGCATTAAAGCCAGATGCCCTTGGTGTAAAGCTCCCATTGTGGGTACAAATCCAATAGTGGAATTTGCGGTTTTGATAGTTTTCAAATAGGCTATCAAAGCTACTTTACCGTAGAAAATATGCATGGCAGTATTATTAAAATTTAGTGCAAACATAATATATTAGTTAATAACTGCATAAAATTTTGTAATTTTGCAACGTTTTTATTACCAAAAATTAAGTAAAATACTATTATGAAAGATAAGAGGATATTATATGTATCATCTGAAGTCGTGCCTTATCTGGCTGAAAATGAGGTTTCTTTAATGTCTTATGACGTTCCCAAAATGATTAACGATCAAGGAGGTCAGATTAGAATTTTCATGCCAAGATATGGAAATATTAATGAGAGAAGACACCAGTTACACGAAGTAATTAGACTTTCAGGAATGAACTTGGTAGTGAATGACTTAGATATGCCATTGATTATTAAAGTTGCTTCTATTCCGAAAGAAAGAATTCAGGTTTACTTTATTGATAATGATGAATATTTTAAACGTAAAGCAACTTTTGCTGATGAAGACGGGGTTTTGTATCCTGATAATGATGAAAGAGCTATCTTTTTTGCAAAAGGAGTTGTTGAAACTGTAAAAAAACTAAACTGGGTTCCGGATATCATCCATGTTCACGGTTGGTTGGCTTCGATGTTGCCTATTTACATGAAGCACTATTATAAAAATGAAGCTTTATTTTCTGAAACCAAGATCGTAACGTCGGTTTACGGACAATCTTTTGATGAAAATCTGGATTTGGAAATGATTAATAAAGTGAAATTTGACGGGGTTCCACATGAATCAGTTGCTGATCTGGAAACACCTAACTACGAAAATATCTTAAAAGCCAGTATATTGCATTCTGATGCTGTAATTATAGCTTCTGAACATGTATCTCCAAGTTTAACAAAATTTATAGAATCTTCAGGAAAACCTTTTTTACCTTTCGCCACGAAAGATGCATTCGCTGATGCGTATACAAATTTCTACAAAACGATGGGTCTTTAAATTTTAACTTTATTATTACACATGTACAATACTTCTTTTATTAAGAAAATACTATTAGTTGCAACAGTTGTCCTTTTATATTCTTGCGATAAAGATTTTAATGCGATTGGTGATGGCTTGATCGGAGATGATCACTTTGGTCTGGAATCTGAAAAATATGAAGTTTTAGCTTATAATCAGGAAGTAACCCCAATCCAGTCAAACGGATCGGTAAATTATGGTTTAGGTATTTACGATAATGCAGTTTTTGGCAGTTCGACCGCCAGTTTTGTGACTCAGGTTAGTTTAGACACGTATGCACCTACTATTGGTGATGCACCGGAAATTGTAAGTGTGGTGCTTAGTGTTCCTTATTTTAATCATGTAAAAACGGCAAACAGTGACGGAAGCCGAACTTTTGTACTGGATTCTATTTATGGAGCCTCTAATGGTAAAATTAAATTAGGGGTTTATGAATCAGGCGTTCAAATGCGTAGTTCTTATTTTGACGGAGGGGCACAATTTGCGCAGTTGTATAATACAGACATGGATACAGATACAGGTGTAGACAGTTATATCAATTTTGATAAATCTAAAAAACCTTATGTTGCTACCGGGAAGCCTTTAAATGATGACCCTAACGTAGCACAAAATGAGGAGTTCTTCTTCAATGCAAGCGAGATAACGGATGTAACTACAGACCCTGCAACAGGTAAAGAAACGAGTACTAAAGTTGCGCCTGAAATGCGCCTGAATCTGAATAAAGCTTTCTTTTTAGATAAAATTCTTAAAGCTCCGGCTGCTAAATTGGCTTCTGCCGATGTTTTTCAGGAGTATTTTAGAGGGTTGTATTTTAAAGTAGAGCGTTCAGGAAGTAGTCCGGCTAATATGGCTTTGCTGAATTTTGCAACAAATGGTAAAATTACGATTAAATACAAGGCTAAGACGGCTATAACAACAGATCCCGATGCTACAATGGAGGATAAGACCTTAGTTATTAAGCTAACAGGTGCTTCGGCAAGTTTGCTTAAAGAAGGAAAAGACCCTGCTTATGCCAGTGCGATAGCAAATCCGAATAAAACGACAGGAGACGACAGGCTTTATTTAAAAGGAGGACAAGGATCGTTAGCAGTACTGGAACTGAATGGTTTTGGTGCTAAACTGGATGAAATCAGAACAAAAAAGTGGTTAGTGAATGAAGCTAATTTAGTTTTTTCTATCGATAGTGATAAAATGACCGGTACTTACGAGCCTAAACGAATTTATTTGTATAATCTGGATGATAATGTGCCTATCGTAGACTACGTAAATGATCCGACTTCTTCCTCTAATCCGTTAGTGAATAAGGCAATATATAGTGGGATTATTAATGTAGATCCTACGACCAAAAGAGGTACTACCTATAAAATTAGATTAACCAATCATATTCGTAATATGATTAAGAATGCAACTGTGAAAAACGTAAAGTTAGGTTTGGTGGTGACAGGTGATGCAAGCACAATAGCTTCTAACAAATTAAAACTAAAAAACAGCGTTATCTCAGAGGTACCTAGAGCCTCAGTTATTAGTCCATTAGGGACGGTATTATTTGGAGGCACTTCAAGTACAACTATTCCAACAGGGAAGAAATTGCAGCTTGAAGTTTACTACACGAAACCAAATTAATAATTAATATATGTGTGGAATTGTTGGATATATCGGTCATCGAGAGGCTTATCCTATTGTAGTCAAAGGATTAAAGCGACTCGAGTACAGAGGATATGACAGTGCCGGTGTTATGTTGTATGACGCTGAATCAGGGATAAAACTTTGTAAAACAAAAGGGAAGGTTTCGGATCTTGAGGTTAAAGTTAAAGAAAGCTTAGACACAGCCGGAAGCATAGGAATTGGACATACACGTTGGGCAACTCATGGAGTTCCAAATGATGTAAATTCACACCCGCATCTTTCTAATTCAGGAGAGCTGGTTATAATTCATAATGGAATTATTGAGAATTATGCGCCACTTAAAGAAGAATTGATAAAGAGAGGTTATACTTTTAAATCAGATACAGATACCGAAGTTTTAGTGAACTTAATTGAAGAAGTTCAGAAAAACGAAGGATTGAAATTGGGTAAAGCGGTTCAGATTGCCTTAAATCAGGTGGTAGGAGCTTACGCAATTGCTGTTTTTGATAAAAAGAACCCAAATGAAATTGTAGCAGCCAGATTGGGTAGTCCATTGGCAATTGGTGTTGGAGAAGGAGAGTATTTTATTGCCTCTGATGCTTCACCGTTTATTGAGTACACTTCAAACGCGATCTATCTTGAAGATGGTGAAATGGCAAACATTAGATTGCACAAACCGCTAAAAGTTAGAAAAATTAAAGATGATTCATTAGTAGATCCTTACATTCAGCAGCTTCAAATGAACTTGGAGCAAATTGAAAAAGGAGGTTATGATCATTTCATGTTGAAAGAAATCTACGAGCAGCCAAGCGTTATAAAAGACACGTACAGAGGAAGACTTCATGCAAATGAAGGAATTGTTCAAATGGCTGGTGTTGAAGATAATTTAGAGAAATTCTTAAACGCAAAACGTATTTTAATCGTTGCTTGTGGTACTTCATGGCATGCCGGTTTAGTTGCTGAATACATCTTTGAAGAATTCACACGTATTCCGGTTGAAGTAGAATACGCATCAGAATTCAGATACCGTAATCCAATCATCAACAAAGACGATGTTGTAATTGCGATTTCTCAATCAGGAGAAACGGCAGATACGATGGCGGCTATTAAGTTGGCGAAAGAAAACGGAGCGTTTGTTTTTGGAGTTTGTAATGTCGTAGGTTCTTCTATTTCAAGAGAAAGTCATGCCGGTGCTTATACGCATGCGGGACCAGAAATTGGAGTAGCATCGACAAAAGCCTTTACAACTCAAATTACAGTTTTAACCATGATTGCATTGCGATTAGGTAAAGCCAAAGGAACCTTGTCAAATACTGATTTCCATACCTACTTACAAGAATTAGAAATCATCCCTGAAAAAGTTGCAGAAGCATTAGAAACGAACGACAGAGCAAAAGAAATTGCGGCAGCATTTAAAGATGCGCCAAATTGTTTGTACTTAGGACGTGGTTACAATTTCCCTGTAGCATTGGAAGGAGCATTGAAGCTTAAAGAGATCTCGTACATCCATGCTGAAGGTTATCCTGCTGCTGAGATGAAACACGGACCAATTGCTTTGATTGATGAGCATATGCCGGTTATCGTTATTGCACCTAAACAAGGGCATTATGATAAAATTGTAAGTAACATTCAGGAAATCAAATCCAGAAGTGGTAAAATCATCGCGGTAGTTACCAAAGGAGATACGCAAGTTCGCGAATTAGCGGATTATGTGATCGAAATCCCTGAAACTTCAGATGCATTGTCACCATTGATTACAACTATACCGTTACAATTACTATCTTACTACATTGCAGTAATGAGAGGTTGTAATGTTGATCAGCCACGGAATTTGGCGAAATCGGTTACAGTAGAATAAAAAATATTCTTTAAAATATATAAGTATTTAAAAATGCGAGGCTTAGGTCTCGCATTTTTTTTGGTTAATTTTTGTAGGAGGGTGGTTGCGGGTTTATATTTGCAAAAAATTCGTCAAAAACGATTATATGAAAAAAATATTACTTTTTATTAGTTTTCAATTTTGCTTATTAGCCTCTGCACAGCAAAAAATTACTTTTAATTATGATGCGGCAGGCAATCAAATTGTAAGAGAACTTTGTTTGTCAGGTTGTTCTCAATCCGCTAAAAAGGTAGAAGAAGTTAAAGAAATTGAAGCTTTAACTGAGGATGATTTATTAAAGTTTTCCCCTGAAGATGTGATCTCTTATTATCCAAATCCCGTTAAAGAAGAACTGTATTTGCAATGGCAATTAGGAGAGGAAAATTATGTCACTTCCGTTCAGGTATATAATACGGTGGGACAGCTACTACAGACTTACGGAGGAAATGAAAGAAGGAATAGTTTAAATATTCCTTTTCAGAATTACCCGGGTGGTGTTTATCTTGTTCTGCTTTCTTATAAAGACGGAGGAGAGAAATCGATTAAAATTATCAAACAATAAATTTTACATGAAGAAGTTTTATTTTGCCCTTGCATTTTCATTCATGGGTTTATTTATTTTTGGACAAACGGGATCAACAGGTTATTCGACAGAAGTAGGAATCACTGAAGGAGAATTATCTGTTTCTTTATCCGGAGCAGCAAATTATACAGTTCCAATAGCAGTTCCTCCTGGTATTAATGGGGTCGTGCCACAAATAAGTTTGACGTACAATAGTCAAGGCGGGAATGGTGCAGCGGGTTATGGTTGGAACATTTCTGGAGTATCTATTATTAGCAGAATTCCGTCAACTAAATTTCATGATAATATTATCGATCCGGTAGATTTTGATAGTTACGATAGATTTGCCTATAATGGGCAACGTCTAATTTTGAAGAGCGGGACTTATGGCGGAGATGGCGCAATATATGAAACGGAGAATTTTTCAAATGTTAAAATTACCTCGTATGGAGTTCATCCAAACGGAGCCAATTATGGCCCGGCATATTTTAGAGTGGAGCATCCCGATGGATCAAAAGCATTTTATGGAAATTCCAGTGATTCTCGCTCTATTACTGATTGGGCAATAACATATTGGGAGAATGAGCAAAACGTAAGAATAAGTTACAGTTATCTTCTTGAAAACAATGTATTGGAAATAGCATCTATAAAATATGGTACTTTATCTACGACTACTCCAATTAATGCAATTAATTTCAATTATGATTTAAAAACTAGACCGGAACAGGTATATATTGCAGGGCAAAACTTAAGAAGAACTAAGAAAATATCAAGTATAAATGTAATTGGTAATGGCATAGGTTTTAGGAATTATTCTTTGGATTATTTTTCAACATCACTAGATTATGATCAGTTAAAGCGAATTACTGAAAAAAGTGGAGACAATTCAAAAAGTTTAAATCCAACAGTATTTGAATACGGTGAAATTGGTACAACAATAGATGCAAAACCTACAGTTTCTCCATTAGTCTTAGGGGAGATAAATTCCAATAATTCGGCTACGGTATCGGGAGATTTTGATGGTGATGCAAAAATGGATTTTGTTTTGTATTCTACAACTGTTGGGGTAAATATGCAGAAAGAATTCTGGATGTTTACAGGTATTGATAATAATTCTTCTATATCTACTATCAAGGTAGATTCTGGATATTTTGGAACGATTTTTCCGTCAAATGGATTGACTAGTGATAATAAGAAGTATCATTATCAGGGTGTCACTATATCTCAGGGTGACGAAGCAAATCATAATGCAATAAATTTTAAAACTTATTATAAGTACTCAAATAAGGTGCTTCCAGATTATACCAAACAGGCTGTATTTCCTGAAAGATGGATACAAAATTGTACTGAATCATCTAGTCAGGGTGGCGCAAAATTTTTTTTCAGTGGGGATTTTAATGGAGATGGGTTAACAGATGTAATGGCACTCGATCAGGACATACAAGAACTTTTTTGTGAACCTGATCCATACGGTGGACCAGATCAGTTTATCTATTCGACAAATTCACCCAGTCAATTTTACTTTGTAGATTTAGATAGAAGAAAAACGTCAAATTTTGTAAATTATGCTGGTACATTACAAGAGTATTTTTTAAGTACTGATAGTAGAATTGAAACTTTTGATGTTAATGGTGATGGAAAGACGGACATACTTCATTTTAAGAATGGTAAAGTTTACGTTTATACTCTAAATAATGATAATCAACTGGAGTTTTTGTGGAAAACACTAGATCAGGATATCAAAATTTCTCAGGCAATATTATCCGGAGACTATAATGGAGATGGTAAAATGGATTTTATCATTGCAAAAAGTACAGGTCTTAATGCAAATGAATATGTGAAATTTTTGTCAACAGGAATCGGTTTTGTGAAAACTACTGAGACATATGCATTTGTGAATAGAGGTTCTAGTTCTGATCGTGATGGGGTTACCACACGTAATTTTATTCCTTTGGATATTAACGCTGACGGAAAGACTGATATAGTACAATTTACGACCGCATTTGGAAGAGTGTTTGATGGCGGGAGAGTTTATATTGATGTTTTTAAGAATGCAAATGATTCTTTTTTACCATCTGTGACTTATGATACGACGCCACTGAAAGCTATAAGAAGTTATCCTTTACCTGTGTTTTTGTCTCCTAAAACAAATAACCAGTACTTATCGGTAGGTGTAATCAGCAATAGTCAGTTATATTCATTCGACTCAAAGAATGATTTTAGTAAGGAAGTATTATTGAATAGTATAACTACAGGAAATGGTGTTAAAGAAACTGTTACTTATAATTCTTTACAACAGGATCAGTATGAGCCGCTTTATGTACCTACTATCTTTACTGAAACTTTTCCAAATGTAGATATTATTGTTGCACCAAGTTTTAGAGTTGTATCAATGCTTGAAAAGCAAAGTAAGGATGTTTACAAAAAGCAGCGTTATTTTTACTCAGGTGCAGTTTCAAATGTAGAAGGTTTGGGATTCTTGGGTTTTAGATCAACGGTTAAAACTAATTGGTATGATAAGGAGGAGTCAATCATTTCCAGTTTATCTAAGAATGATATAAGTTTGAGAGGAGCAAACGTAGAGAATTATACAGTATTAGGTTTACATTCTCCTCTACTACCAAATCCTAATGCAGTAAGTATTTCGAGTACAATTGTCAAAGATAAAAATTACACGGTAGTAAAAACAGATAATCTGGTGGCTACACAAAGTATTGTATTAAAGCCGGATACCTGGATAAAACCGGAAACAGGTCATACATTTTCAGCAAAAATAAACGAAGATGGTAACGCTGGAACATCAATTAACACACCTGTTAGTTTTATAACTAAATCACTGCTAGCTTATGAAAGTGAATTGTTAGCAAATAAGGTTTTCAAGATTAAAAACATTAAAACGAAACAGTTTAATGTTTTAGAGGATACTGGTTCAGAGACTTTTGTAGAGTATGATACTAACAATAATCCGTTAAAATCTACTGCGCTTTTAAAAGAATCCGGAAGCACAGTTCAAACGACCATCTCAAGTGTTACTTATGTTCCTTCTACCGTGTCTCCTTATGTGGTTGGTAGACCTTCAGGTAAAAATGAGAGTATAGCCGTTTCCGGGGATACTATGACTAGTGAAGAATTGTATTACTACCAAAATGGTTTATTAACCCAGATTAAGAAAAAAGGAACTAATACAGATTATATCGTTGAAGATAATCAACATGATACTTTTGGTAATATTATTCAAAAAACAATTACTGCATCTGGACTTCCGGCTAGAGTCACCAGTTATGGATATGATCCATCAGGAAGGTTTTTAACGCGAAGCACGGATATTGAAAAGCTGTCGACAACTTTTGTTTATAATACCGACGGGACATTAGAATCTGAAACAAATCCTTATGGGTTAAAAACATCTTATTTGTATGATTCCTGGTCCAAAAAGACAACAACTACGGATTATCTGGGGAAAAAGACTAGTTATCTGTATTCCCGTTCCGGTTCAAAAACTATTGTTACATCGACTGCTGATGATGGAAGTGTTAGTGAGCAAACATTTGATGATTTAGGCAGAAAAGTAAGGTCGGGAAGTAAAAATGTTATGGGGACTCTCGCTTATGTTGATTATTTGTATGATATCCATGATCGAAACTATAAAGTGAGTGAGCCTTATTTTGGGTTAACGGGAACTCAATGGAACGAAACGAAATACGATATTTACGGAAGAGTTTTTCAGAGTATAGCCTTTACCGGAAAAACTACAGATATAGTTTATTCAGGACGTACATCGACAGTAAGCGACGGAACAAAATCAAAAGCTACAACAAAAAATGCAATGGGCAATGTGGTATCGATGACAGATACACCAGGTGGAACGGTTAAATACACTTATTTTGCGAATGGAAATCTAAAAGAATCAGATTATGATGGAGTAAAAACTACGATTAAACAGGATGGATGGGGAAGAAAGACAGAATTAAAGGATCCATCTGCGGGTACCTTTACTTATGCTTATAATGCGTTTGGAGAAACTGTAAGTGAGACCACACCTAACGGAACGACTGCTTACGTAATAAATGATTTTGGGAAAGTAACGCAAAAGACAGTTGATGGGACAAATACGAAGTCCATAACAACGTATGACTATGATTCTTCGAGTAAATTATTGTTAGGTAGTGAGTTTAAAGATTTTAAAAATGGATCGACTTCTATTTCTAAAACAATTGTTTATGATGATTCAAAAAGAATCCACCAAACAGTGGAAAAAACACCGTACGCTGAATTTACAAAAGAATTTGGGTATGATGAGTTTGGAAGAGTATCTACAGAAATCTCTATTGCAAGAGCAGGAGGGAAATCAAGTTCGAAAACAATTAAAAACACATATAAAAATGGATCGCATTGGCAAATTCTGGACAATGACACCAGTGCTGTTTTATGGCAAACCAATACAGTAAATGAGAGAGGTCAACTCGTAAATGCGCAAAATGGACCAACAACGATAAATAATATTTATGATACTTATGGTTTCGCTTCTCAATTTAAATACGATAAAACATCAGGATCTTCAAATATTTTAACTTTAAATACTCTTTTTGATGCTAAAAGAGGTAACCTGATCAGTAGGAGTAATAGTCAGTTTGGTCGAAATGAAAGTTTCAAATACGATGCACAAGACCGATTAACTGAATATACGAACGGTCAGGGCGTACAGGAAAAACAATTGTATGACGATCAGGGAAGGATTACCGAAAATAATTTAGGGACTTATAGCTACTCAAAAGATAAACCTTATCAGAATAATGCAATAGCTGTTACTCCTGAAGCATTAACATATTATACTGCAAAACCGAGACAAATTATAAGCTATAATGTATTTAACAGTCCGGTACAGATTGAGGAAAAGGATATCGACAAAGTAAGTTTTACTTACAATGATAATGACAGTCGTACTGCGATGTTTTATGGAGGTTTGCAGGATGAGAAATTAGACAGACCTTTGCAAAAATACTATTCTGAAGACGGTAGTATGGAAATTAAGTTTAACAAAACAACGAGTGCTTATGAGTTTATTACCTACATAGGTGGAGATGGGTACTCTGCACCGATTGTATTAAAAAGCAATGGTACAGCGCAGGATTACTTATATTTGCAAAGAGATTACCAGGGTTCAATAGTAGGGATCGTCAATCAGACAGGTAATGTTGTTGAAAAACGTTTGTTTGATGCCTGGGGAGCTATTGTAAGTGTACAGGATGGGTCAGGCAATGTACTCACAGGATTGACTGTTTTAGACAGAGGTTACACAGGCCACGAACATTTACAGAGTGTAGGGCTTATCAACATGAATGGTCGTATTTATGATCCTAAACTGCATCGTTTTCTACAACCGGATAATTTTGTGCAGGATCCTTTTAATACACAAAATTATAATAGATATGGATATTGCTGGAATAATCCATTAAAGTATACAGATCCTAGTGGTGAGTTTATATGGGTTCCTATAGTGATAGGAGCTATGGTTGGTGCAATAAGTGGAGGTGTTGCGTATACTGCGAAAGCTATTCAAACAGGAAATTGGAATATAGGACAATTTGGAATGGCTGTTTTGGGAGGAGCGGTTATTGGTGGTATTACAGGAGGAATTGCACCTATGAGCGTTGTGGGGGTTAGTATGGGCAATGTAGTTGCTTCTGCATTTATTGGAGGAATGATGCCTTCTTATGGCGTACAGGTTGGGGATTGGAGTTTTAGTATTTCCCCAAGTATTGCTTTTGGTAATACTATGGGTATTGGAGCTAGTTTAAGTGTAACTTACAGCAGTGGTAATTTTAGTTTCTCGGCAGGAGTAGGAATTATGAGTAATAGCAATTATAACGGATTAGGCAAAAACGGTATGGAAATACGCAAATCTATATTGGCTAGTTATGATGATGGAAAAAACGGAGTTTCGTTGGGCAGTAATATTTGGGGAGGAGATTTTGCACAGAGAACCGGAGTGGTAGGACTGCATTTTGGAGATTTTAGAGCGATGTATGAAAATGATGGCGGACCTGTCTTAAAGAAAGGTTTTGGTGATGCTGGAGATAGTTACAGAACCGCCGCTTTGAATTTATCCGTTGGAAAATTTACCGCTGGATTCAATTTATTTACAGGGAAAAGAGAGAATATTCCAGAAGGGAAGTCGCCTGAAAACAGAAGTATTGATGGTTATGGTCGCAAATATACCTATGGTAATGTTGATGAAAGAGGAACAAAATATAGGCTAGGTGCTTTAACTGTCGGATATGGTAGTTACAGAGTTGGAGTAAACAGTGAACATGTTCGGCACGCAATCCAAGACAGAGTGATTCATGGGATGATTCATGACCAAGGATTTCAAAATCAATCTTGGGATTGGAAAGGATATAGTCAGTACAGAACTTCTAATGGCTTTACATCATGGTAAGATTTTTAACTATTATTTTTGTGATTTTATGTTTTAGTTCATGTATGAGATACAATGAATATGGATATTATAGAGTTGGATTGTCAAAATTCACTATCAAGCCTAATACAAACAATCTAGCTTATACAATAATAGATACTACTGTCATCTATAGATTTATTAAGGACGAAAGAATAAACATAAGTGGTTCGGGAATTCCTAGATATTATAAATTTTATTCAAACGGTAGAATTGCAGAATTTTATGATAGAAATGTAAATTTAAAAACAGGAAATATCCTAGATGCTAAAAAAGGTCATATGGGGTATTATAATCTAGATGAGAAAAACTTTGTTATTCAATTTTATAATAGCAATGCAAATGCTTCTGAATTAACCAGCGAAACTATTTTAATTAAAAATGACACTTTAATTTCAATTAAGAAATATTACAATCCTGATGCTGAAATAAAATCATTTTTCATAAAAGAGGATATTCCTAATTATATTAGAATTACGAAACCCGATTGGTAAAGTAGTAAAACATAAAAAAAATCGCAGGATTTGCGAGGTTTTTTGTGTTTTATAACATTGCTACGTTTTTAGCACTGCAACGATTAGCGGTAAATATAATCAAACAACAAAAGTCTGATGCAATAGGTCATAGTGCATTAACTAAAGTAAGCGAAATATATGGTTTAAAATCATTAGTTTCAGTAGGACCTGATGTTACCGGAAAAGGGATTTTTAATCCCCCCTGCTGGCGCGAGCGTCCCGCTCATGAATGCATATAAAGTTAGTTCCTGCGATGGGAAAAATAAAGATGTATAAAGGTGAGGAGTTGATGGTTAGTAAAGAGAACGGATTGATTTTCATTATGTCGACGAACGGGACGCTCGCGCCAGTGAGGGGGTATGGAAGCAAAATGTTTAAAGATTGAGACAATGAAAATTTATAAATTTATTTATTATTATTTTTATTTAAAAAGCTCAAAAAAGAATGCTGTACCCGAAATACCAGTATACACAATGTTATCTTTTACACAAACAAGTAATTTGATAACGATTACTAATGTTATAATGATAATTACCCTGCTCCGCAAAGTCTCAAGACTTTGCGGATTTTTAAAAGTTGTTGAAAGCCGTCAAATATGATGAAAGTCTCCTGACTTTTTCCATGAATGTCTTGATAATTGTATTTGTTTCAAGGGTTATCGGTGACTATGCAACTGCCAAAAAACGTTGTAACGGCGTATAGGAACGGGGACGAAGTCGGGAGACTTCGCACAGCGGGTTGCAGGTGGAGCAATTGTAGGAGGAACTAATGCTTGGCTATCTGGTGGAGATCCTGTAAAGGGCATTGTTACAGGGGCAGTTACAGGTTTGGTTGGAGGACAACTAGGGCAATGGGCAAGCGGAGCGCTTGGAGGAGTTGTTGTAAATGGAATTAAAGTAACCAGTCCTCTTTTACAAGGTACAATTATTGGTTCTCTCAGTAGTGGAGCTACGGGTGGGGTTATGAGTTTTGGCATGGCATTGATTAGTGGTGCCAATTTCAATAGTGCGCTTAATGCAGCAGGTCAAGGGCTTACTACGGGACTTGTAACAGGAGCAATAAGTGGGGCGGGAGGTGCCTATGCTAATTCTGTTAAAAATAAGGTCAATCCTTTTAATGGGAATGATTTAAGAACAATTGATTCTGAAATGGTAAAAGTCAGACACCATACTAGTGTAGAAAACATGAATAAGATCAGAAGTTCGAATCAAATGACTCCTTCTAGATATTCAGGTTTTAGCGATTATGGTGTAGATTTTGAAAATACTATTAATTTTAATGGGAATCAAAGAATTTTTGACGCTAAGAGTACGGGAGCTTTCATAGAATTAATTGTTCCTAAAAGTATTTTAACGCCAAGTCCTAACCCCCAGTCTCCGAATCATGTTAGAATTATGACTGGAAACAAGAATTTACAAATCACACCAGAGTTTAGACCAAAATATTATATCAACATTTATTTCGGTAATAAGTAATTAAAGAGATGTTAGAAGTAAATTCACCATTATTCAAGCTGATAACGATTCTATTTCGACAAATGAATCTTTCGATAGGTAGATACTCATCGGAAGAGGATTTTTATATATTTTTTATGGATAAGCACATTTACTATAAATATGCAATAATAGAGTTAGAAAAAGTGCTGTATGAATCACCGGCATATTCATCTTTTAGCGAAATGATAGAAAAGATCTTTTTTAGGAGGCACTTAGGGAATTTATATATTTTGTTAGTCTATAAAATTTTAAAAGAATTTGATGAAATGTTAGACTCTAAAAATTTTAATGATATGCTAATGAAAAAGAGGACGAATATTTCTTCTGGGGAAATTTATTGGGGACTTTTGAGAAAGAAATTTTCTAGAAAAGAAAGGAAAATTATAGATGAAACAGAGCATTTTGGGCAAAATGACATGTTTAATCATTATAAAAGTATTGAGGAAAACTTATCTAGATTAAATGTAAAAATAGATGTAGATAGTTAGTTTAAAAAGTTTGATTTTGCGTGTATTTTTGCGAAGTTATAATTGTATTGCATTAATAAAACTGCCCCTACTGGCGCAAGCGTCCCGCTCGTAAATACATATAAAGTTAGTTCCTGAGATTGAAAAAATAAATATGTATAAAGGTGAGGAGTTGATGATTCTAAAAGAGAATGGATTGATTTTGATGTTTTGTCCGCGAATGGGACACTCGCGCCAGTGAAGGAGTAGTGATCTTGTGGTGGCTAATTTAATAGTGGGTTTAACTCAGGATAATACCACGGTGTCCTATGCGAGTAATGGTTATGGACCTATGGTTAAGTCTGAACCTACCGGTTTTACAGCTGCGATTATTGGAGGTGCCATGATTATCGCTTCCATTCCTATTAAAATTGGATATCTCAAAAAAATTAAATCTGCCATTGCGAAATACAATGACGGTTTGGTAGAAAATTATAAACCAGGGACTAAAACCACTTTAGTAGCAAGTACTAACCAAATTGGGTTAAAGATTGAGTTTTAAACTAATTGATTCTAAAAGAATGAGTAACTAGTTTCTTGTTTAGTTTTCATTAGTAAAATGGTTTAACTATATAAAATGTTAAAAGCGAGATTTTATGTCTCGCTTTTTTTGAAACATTTTTTATCGCAAATTTTACAAATTAAGAATGTAATTATAAGTTTGCGCGAAATATTTTAATCATTTTTGAAGAGTATAATTGTTGTTGTTTTGCCTTTAATTTTTATGCTTTTCGATGTTTTTTAGGAAGAGAATTTTAGTGTCATAAAGAGAATTAATTAAAATAAAAAGAATTTGTATGAATAATTTATTTAAGATTGTTTGCATTTGTTTATTTGTCAGTACGAGGATAAATGCACAGGGGTCTATAAGTATCAATAGCGGTTTGTATAATGTTTTACCGAGACCTGTAATTTCGGCAGGAACTATGGAATATGGGGAAATTAGAGGTTATAGTTTACACGGTAATCTTATGGATGACGGTTTTCTAAGACTGTCTGCAGGTGCCGGAACGACTCAATGGACTAAATCATATATTGATATGTCAGGATATTCTACTGTTCCTGATATGGATCGTAATATTGTTTTTGGGACTTCTGGTACAGAACGTATGCGGATTAATCAGTATGGAAATGTGGGTATTGGAACTTTAACGCCTGGAACTAAGCTAAGTGTATTAGGGGTAATATCTAAATTGACAGAAACGGGAATTGACGGTACTTTTGATAACCTGATAAAGTATGGGCATAAATCAGATTTAGAAAGTGGTACGAGTTATGCAAATCGTTGGCATGGTATTGATGCTACAATTACTGCGGGAGCAGCAGCGCAAAATAAATTAAAGTTTAAATTGTATAAAGGAGGATTTGACAATGTAGCGCCAATTGATGTAATGACTTTGGTTGGTAATGGCAGAGTAGGTATTGGAACGACAAGCCCAGATTCAGAATTAACCGTAGCCGGAAAAGTTCATGCACAGGAAGTAAAAGTGACGGTTAATGCAGGTACAGTTCCGGATTATGTTTTTGCGAATGATTACAAATTAAAATCATTAGAAGAAGTAGAGAGGTATATCAAACAAAATAGCCATTTACCGGAAATACCATCAGCTAAGGAAATAGAGAAGAATGGTTTGATGCTGGCAGAAATGAATTTGAGTTTGTTAAAGAAGATGGAAGAAATGACGCTATACATGATAGAACAGAATAAGAAAATAGAGAAACAAAATGAAAAAATCAGGATGCTTGAGGAAAAAGTATTTGCCAAATAAGAGAGTGATATAATTGAGATTTATTAGAATTACGGTTATATTTTATCCTTTATTGATACTGATGTAGAAGAGAATGATTTAAGATTGTAAAAAAATAAAAGAATATGAGTTTGTTAAGTTTAAAAAAGATTGCGGTTTTGCTGGTATTATTACAAGTTTCGTCTTTGTATAGTCAGGGTTTGCCTATAGTGGGGTTTGGAGATCCTGCTAATTATACTATTAATACCTTTAGTGTTCCGGGATCATCTGGTTTGGATTTGCATTGGCATGGAGGAATTCGTTTTGGAGATAAAACCGGTAGTGATGTTATGAGAATTGAAAATGGAAATGTAGGTGTCGGAGTTTTAAATCCCACATCTAAATTTCAAGTTTCAAATTCTTTTAATACAAATACAAATGAGGTTATTGCATCATTTGGAAGGTTAGCTAATGCTTCAGGTGGAAGTAGTATAGTGCGTTTTGGTTATCATAACACTTGTGATTTTGAAGTTAATTCAGGTTATAGTAGTACGGGGCATCGTTTAGGGGGTTATTTTGATCTTAATATAACGAATAATCATCCGGGAGGAGATCATGGGGGGATAAATTTCGCTACAAATTCAAGTGTTAAAATGGCAATAAATGTAAATGGCGATGTTGGAATTGGTACTACGAAGCCTTCTAATGAACAAGGTTGGGGCAGAGTATTGGATGTTGCAGGAGCTCAACATTCTAAAATTCTGGCAACTTCGAGTAATGGATTGTATAAGGTGGGTGTTTTTTCTCATAATGAAAATTGGTATGGTGGTGGTGGATTTGTTGGTACAGAAAGTAATCACCCTTTACATTTAATAACAAACTACAATGTAAAAATGTCAATTCTTGCGAATGGTAATGTGGGAGTTGGAACATTAGTGCCAGATTCAAAATTAACCATTGCCGGAAATATTCATGCACAAGAAATAAAAGTAACGGTTAATGCAGGTGTAGTTCCGGATTATGTTTTTGCGAATGATTACAAATTAAAATCATTAGAAGAAGTGGAGAGGTATATCAAACAAAATAGCCATTTACCTGAGATACCATCAGCGAAAGAAATAGAGAAGAACGGTTTAATGTTGGCAGAAATGAACATGAATCTGTTGAAGAAGATGGAAGAAATGACCCTCTATATGATTGAGCAAAATAAGAGAATTAAGGATTTAGAAAATCAAATGGAAGAAATAAAAATAAAGGAGTAATAATTACAAGATTACATTACTGTTAAAAAGCGAGATTTTAAATTTCGCTTTTTTTTGGTTTATTTTTTTAACACAAAATTTGTAAGTTTAAACTGTATTTATATATTTGTAGAAAAATTTACTTTTTTTGAATTCAAATACTTTCTGTTTAGGTATTCCAAATAAGTGCACTTGTTTGGTTTGTCGAAATTTTTTGTATTTGAGAAAGAGGTCTGTTAATTAATTATTGTATTGCGGATTTTCTTTTAATTGCCATATTTTTTTTATCACCTATGTATTTTTATGATATCCTCATTTTTTTGCTTTAAAATAATATGTATGCATAGTATTTTGAGTTTTAAAAGTTTGATATTTGAGTTTAATTTAATAAAATCAATTGGCAAAAGTTAAAATTAAGGTGAATTTTATGTGAAATATTTATTTTTTTTAACAAATTTTTATACATATTGAAATTATTTGTATTTTGGTAGTATAAACGAAACAAAAACTAATCAAAAACTAACCAAATGAGAATCTATTTATTAATTATGTTGTTTTTCAGCGGAATATCTTTTGCGCAGAATTCAATTACCGGTTCTGTTACAGACGGTGCTAAACAACCTATTCCTGGAGCCAATATTGTCGTAGTAGGAAGTTCAAACGGTACTTCTACGGATTTTGATGGTACATTTAAATTAAGCACTTCGGCTAAGCTGCCTTATTCAATTAAGGTTTCAGCTGTAGGTTTCGAGTCTAAGACGATTAATGTTACCAGTGCAAGTCAAAAGATAAACGTAATTTTAAAAGATGAGGAAACCAAATTGAATGAAATTGTGGTTTCCGCTTCCAGAACACCTGAGAGAGTTCTCGAATCTCCGGTAACTATTGAAAGAATGGGAATCGTTGATATCAAGAGAACTGCTTCTCCTTCTTTTTACGATGGTCTGGAAAATTTAAAAGAGGTACAGATGAATACCAGTAGTATGTCTTTTAAATCGATCAATACAAGAGGTTTTGCAACGGTAGCCAATACTCGTTTTATGCAGTTAGTTGACGGTATGGACAACTCTTCTCCACTTTTGAACTTTGTATTGGGGAATATGATTGGTATTTCGGAAATAGATGTTCAGAGTGTAGAGCTTTTGCCGGGTGCATCTTCTGCTTTGTACGGAGCAAATGCTTTTAACGGAATTATGTTCATGAACAGTAAAAGCCCGTTTACCTATCAGGGGGCATCGGCTTACTTTAAATACGGAGTAACTTCACAAAAGGCTGCCGGTACTAATAATTACTACGATTTTGGAATGCGATTCGCGCATGCGTTTAATAAATATTTCGCAGCCAAAGCAAACTTTACTTATATGGAGGCTACCGATTGGTACGCTACAAATTATAACGACAAAACTATTCCGGGAATTGACAGAAGTAATATCAATTATGATGGAATTAACGTTTATGGTGATGAAGTTTCGACTAACTTAAAAGGTGTTGGACAGTCACTGGCTGCTTTAGGAATTATTCCTGCTTCGGCAGTAAATTTATTACCTAGTAAAAATGTCAGCAGAACAGGGTATAACGAAGTAGATCTTACTAATAATAAAGCCGGAAATACTAAAATTGACTTCTCTTTTCATGGAAGACCATTTGGTGATGAGCGTTTGGAAATTATCTGGCAAAGTAAATTTGGTTTCGGAAATGCCGTTTATCAGGGTGCAAACAGATATTATCTGAACAACTTTTTTATGCAGCAGCACAAAATTGAATTTAAAGGAAAGAATTTCTTTGCGAGAGGATATATGACAACAGAAGATGGAGGAGATTCTTATGATATGGGCTTTACCGGGATTAATATCAACAGAAAATGGAAAGATGATAAAACCTGGTTTGGTCAGTATGCCGGGGCTTATGTTCAGGCTACTTTAGGAGGGGCAACTCCTGAGCAAGCGCATGCAGCGGGACGAGCTACAGCAGATACAGGTCGTTTCTTACCAGGTACTGCAGCGTTTAAGAACGCATTCAATCAGGTAATTGCTGACGAAAGCGTACTTACAGGTTCAAAACTGGTAGACAATTCAAAGATTTACCATTCAGATGCCAACTACAACTTTAAAGATTTGATAAAATTTGCCGAAATTCAGGTGGGTGGATCGTTCCGATTGTACGAGTTGAATTCTCATGGAAGAATCTATACCGATGGAAATAGCGGTATCAATTATACAGAATATGGTGCTTATACACAATTGGTAAAGAAATTTATGGAAGACAGATTGAAATTTACAGGATCTATTCGTTATGATAAATCAAAAAATTTCGATGGTAATTTTTCACCAAGAGTATCTTTTGTGTATTCAGGAGGAGAGAAAAAGAATCATAATTTCAGAGCTTCGTTTCAAACCGGTTTCAGAAACCCGTCTACACAGGATCAATATATTGGTTTTAATATCGGGAATGCGGTACTAATCGGTTCTGCTCCGGATAACTTGTTGCGTTTTACCGAGACATTGCCGGTTTCGACAACGAAGGGTCAAGGTTTTGCAAAAGGGTCAACTGTCGTAATGACCGGTCTGAATGCGTATGGTAATTCGTATACAGCAAGCTCAGCCAGTGCTTTTGCTGCTTTGGCAGGAACTGATCCTGTAGCTGCGGCGAAACTTTTAAGAAAAACAAATGTAAACTATGTAAAGCCGGAAGAAGTTAAAGCATTTGAGTTGGGGTATCGTTCTTTTATTAATGATGTTTCAATCGATCTTAATGCTTATTATAATATTTACAATCATTTTATTGGAAATCTAAATGTTATAGCGCCTTTTTATGGTACGGCACAGGATTCTCCTGATGTTACCAAGGGAGATACAGATCCGGGTTATCAATCAGTTCATGCTCTTCAGAATGGGAATACTAGAGCGTATCAGTTGTATACCAATACAGATGTTGAAATCAAATCGTTCGGATTTGGAGTTGGTCTTTCTAAAAAAGTGATTGCTAATTTTGAATTAGGAGTAAATTATAATTATGCTCAGTTTGATTTTGATCAGGCAAAAGATCCAAGTTTTGAAGCCGGGTTCAACACACCAAAACACAGAGTTAAAGTGTCTCTTGGAAATGACAAGTTATTCGAGAACTTCGGATTCAGTGTAAGCGGAAGATGGAATAGTGAGTATAAATGGGAGTCAACTTTTGCAGATGGTATCATTAAAGAGGCTACTGTAATTGATGCGCAGATTAATTACGGACTTCCAAAATTAAAATCACTTTTCAAATTAGGAGCCTCGAATATTGGAGGAAAAGAATATGCTCAGGTACTTGGAGCAGGATATATCGGTCAGCAATATTTTGTTTCCTGGACGATCAATCCGTAATTTAGGATAATAGACGAAACAAACCTTTTATTCGCTTTTCCGGATACAGCATTTGGAAAAGGATAATCAAAAAATATAGTAGATCATGGTAAAAAATTTAAAATGGCTGTTTTTGGTTTCAGTGACCTTTATGGCTTGTAATAGTGATGATGCGGTAACGGTGTCAGATTCATCTGACGGACAGCCGTTGACTTCGGGACAGGCGAATTTTTCAAAATATGTTGCGTTGGGTGATTCGTTCGCGGCAGGTTTTTCAGACAATGCTTTGTTTAAGGCCGGTCAGACAAATGCCTACCCTAACATTTTGGCACAACAGTTTGCATTGATAGGCGGCGGTACTTTTACGACTCCTTTCATGACTGATAATATTGGAGGGTTTTCCTCCGGTGGTGTTCAGATACCTAGTTTAGGAGTTAGATTGTATTTAGATGTGGCAACAAGTACTCCTGTTCCTGTTAGTGGAGTTTCGGGCACCGATATTAGTGCGCGTTTAACAGGAGCTTTCAATAATATGGGGATTCCCGGTGCAAAAGCAACACATTTGGCATTGTCAGGATATGCCAGTGGTAATCCTTACTTTGGCAGGATTGCTTCTTCGGCTTCAGCAACAGTTTTGGGTGATGCTTTGGCGCAGAATCCTACTTTTTTCTCTTTATGGATTGGGGGTAACGATGTTTTAGGTTACGCTACATCCGGAGGAGATGGATCAAACCCAATTACAGATCCGGCTACTTTTGATGCTGCTTATAAAAACCTGACAGCAGAATTGTCTAAGAATGGAAGAAAAGGTGTTGTGGCCAATTTGCCGGACATTAGTACCTTGCCGCACTTTACAACAGTTCCTTATAATCCATTAACCGTTTCTCTTTTGGGTGCTGGGAATACAGCTGTTGGGACAGCAACGATTAATGCACTTAATACGCAATTATACGGTCCGTTGAAAGGGGCCTTAAATTATCTTGGAGTTACAGACAGAATTGATTTGCTGTCTTTAACTGCAGCAAATCCTTTGTTGATAAAAGATGAATCGCTTACTAATTTATCAGCGCAGCTTACAGCAGTGCTTACACCTTCAGTAGGGGCGCAGACAGCAGCGTTTTATGGTACTGTTTTTGGTCAGGCGCGTCAGGCTAAAGCTACTGATTTGGTACTTTTGAGTACAAGAGCAGCAATTGGTACAGCACCTACAGCAGCAAATTCAGGAATTGGAATGGCACCTCCTGCTCCATTGGATAAGTTTGGGATTACGTATCCGTTACAAGATAAGTATGTTTTAATTCCAACAGAGATAACGGAGATCAAAAATGCTACTGTGGCCTATAATGTAACCATTAAAGCGGCTCAGGAAGCAAATGGACTGGCATTAGTAGATGCTGACGGATTGATGAAACAGTTGTCTACTGCAAATGGTATTTCTGTCAATGGCTATACTTTGACAAGCGCATTTGTTTTCGGAGGAGTGTTTTCTCTGGACGGTGTTCATCCTTCAGCCAGAGGTTATGCATTTATTGCCAATAAATTTATTGAGTCTATTAATGCGAAATACGGTTCCAACCTAAAAGGAGTAGATGTGGGGAATTACCCGATCCTTTATCCTAAAGTTATAAATTAAGATTTATTTTTTTTCATAAAAACAGCCACTTGTTTTCAGAACACAGTGGCTTTTTTTTTGTACTTTAAAAATGCTATTTTCGGTATTTGAGGGCTGACTTTTAAGAATCAAACAAAATCGTAGTATTTTTTATAAAAAAAATATTGATTTTATATTTTAAAAATTTATCTTTGCGCTCTGAAAAAAGAGGTATTTTCGATAAACCTAAATAGCTATTTAATAAATACATAAGTAATGTCAAAAGTAATAGGAAAAGTTGCTCAAATCATTGGACCAGTAGTTGACGTAGTTTTCAACGGTAAGGATGTTGAACTTCCAAAAATTTATGATTCACTAGAAGTCACAAAAAAAGACGGAACATTATTGGTTCTGGAAGTACAATCTCACATTGGTGAAAATACGGTTCGTACCATTTCTATGGACTCTACAGACGGTTTGAGTAGAGGATATGAAGTAGTTGGAACTGGAAATCCAATCCAAATGCCAATCGGTCCGGATGTATACGGAAGATTATTTAATGTTGTTGGAGATGCGATTGATGGTTTAGGTGAATTGCCTAAAACAGGTGAAAATGGTTTGCCAATTCACAGACAAGCACCAAAATTTGAAGATTTGTCAACTTCATCAGAAGTTTTATTCACAGGTATCAAAGTAATCGATTTGATTGAGCCTTACGCAAAAGGAGGTAAAATTGGATTGTTCGGTGGAGCAGGTGTTGGTAAAACAGTATTGATCCAGGAGTTGATTAACAATATCGCAAAAGGTCACGGTGGACTTTCAGTATTCGCAGGAGTAGGAGAAAGAACACGTGAAGGAAATGACTTACTTCGTGAGATGTTAGAGTCAGGAATTATTAAATACGGTGATGATTTCATGCACTCTATGGAAAATGGAGGATGGGATTTATCTAAAGTAGATATGCCAGGAATGAGAGAGTCTAAAGCTACTTTCGTTTTCGGACAAATGAATGAGCCACCTGGAGCTCGTGCACGTGTAGCACTTTCAGGATTATCTATCGCTGAGTATTTCCGTGATGGAGCAGGATCTGATCAAGGTAAAGACGTATTGTTCTTCGTTGATAACATCTTCCGTTTTACACAAGCAGGTTCTGAGGTTTCAGCACTTTTAGGACGTATGCCTTCTGCAGTAGGATACCAGCCAACTTTGGCAACAGAGATGGGGGCTATGCAAGAGCGTATTACTTCTACAAACAAAGGATCTATTACATCTGTACAGGCGGTTTACGTTCCTGCGGATGACTTAACTGACCCGGCACCGGCAACAACGTTTGCTCACTTAGATGCTACAACAGTATTGTCTCGTAAAATTGCTGAGTTAGGTATTTATCCTGCGGTTGATCCGTTAGATTCTACTTCAAGAATTTTAACTCCACATATTTTAGGTGATGAGCACTATAACTGTGCACAAAGAGTAAAAGAGATTCTTCAAAAATACAAACAATTGCAAGATATTATCGCGATCTTAGGTATGGAAGAGTTATCTGAAGAAGATAAATTATCAGTATCCAGAGCACGTCGTGTTCAGCGTTTCTTATCTCAGCCATTCCACGTAGCGGAGCAATTTACAGGTATTCCTGGAGTATTGGTTGATATTAAAGATACTATCAAAGGATTCAACATGATTATCGACGGTGAGTTAGATCATCTTCCGGAAGCAGCTTTCAACTTGAAAGGTTCTATTCAGGATGCTATCGAAGCTGGAGAAAAAATGTTAGCTGAAGCATAATCTAGTTTTCAGTATTCTGTCACAGTATTCAGTACTGAGATTGTAAACTGAGACTGTAAACTAAAAAAAAATGATTTTAGATATAGTATCACCAGAAGCAAAATTATTTTCAGGAGAAGTAACATCAGTTACATTGCCTGGGGTTGACGGAAGCTTCCAAATATTGAATAATCACGCTCCTATCGTCTCTATTTTAGAAAAGGGAACAGTTAAAATTGCTTCTGCAAAGTTTAATTTTTCTAAAGATGTAGCGAGTAAATTCACGAAAGTAAACGAGCAAACTTATACATTAGAGATTGCATCAGGTACTGTTGAAATGAAAGACAATAAAGTAATTGTTTTAGTGGACTAAGACAGTTTCAGAATAAATTTAAAAAGACTTCAAGTAATTGGAGTCTTTTTTTTGTGCTTTAGTTTTTGTTTTTGGGCTGCTTAAAGGTATCGTTTTGCAGAAGTATAATTTGAATGATTAATCTCGATTGGTGTATGAAATAAATGGGATAGTTTATTTTAGAATCAATTTTATAACTTTGCTTTCATGAAATTACCGGAGAACCTGAATCAGAAATTAGAGATAAGAAAGCAAAATAATTCGCTTAGAAAATTACCGGTTTTTAGCAACCGAATAGATTTTTCGTCTAACGATTATATAGGTTTTTCAAAATCAGAATCTATTTTTAAGCTTACTCATGCTTATTTGCTGGAAAATGAAATTTTTCAAAACGGCGCAACCGGATCACGATTGATCTCAGGAAATCATTCTTTATATCAAATTACAGAAACCTTTATTGCAGAATTTCATGAGGCAGAGTCGGCATTAATTTTTAATTCGGGTTACGATGCCAATGTTGGTTTTTTTAGCGCTGTACCGCAACGAAATGATGTCATATTGTATGATGAATTGAGTCATGCTTCTATTCGTGACGGAATCACAATGTCTAATGCAAAATCATATAAATTCAATCACAATGATTTTGAAGATCTGGAGCGTCTCATTCAGAAATTCCCGGATACCACGGTTTATATTGTGACCGAAACGGTTTTTTCTATGGATGGGGATAGTCCAAATTTAGAAGAATTAGTAGTCTTGTCCGAGAAGTACAATTGTTATCTGGTGGTTGACGAAGCGCATACTTTAGGAGTGTTTGGTGAGAAAGGAGAAGGTTTGATGCAATACCTGAATTTGCACTATAGAATTTTTGCCCGAATCATGACTTTTGGAAAAGGTTTGGGATGTCATGGTGCTGTAGTTTTGGGAAGTACAGATCTTAAAGAATATCTGGTAAACTTTGCCAGAAGCTTCATTTATACTACAGGTTTGTCACCTCATTCTGTTGCAACAATTTTTATAGCGTACAAACAATTGGAAGCAGAGAAAACAACCATCGAAAAGTTACGCACGAATATTGTGTTTTTCAATCAACAAAAAAACGTATTAGGGCTCAAGCCAATGTTTGTGTGGAGCAAATCGGCCATACAATCGGCGATTGTTCCGGGTAACGAAAATGTAAAACGCCTCGCAGAACAGCTTCAGGGTAAAGGATTCGATGTAAAACCGATACTTTCTCCAACTGTTCCGGAAGGTCAGGAACGCTTGCGTTTTTGTATTCATAGCTATAATTCAGAAAAAGAGATTAACGAAGTTTTAGAATTACTGGGAAACTTCGTGTTTTAGCGTAATATGTTTCACAGAGATTCACCAATTTATCACAGAGCTTCACAAATTTATTTTGTGAAGCTTTTTTTTCTTGGTGAATCTCTGCGTGAAAAAAAAACTTCCGTCAGCCCTTTGTCTATGGGCTTCTGTAAAAAAGTTTAAAAAATCTTGTAACGTTTTGAATGTTTGATTACTTACGAGTCGTAATCAAATAAACCAAAACAATTATGAAAACAAATTCAACTTCAATTTCAGCAAAAAAAGGAATCTGTAATCTGGTGATCTTTTTGACTGCTGTTCAGATATCTTATTCTTTAGTGAGTCATTTTATTTATGGAAAACCACAATCTGATTCTATGGTGATAGTAATCTGTGTGCTCCTGGCGACTTTTGCGTCTTCAAAAAAAGAAGAGTACAGTAAACAATAATCAGGAGTTTTAAATATCAAATCTAAAAATAACATAAATCAAACTGACAAAACCAAAATAATTATGAAACCAAACTCAACATCAACTGCCGAAAAAGTATTCCATTTCGTATTTGTCTTTGCGGCTTCTGCAGGATTAGGATACGCTTTAGTAAATCAATTTTTTTTAGAAAAACCCAATATGGCATTGCTTTTAGTTATGATTTGTCTCTTTGTAGCTTCAATGGCTTCCTGGCAAAGAAAAAAATATACTAAATCATAGTGCCTGTTCAATCATCAATCAGAAAACAATCAATCAAAATAATCAAATCATCATCAATCATTAAATCAATCAGCAAAATGAAAAATTTATTTACATCAGCAATTGCAGTAATCGCATTAGTTTTTAGCGGAACGACACAGGCACAGAAAAAATTTCCAAAACTTGAAAATTCGCTTTTATGGGAAGTTACTGGAAACGGATTATCGAAACCGTCTTATTTGTACGGTACAATTCATGCGATTTGTTCAGGAGATTATTTTCTTTCTGAAAAGGCAAAAAAAGCATTTGAAGCCTCAAACGAATTAGTGTTGGAAGTTGATTTAGCAGACCCGAAAGAAATGGCGGATATGCAGCAATTGGTATTGGGGAAAGAGCCGTTAAGTAAAACGCTGAGTCCGGAACAATTGTCAAAATTGGATTTGATTCTGCAAAAAGCAACCGGAATGACTGTCAAACAGGTTGATGCTTATAGTCTGACCGCAGTAATGAGCCTGGTTTCGATTAAAAGTTTTGGCTGTAAAGACCTTAAGTTTTATGAAATGGAATTTATTGAGAAAGCAAAGAAAAGAAATATTGAAATTGGTGGTCTGGAAACTGTAAAATCTCAAGGAAAGATGTTGGAAAATGCTTATACCAATGATGAAATGTTAATGATGCTGGAGCAGCTAAATGATTTAGTAATGTCTCAATCAGTATCCTTTTATAAAAATGAAAACATAAATGGATTGTATGATGTAGTGACAGATGAAAAAATGGGGAGTGAAAAGACAAATAAAGTTATCTTAGACCAGCGAAACATGAATTGGGTAAAAACGATGCCGGAATTGATGAAAAAACAAAGTGTGTTTTTTGCTGTAGGATCGGGACATTTAGGTGGAGAGTATGGAGTGATTAGTTTATTAAAGAAAGCAGGGTACAAAGTCAAACCAGTAATGCAATAAAGTATTTTGAAAGAGAAAGAACAGGAATTTTTAAATCGGATCGAAAGTCACAAGGGAATATTGTACAAGGTTTCTAAAATGTACATGGATAACTCTGACGATCAACAGGATTTGTTTCAGGAAATCGTTTGCCAGCTTTGGAAATCATACGGTTCCTTTAGGAATGAGAGTCAGTTTTCGACCTGGATGTATCGTGTGGCCATAAATACAGCTATTGTTTTTCTTAGAAAGGAAAAACGAAAGGTGGATAAATACGAAATTGCTTCGGAGAATATTAAGGACGATGAAGGAGATTCGCGCATCAAAGAAAGTCAGATCGACCATTTTTATAAAGCTGTTCAAAAACTCGAAAAAATAGATAAAGCGATCATTTTTTATCAGCTGGAGGGTTTTTCTCATAAAGAAATTGGGGAGAACTTAGGAATTTCAGAAGGAAATGCCAGGGTGAAATTAAACAGAGCAAAAGAAAAATTGAAAGAAATAATTAAAAATCAAGGATATGGATTTTAACGATATACAAAACGCATGGAACAATGATAAATCGGATCACATTGTTCTTCCGGATAATCTGGAAAAAATACAATCAGCCAATACGCCATTGGACAGAATCAGAAAAAATTTAAAAAGTGAGCTAATTGCACAGATAGTTTCAATACTGTTGATAGGATTTACCCCGTATATTTTTCATTTTGAACAGAAGTACATTGTTCCGTTTTTCTTGCTTTTCAGTATGTTCACCGCGGTTTGTATTTATTATTTGGCAAAATTTTATTTTTTCTATAAACGATTAAATAATACCGCTCTAAAAACAAAGGATAATTTGTATGAAACTTATTTTGATATTCGTCTGAATATGGAGTTGTATAAGACTTTCGGATTTGCTTTGACACCTTTCATGATTGTGTTTTTAATGGTTTTAATCTACGATCAGAATTCTAAAGCCGCCAATTTTGTTCTGTTTGACTTTAACAGTATAGAAATAATCGGCATTTTCTCATCTATTCTTTTTTCAATTCTTTTTATGGGATTGTTTTTGGAATGGTGGGTTCAGTTTTTTTACGGAAAATATGCTAAAGAAATAAAGAAAGTAATAGACGAATTAAAAGAAGAGTAAGTTAAATAGAACCCATCATACGTGATGGGTTTATTTTTATTGGTATTTTTGCATCCAATATTAAGCAGATATTTATCAGGAAAACATTATTCGATATCAGAAAGCATAATTGTTTTTTGTGAATGTTTGCGAAACAAAAGAAGGATGAAAATATTTATAACCGGAATTTCAACAGATGTTGGTAAAACCGTTGCTTCGACAATCGTTGTTGAAGCTTTAGAGGCTGATTACTGGAAGCCAGTTCAGGCCGGAGATCTGAATTTTAGTGATACACACAAAGTACAGTCTCAAATTTCAAATTCGAAATCTCAATTTTTCCCGAATGCATACGAATTAAATACACCGGCAAGCCCTCATCTGGCAGCAGAAATTGATGGGCTTACGATCGATTTAAAAATGATTACGGAACCTCAAACCGATAATCATTTGGTAGTAGAAGGGGCAGGAGGGATTTTTGTTCCGTTGAATGAAACCGATTCTATTATTGATCTAATTCAAGCCGATTATAAAGTAATTGTGGTTTCAAGACATTATTTGGGAAGTATCAATCATACACTGTTAACGATTGAAGCGATTCAAAATCGTGGATTTAAAGTTGCAGGAATCATTTTCAGCGGAAGTGAAAACAAATCGACTGAAAGTTTAATTCTGAATAAAACCGGAATAAAATGTATCGGAAGAATTGATGAAGAACCCTATTTTGATCAGAATGTAATCCGGGAATACGCCGATTTGTTTAGAGAGAATTTATTACAATTGTAAGAGGTGAAATGTGAAATGTAAGATGTGATTTGTGAAAAGTCAAATGCTTTCATCTAACAAAAAACATTTCACATCTCACATTTTACAAAAAACATTTCACAAGATATGACATTAACAGAAAAAGACAGCCAATATCTTTGGCATCCGTATACACAGCATAAAACAGCACAGGCTCCAATTGCAATTTCCAAAGGTGAAGGTGCGCTGCTTTGGGATGAGAACGGCAAGGAATATATTGACGCTATTGCCTCGTGGTGGGTGAATCCATTTGGACATAGTAACCGATTTATAGCCGATGCGATTTACAAACAATTAACTACTTTAGAGCATGTATTGTTTGGGGGGTTTACACACGAACCGGCGGTTAAAGTAGCGGAGAAACTAATTGAGATCCTGCCTAAAAATCAGCAGAAGATCTTCTTTTCTGATAATGGTTCAACAGCAGTTGAAGTAGCTATAAAAGTGGCTTTGCAGTTCTTTTTCAATAAGGGGGAAAAACGTACCACAATCATCGCTTTTGAAAATGCTTTTCACGGAGATACTTTTGCGGCGATGGCAGCGAGTGGTATCTCTTTTTATACACAGGCGTTTCAGGGAATGTTTATTGATGTAGTGAGAATTCCGGTTCCGGTAAAAGGGCAGGAGCAGGAAAGCTTTGATGCTTTGAAAAATGTTATTCAGAATCATAGTTGTGCCGGTTTTATTTTTGAACCTTTGGTACAGGGTGCTGCCGGAATGGTGATGTACGAACCGGAGGCCTTGGTCAAACTGATTCAAATTTGCAAAGAGAATAATGTTCTTACCATTGCCGATGAAGTAATGACGGGTTTTGGTAAGACAGGAAAAACCTTTGCAATGGATTATGTGACCGAACTTCCGGATATGATGTGTTTGTCTAAAGCATTAACGGGAGGCACAATCCCGATGGCAATTACCACTTTTACACAAGAGGTTTTTGATGCTTTTTATGATGACGATATCAATAAGGCTTTGTTTCACGGACATACTTTTACTGCAAATCCTACTGGTTGTGCTGCAGCTTTGGCGAGCATTGATTTGTTGCATACGGACGAAATGCAGGCTAACATTGAAAGAATTCATAAGAGTCATTTGGATTTTCAGAAGAAAATCGAGAAGCATTCAAAAGTAACTACTGCCAGAACATTGGGGGTTATTTTTGCAGTTGAAATCAAATCAGATTCAGAAGAGAGTTATTACGGTTCAATGCGAACTAAGCTTTATAATTTCTTTATTGACAAAGGTGTGGTTTTACGCCCTGTCGGAAATATCGTCTACATTTTACCTCCGTATATCATGAGTGATGAGCAGCTTCAAAAAGTATATAAAACCATAGAAGAAGCCATTGAAATGGTTTAATTTTGCGATTAAATAAAATATTTTGAATACACAAAAAATCTCTATAACAGCTTTTTCGTCTATTTCACCTTTGGGAAATAATGCGAAATCAGTGTGGGAAAAGTACCTTGATCGTCAACATTGTTTTTCGAAGCAGTTTTTAGACCAACAGGAAACTTCTGTCGCTGCTCTGGATGCTGAGTCCAAACAAATTGTTTCGGAAATACGAGAGTCTGATCCTAAGTATAAATTTCTGGACGATTCGGTTTTGTTTGCTTTGGCGGCTTCAAGACAAGCGGTTAAGCAGGCAGGGTGGAGTTCAGATGCTATTTTCGGAATTAATATTGGTTCGTCTCGAGGGGCAACAGATTTATTCGAAAAACATTATAAAGAATACATCGATACAGGAAAAGCTCAAACTTTAGCTTCTCCAACAACAACCTTAGGAAATATATCTTCTTGGATTGCTCACGATCTGCAGAGTGTTGGCCCGGAAATATCACATTCTATAACCTGTTCAACTGCACTTCATGCTTTGCTGAATGGTGTGGCGTGGTTGAAATCAGATATGGCCGATAAATTTTTGGTAGGAGGAAGCGAAGCGCCATTGACTGATTTTACGATTGCTCAGATGAGAGCGCTTAAAATATATTCGAGAATCGATCAGGAAACGGAATTGTGGCCTAATTTGGCTTTCGATTTTGAGAAAACTCAGAATACTATGATTCTGGGGGAAGGTGCAGCAGTTTGCTGTCTGGAAACCGGTGAGAAAGAAAATGCAGTTGCATATATAACAGGAGTTGGTTATGCAACCGAAATTTTAGAACACAATATCTCGATTTCTGCGGAAGCTACCTGTTTTCAGAAATCAATGAAAATGGCTTTAAAAGATGTGGCTCCTGAATCGGTCGATGCAATTGTGATGCATGCTCCCGGAACGATTAAAGGAGACTTAACAGAAGTGAGAGCTATTGAAAAGGTCTTTGGGACTCAGCTGCCTTTGCTAACTACCAATAAATGGAAAATCGGGCATACTTTTGGAGCATCTGGTATATTGAGTTTAGAGTTGGCACTTTTGATGTTTCAGCACGATACTTTTATTGGAGTGCCTTTCGGAGAAGAACAAAAACAAACAAAACCGATTAAAAGAATATTGATTAATGCAGTCGGTTTTGGAGGGAATGCAGTTAGCGTTTTGATCGAAAAACCATAATTAGGCCTTTTGAAACCTCATAATAAAAAAATCCATTCGCCACAGCAAATGGATTTTTTTTATAGAACGAATCAACGATTACTGAAACAGCACTTTTCGTGTAATGGTAAAATCATTGGTCAAAGTGACCTTCACCAATAAAACCTGATTGGCAGCCGGTAAATTTTGAATTTGAAGTTCTGTACTGTTTATTTTGTTTTTACTGTATAACTGTTTGCCTGTAATGTCAAAAATAACCACTTGTTTAATGGTTTCTTTTGATGAAGATATTTGAATGGTTTTATTTCCAGTCGAAATAAGAATACCATTTTCGATGTTTTCAAAATCTCCTGTACCTAAAGTTTTGCCTGATTTGTAACGCAGTGTCAAACGTTCGGTAAAGGTACCGGCTTCGGTTTTAAAAGTATAATTGCTTTGTGTTAAATCATGTACTGTTCCGGTAGCTTTGTCTTCAATGTAAATGGCCTGATTGCTCATGTTTCCGTCTACTTCATCAATTGCAACAGTAAAATCACCTGCAACTGTTGTGCGGTATCCTAGCGAAACAAGGTCTGTATCTGTAAATGGCAGAGCACGTCCCTGAATTACATATTTGTTTTTTTGATCTGTAGTGTAAAAATCCAAATACTGGTTACCGTCAAAAGTTAATCCATCGTAATTGGTTTCAAAGTCATTGGTTGCTCCTTCAATGTAACTTACCAGCAATTGTTTAAAAGCTCCCGTTGCATTAGTCATGTTTAGCCAAACGCGATGTTTTTCTATAGCCGCCTCTTTTGAGGTGTTTCCTGGTCTGAAAAACTGACCGTTATTCGATCCGCCCAATCGCATGGCATTGTTAAACTTGACTTTTCCTGCAGCATTTGTCGTTACAAAAAAGGCTTGCCCGGCTGCTATGTTGCCCGTTGGTTTAGTGCCTTTGTCTTTTGCAGGATCATTATTGTGCTGTTTATCTGATTTTGCCGAAACTCCTCCACTAAGGTTGTATGAAGCATAATCATCAGCACTGTACTGATTACTTGCTACAGGTTTTGCCGGAGTGTTGTGCGTCCAGAAATAAAGCGTTCCGTTTAACATTGGATTCTCTTTTAAAAGTAGATCGGCACTTAAAGCAGACGGATAAGGATTTCCGATCAGGTGAGCTTGCGTAGCAGTTAGCAATTCTCCTTCCAGATCTCCATTGTTTGGAATTCCTTTAAAAGTTGCAGTAAACTCTTGTTTGTTGGTATTGGTGTAATTCGATGGCCCTCTAATAATGTAGCCTTTTCCAACAATCATATTGCTTTCTCTATTGGTTCGTACCCATTGTGTACCATCATTGCCATAGTAAAAATTGGCAGGCGTAGAAGGAGAAACGTCTACTAATTTTTGTGGAGTTACCGGGGTAGACCAATACAAATAATCTTTTTGAAATATAGGCGGACTTGTACGGATGTATGAAATACTTCCTGTATTCTTAGCGCTGCTTTTTTGTATCAAACTGGAATTGTTTTCAAAAACTAAAGATCCGGAGTTAACGTCTATACTATTGGCAATAGTTAAGGTTATTCCTGATTTTATAGTTACCGTTGCTCCATTGTCAATTTTACAGGAACACCCGTTAAGATCTGTTTCTGCCGTATAATTTCCTGTGAACTGAATTGGATCGTTTACGGTTGGTGTTCCATTAGACCATTGATTTCCATTCCAGGTATTTGCTGTCTGAATAACAATATCTGAAGAATATAATTTTCCACAATTGTCATCGATGGCAAATCTATAGGTTCCCGGAGCTAATCCTGTAATTTCGTATGTCGTTCCGGAGGTTGTATAATTGTAGACAGTTCCACGTGACTCCACCAGTTTTCCTGATGAAGGTATATTTTGCAGAACAACACTTCCGCTTGGTATAGTACAGGTAGGCTGCTTAATGGTTCCTACTGTTGGTGCAGGTGTTGTTTTTGTGATGATAGCTTCTGATATAGCACTTGTTGCTGTTCCACAGTTCGATGATACGATAGCATAGTAATACAATGTTCCCACTGTTGTTGTTTGCGGAGTGTAACTATTGGTTCTGGCTCCATTTGAGGTTCCTAATGATGTTCCGTTTGTTGTGTTTGCAGTAGTATTACTAAACCATTGATAGGTTAAGGCCCCGGATGCTGTAGTTGTGACAGTCATAGGTGTAAAGGTATCATTGATGCATTTGGTCTGAGTAGCAGTTGACTGTGAGGTGATTTTTAATGATGGGTTAACCCTTAGTTTAGCAGTATTTGAGTTTGTGTTAGTATTGGCAGGACAAGTGGTTGAGCTTCTTGCGACACAACGTACATAGTAGTCACTATAGGACAAAGGAAGGTTGGCCAAATTTAAGGTTGCCGTATTATGACCTGATACACCCTGAACCCCATTGGTATTAGTCCAGTTCGTTGAGCCATTGGCAGAATATTGCCATTGGTAGGTTGCATTCGAGGCTGATGCGGTTACGCTAAAGGTTCCGGACTGACCTTCACAAGCAATTAAGTCCTGCGGTTGATTGGTGAATGTTAATCCTGCTTGTACATTGACAGCTATACTGTTTGAGGCATTGCTTGGGCATACATAATCATTTTTTTTTGTAATTACCGAGTAGGTTCCAGGTGCTGTAACCGTTATGCTTCTGGTAGTTTCTCCGTTTGACCAAAGGTAATTGTCTTCAATGCTTGAAGTCAATACCACACTGCCTCCCTGGCAAAAAGTCGTTGGTCCGCTTGCAGTAATAGTAGGTTTTGCTGTTTTTCCGTTGGTGATATTAACATATAGGTATTTGGCTTCATTTGTTCTGCAATCATTAGATACTTCGACTTTAAGATTTCCTGCAGTTGAGCTGGTGGTTACTGTAATGGAGTTGGTATTAGCTCCCGCGGTAATAACCCAACCAGATGGTAGTTTCCAGTCGTATTTGGTTGCATTTGCTACAGGAGGTATGGAATAAACTTGTCCTGTGTTTCCAGGGCACTGTGGTGTAAATCCTGTAATTTCTCCAGTAGTTCCTAAAGCTTCATAAACAGTGATTTGCTTTTGGGAAGTTTTAACGGTAGAGCAATTTGGTTGCGTTAAGGTGTAGATTACATTTGCAACTCCAGGTGCTAACGCTTTGATAGTAGCGTTTCCTTTGCTTGAGCTTATAACTTCTAAAACTGAAGGGTTTGATGAAGACCAGGTGCCAGAGTCCCATCCTCCAGCCGACCAGAACCCTTCTGTAACTCCTACACATAATTTGTTGTTATTACTGCTTACTGTGCCTGCTGTTGCACCAGAGTTGCATTGCGCATTCGAATTACTGGCATTGATAAATAGAACAAGAGTAACGAGTAATTTAAAGTGATTTTTTGTGGCTTCGAGGGGGGGGTTTATAGCTGAAAAAAAGTTAATTTTTCTATCGGAACTAAAATTTTTTGACGAAAGATTAAAGGGAAAAGAAGGTGTTTTAAAAAGTAAAGTTTTCTTCATAGTAGGTGTATTCTATACAATTTGTTATGCCGGAACAGGATAATTTTTTTGCCCGGGCAAAGATAGATACACATACGTGATTGGGAATATGAAGGTTTTCGTAACGATCATTTAATCGACAAAATGTCAAAATAGTCGACAAAATGCATGGTGAAAAACGGTAATTAGGGTTATTTCTTATAAAGTATCATCTTGAAATATAAGAAAAGTCGTAAAATAGTAATCAAAACGGCACTGTTTTTAAGGTAATAATTATAGAAAACGTCTTTTGGTTAAAGAATTCACAAGAAAACAAGAAGCTGGTATGGGGTGATTTTTAAAAGAAAAAGGTGAAACAATCAATTTAAGTCGGAGTCTTTTATCGGCTATGATTCTTTTTCGAGTAGAGTGACTTTATCGTAAACGAGAAAACTTTCGTAGCCGCGACGAAGCATATAATCGCAGAATTTTTTTCGCTTTTTTAGGGTGTTTTTTTCATATATGCTGTTCCAGCATCGTTCAGAAAGCTGGTCAAAAGTGGTTTCGTATTCCTCGATCGTAATTTCCTTTAAAGCCAGCGTAATATTGGCTGAGGAAATTTGTTTTGCCTTCAGTTCATTGGTAATTCGAATTCTGCCCCAGTGTTTCATACGATGTTTTCCTCTGGCGAAGCTGCAGGCAAATCGGGTTTCGTTTAAGAAATTGGTTTCAATCAGTTGAACCACAATACTATCGATTTCATCGGCAGTCATTTTTAAGCTGTACAGTTTGGATACCACTTCGGCATGACAACGTTCCTGATAAGCACAGTAGTGTTCTAACTTAAGTAAAGCCTCTTTTGGAGTGCAGATTGAATTCATGGCTTTTTTCTTTCTTTTTAACGATTACGGCTAAAAATAGTCATTTAAATGTTAAAAACACAACTATTTTTTTTGTTTTTCTCAGAAAAGTCTTTTGTTAAAATGTTGTATATGTGGGGAATTATAATATTTTTGTACACAAAATTAACAGTTTATTATAGTTCTGTCAAACAGGATTTTAACTTTAGCTTTTAATTTTATTGCCCAAAACAAATTTAAATAAATACCACATAGCCCCATGAATAGAAAACTACTCTTAAGTTTTGTATTGTTTTTTACGTATCTTATAAATTATGGACAGTGTAACTTTGGAGGGACACAATTCGGAAGTACAACATCTATTTGCTACAACAGGGAAGTTTCCGGAACTAATGTTGGAGGAGTTACATTCTCAAATGTTCCTTTAGCGAGATATGTTGCTGTAAATGTTATCCAAGGGTTGACGTATACAATCTCTGCCACTTCAACTAGCACAGGTTTTAGAAAAAGAATTACACTGTTTAACAGTAGCAGTACGGGGACAGATGTGGGAACAGCGAGAGCATCGGCAGACGATACTGCTGCAACAATAACCAACTGGACTGCAACATTTACCGGAGTATTATATGTTCAATATAACAATAGTGGGAATTGTAATAGTGCTTCTACAGGATCAAATACGCAAGCTAATATTTCTGTGGTTTTCACAGGTGGAAGTAATAGTGTAGATTCTCAAAGCGCAAAAGGGACAAACTCATGGATAGGTCATGTTTATGATTTTTCTGACGGATCTGAGGTGCCTGTGCCTCCTTCTAATGCTGATGCTTTTGCTAATTATTTGGGTTATTTTACTCAGGCAAATACTGTTACAAGTGGTACAACTGCTTTTTCTCAAGGTTTTGGAGGAAATGACACATGCTTTGCTTTTATTGCAGCAGGGACTTCACAGAGTGTAAGAACTGATACATTTGCGGTACGTTACAGAATGCTTTCGACATTAGCTGCAGGTTGTTATTTTGTTAGCATTACCGGTGATGATGGGGTACGACTTTATGTCGATGGGGTGCTGGTTTTAAACGAATGGAATCAACAGAGTTCAGCGGCTTTCCAAAATGTATTGGTGCGTTTGACCGGAAACAGTGATTTAGTATTAGAGTATTATGAAAAAAATGGTGGTAACGTATCTAATTTTACTATTACTCCTGCTGATGGTAGTGCAAATACAATAACTCCTGCCACTTCAGCAGTTTGTGGAGGATCGACTACAACTCTTGATGGTTCGAATTATGCATATAATGGAGGAACAACCAATCCGTCTATTAGATTTCAATGGCAATTTTCATCATCTGCTTCAGGACCATGGACAGATGCAACTACAGGAACTGGTTTTAATGCAGAAGATTATACTCCAGTTGCCTTTACACCTTCCGTAGCAACAACGGTATACTATAGACGTAAAGTATCCGCAGCTTCAAATGCAGCGTGTAGTTACGACAGTGGTCCCGTTTCTATTACGACAAATCCTAGAGCAGCCATTACAAATATGTCAGCTAATGCTTGTTCAGGATCCCCTTTTAGTGTTATTCCGGTTGATGGAACAAACGGGCTTGTACCAGCAGGAACTACATACACGTGGTCAGCCCCAACTGGACCAGCTACTGTAAGTGGTCGTGCAGCCAGTTCAGGTAACCCGACAAGTATAACCGGTACATTGACTACTACAGCAGCAACAACACAAAATGTGATCTACAATATTACGGCAACAACAGGAAGCTGTACAAGCACATTCCAATTAACAGTGGCGGTATATCCTACTATAGGGGGTACAGTTACAGGTGATAATACCGTGTGTGCAGGAACTAACAGTACAATCTTTAACTTAACCGGAAATACTGGAAGCGTTGTAAGATGGGAGTCATCAACGGATAATTTTACTTCTGTTATTACCCCAATAGCAAATACAACAACAAGTTTAACGGCAACAAATGTTAATGTTACAACATCTTATAGAGCTGTATTACAAAATATGAGCTGTCCGGTGGTAGCTTCTTCAGCAGGAACGGTGACAATTAAAAATCCTGTAGCGACCGGAGTTACCATTTGTCAGGGAGGCACTGGCTCTCTAACGTCTTCAGCGACTTGTGCAGCTGTTGCCCAAACACCTATTAGCGCAAGTGGCTCTGGAGGTACATCCAGGACTGTAAATTATGGAGATGCTGGAAATGCTAATATTACTATTAATTTTCCTTCATTACCTGTTGGTGCTGTAGTCACCGGTACTAATGCCATAATAACGTTTAATACTAATGGAAACTCGTACCGAAGTGAATTACGTGTAAGAATTGAACCTCCGACAGCTATGGGGGCAGCAATAAATGATATAAGTCCTTCTTCAGGGAATGGTGGTACCGCTACAAATGTTCCTTTAGCAAGTTGGGGAAGTACAAACCCAACAGGAAACTGGATATTTAGATTTAGAGAAACTTATGCAGATAATGCCAATCCTGATGCAAATATTACAAATATTACTATTACGGTTAATTATACCTTACCGGCAACAATAGATTGGTATACAGTTGCTTCCGGTGGTACAAAAATTGGCTCTGGAGCTTCGTTCAATCCGGTTGGTATCGATTCTCGTCTCATGAACACCAATACAGTAGGTACAACCCCTTATTATGTGGCTTGTTCAGGTGATCCCGCTTGTAGAACGATGGTTAATTTTGTTATAAATGAGATTCCGGCAGCACCGGTAACAGGTACCGTTACACAGCCAACCTGTACTGTTCCTTCTGGTAGTATTGCTTTAAGTGGATTACCTTCAGGTGGAACTTTAACAAGATCACCAGGAGCGGTCGTAGTTCCGTATTCCGGTACTACCGCAACAGATACTAATCTTGCAGGAGGAAATTATACTTATACAGTAGCAAATGCGACCTGTACATCAACGGCAACGACGGGTATTACAATTAATATGCCTCCTGTAGTAGCTACCTACAGCTCAGGAGCTTGGAGCAGCCCGCCGGCCATAGATAAAATACTTGTTTTTGCAAGTGACTATACTTCGGGAGGTGACATAAATGGATGTTCCTGTACAGTAAATTCAGGTGTTAATGTGGTGATATCATCTGGTAATACTTTAAAGGTTACCAATTCTGTAACAACTAATGGTCAGTTGACTTTCAAGAATACAGCGGCTTTAGTACAAACCAATAATGTAACCAATACTGGTGATATCACTTACGAGCGTACCACTCCTCCTATATTGCTAAAAGATTATGTATATTGGTCAACTCCGGTAAGTCCACAAACCTTAATTAATCTTTCGCCTTCAACGCCTAGTACTATGTATTATGGTTTCGATGGTACACAGTGGGTACGAACGAACAGGAATGACAATATGGTGGTAGGTAAAGGGTACATTATTCGTGCCCCGTCAGGTTATTCGAATAGTTCTAAGACAGCCTATCCGGCAAGTTTTAAAGGAGTTCCGAACAATGGAAATATAGAAACAGAAATGCTGGCTTCAGGCAAAAATTATTTGATAGGGAATCCTTACCCGTCGGCTTTAAGCGCAGAGAGGTTTGTTTCAGAGGGCATAGAAGGGTTTATAAAAACAAATGAAAATGTAATAAATGGTACCCTTTATTTCTGGACGCACAACACACCGGCAAAACCTGTTGCAAGTAATCAGTATACTTCGGATGATTATGCTTCATTCAATCTAACTGGAGCGACAGCAGCGGAATCGGGTGGTGATAAGCCAACGGGAGAAATTGCGGCCGGGCAGTCCTTTTTTCTAACGACTAAGGCTGCAGGAAAAATATTGTTTACCAATGCCATGCGATTAGGGGCAACAGATAACGGTCAGTTTTTCAGACCTGGAAATGCTTCAAGAAAGGCTACTATAGAAAAGAATCGTATCTGGTTAAACATGACCAGTACAACCGGGGCATTTAAACAATTATTGTTAGGTTATATAGAAGGCGCAACTAACGACTATGAAACCTTATATGATGGTCTAACTCTTGATGGTAACCAGTATTTGGATTTTTATAGTGTAAGTAATACGAATAAATTTGTAATTCAGGGACGTGCCTTACCATTTACAGATGCTGATATTGTTGCGTTAGGTTACCGTACTGCCGTTGCAGGGGATTTTACAATTGCGATAGACGAGGTTGATGGTAAAATGTCTAATCAGAAGATTTATATTGAAGATAAAACAACCGGTGTTATTCACGATTTAACACAAAGTAATTATACTTTTAAAACCGAGGTGGGGGACTTTACTGAACGTTTGGTATTGCGTTACACCAGTAAAACTTTGGGTGTCGGAGATTTTGAAAACGTTAAAGACGGGATCTTAGTTTCTATAAAAGACAAGGTAATTGCAGTGCAATCTTCAAAAGAAAACATTAAAGAAGTTACCGTGTATGATGTGTCAGGAAAAATGCTTTACAACAAAAAGAAAGTAGGTAACACAGAATTACAAATTCAAAACCTAGCATCTTCAAATCAGGTTTTATTGGTAAAAGTTACTTTGGCAAATGATTTTACAGCGACAAGAAAAGTTATTTTTCAGTAAATCATAAATAAAAATTCATTTCAAAAAATCCATTCCGTTTTTCGGAGTGGATTTTTTTTGCATTTTAAGAAAATAAGGTTGTCAAAAAAATCACCAAAATTGGTGATTGTGGATTCTATACATGGGTTGTAGTTTTGAGCCAAATTATTATCAAAGAAAAACTTAAGCCCCTAGAGTTATGATAAAAAAAATACTTTTTTTTCTTGTTTTGATTGGTTGCTTTACTAGTCCGGTACTTTTAGCTCAACAAGAAACCACAGCACAAAATGGAAACTGTCCTGTTGCAGCCGGTGTTACCATTTGTAAGGGAGGTTCCGGCTCTTTAACCGCGTCCTCTTTCTGTGCTGGGATTGACCAAACCCCTATGACTGCCAGTGGTAATGACGGAGCATCTAATAGTGTATCTTATGGGGGTGGAGGAAATAGGGACATAACTATAACTTTTCCTTCGTTACCGGATGGAGCGGTAGTAACGGCTACAAATGTTACGATAAGTTTTACAGCAATTGCTCCTTCCTTAAAAAGTGAGTTGTTGGTTAGGGTAACTCCCCCTGTAACAGTTGATAGAGTGCAAACTAATTTGAATCCTCTTCCTGCTACTGTTGCTGAAAATAATAACCCTGGTGGTGCAATTAATATCCCTTTAGGAACATGGGGTACCGGAAACCCGTCAGGAGATTGGCGCTTCGAATTTAGAGAATCTCTTAATAATCCTGAAGTTATGCCCGATGCAAATATTACAGATGTCACCATTACAGTAAAATATACTTTACCGGCAACGATAGATTGGTATACTACGGCTTCCGAAGGAGCCAAAATTGGTTCAGGAGCCTCATTTAATCCTGTAGGGGTCAGTGGTTCCGGTCTTATTGATACTAATACTGGGGGCACGACTCCTTATTATGTGGCTTGTTCTGGTGACCCCACCTGTAGAACAAAGGTAGATTTTGTGATTCATGATGATCCTCCAGCTGTAACCGATGTTGTCATTTGTCAGGGAGGTTCCGGCTTTTTAACCGCTTTATCTATCTGTCCTGCGACTGCTCAAACCCCTATGACTGCAAGGGGTAGTAACGGAAGATCAAATAGCATATCTTATGGAGGTGCCGGAAATAGAAACATTACTATAAATTTTCCTTTGTTACCGGCCGGAGCGATAGTAACAGGTACAGATGTTACCATAAGTTTTACGGCAATTGCTCCTTCCTTAAAAAGTGAATTGTTGGTTAAGGTAACTCCCCCTGTAACAGTTGGCGCAGAGCAAATTAATTTGAATCCTCTTCCTGCTGATGTTGTGGAAAATAATAGTGCTGGTGATGCAAGTAATATTTCTTTAGGAACATGGAGCACTGGAAACCCATCAGGAGATTGGCTTTTCGAATTTAAAGAAGCTCTTAATAATCCTGAAGTTATGCCCGATGCAAATATCACAGATATTACCATTACAGTAAATTATACTTTACCAGCAACGATAGACTGGTACACAACGGCTTCCGGAGAAGATAAAATTGGTTCAGGAACATCATTTAATCCTGTAGGAGTCAGTGGTTCCGGTCTTATTGATACTAATACTCCGGGTACTACTTCTTATTATGAGGCTTGTTCCAGTGACCCTGCTTGTAGAAGAAAGGTGAATTTTGTAATAAATAAATCTCCTCTTGTTGTAACCGGTGTTACCATTTGTAAGGGAGGTTCCGGCTTTTTAACCGCTTCATCTGCATGTGCTGCACTTGCCCAAACCGCTACGACTGCCAGTGGTAGCGGCGGAAGATCAAATAGCAGACTTTATGGAGGTGCTGGAAATACAAACATTACTATAACTTTTCCTTCGTTACCGGACGGAGCTGTAGTAACAGCTACAAATGTTAAGATAAGTTTTACGGCAATTGCTCCTTCTCTTAAAAGTGAGTTGATGGTCAGGGTAACTCCGCCTTTAGCAGTTGGTGCAGTGCAAACTGATTTGAATCCTCTTCCTGCTATTGTTGCTGAAAATAATAGTGCCGGCGATGCAAGTAATATTCCTTTTGGAACATGGGGTACCGGAAACCCATCAGGTGATTGGGTCTTCGACTTTAGAGAAGTTTTTAATAATCCAGAAGTTAATCCTGATGCAAATATCACAGATGTTACGATTACAGTAAATTATACTTTACCAGCAACAATAGATTGGTATACGGTAGCCTCAGGAGGAACAAAAATTGGCTCGGGAGCATCATTTAACCCTGTAGGGGTCAGTGGTTCCGGTCTTATTGATACTAATACTGCTGGGACAACTTCTTATTATGCAGGTTGTTCCGGTGATTCCGCTTGCAGGACCTTGGTTAATTTTGTTATAGATCTGGCAACACCTGTATTAGAAACAGTTACCCAACCAACCTGTAGTGTTACTTCCGGTAGTATTGCTTTAAGCGGACTGCCATCTGGTGGAACGTTAACAAGATCACCTGGAGCAGTAGCGGTGTCTTATACAGGAACTAAGGTTACAGACGCTAATCTGGCAGGCGGGACATATTCGTACACAGTTGGAAACGGCAACTGTACATCAGCTGCTACTACGGAAGTTGTTATCAATTCACCACCGGCAATAGCGACCTATGGACTAGGTGGATGGGATGATACTCCAACCATAGATAAGAAACTCATTTTTAGCTCTGATTTTATGTCCACAGGGGATGTAAGCGGATGTTCTTGCGAAGTTAATTCAGGAACAAATGTCGTAATAGGAGACGGACATACCCTAACCATTGCGAATGATGTTAAAGTATTTACAGGAGGTACAATGACCTTTAAAAATACGGCAAGTTTAATACAGACGAATACTATTGCAAATACAGGTGACATTATATACGAACGTATCACGACACCTATTTTGCAGAAAGATTATGTGTATTGGTCAGCTCCGGTAAGTCAACAAAAATTAGTAGATCTTTCTCCCTTAACGCCCAGCACTATGTATTATAGTTTTGATGGTGCGCAATGGGTGAGAAACAATAAGACTGATAATATGATCGTGAGTAAAGGTTATATTATTCGTGGACCTTCAGATTATTCAAAGACAGATAGACAAACATTTACTGCAAGTTTTAAAGGAGTTCCGAATAATGGAAATATAGAAACAGAACTGTTAGCCTCTGGAAAAAGTTATCTGATTGGAAATCCTTATCCGTCTGCTGTAAGTGCGGATGACCTTATAATTAATGCGACAAATAATGTGTTAATAAATGGAACGCTTTATTTCTGGACTCACAGTACGGCTGCAGTGCCAACATTAACAAATCAGTATACTACCGATGATTATGCTTCTTATAATCTTAGTGGTGGCGTATCTGCGAAATCGGATCCTGGTTATAATAGTAATCCGACACTTGATAAAGGTGTGAAACCAACGGGTAAGATTGCGGCGGGACAAGCCTTTTTTGTGGCTATTAAAACTGCAGGAAAAGTTCTTTTTACCAATGCAATGCGATTGGGGGCAGTAGATAACGGTCAGTTTTTTAGATCAGTGAATCCTAAGAAAGGAACCGCGATTGAAAAGAATCGCATTTGGCTAAATATGACCAGTACAACCGGAGCTTTTAAACAATTGTTAGTGGGGTATATTGAAGGAGCGACTAATGATTATGATAGTAATTACGACGGATTAACTTTTGATAGTAATCCGTATTTAGATTTTTACAGTATAAGCAATGAGAATAAATATGTCATTCAGGGACGTGCCTTACCGTTTACAGATTCTGATATTGTTCCGCTAGGTTATCGAACTGCTGTTGCTGGCGATTTTACCATTGCAATAGATGAAGTAGATGGTAAGATGTTGAATCAGAAGATTTATGTGGAAGATAAAGCAATTGGAGTTATTCACGATTTAACACAAAGCAATTATACTTTTAAAACCGAGGTGGGGAATTTTACTGAACGTTTGGTGTTGCGTTATACTAGTAAAACTTTAGGTGTCGGAGATTTTGAAAACCTTAAAGACGGGATTTTAGTTTTTATAAAAGACAAAGTGATTGCGATACAATCTTCGCAAGAAAATATTAAAGAAGTTGCGGTATATGATATGTTAGGAAAAATGCTTTACAATAAAAAGAAAGTAGGTAATACAGAATTACAAATTCAAAACCTACCATCTTCAAATCAGGTTTTATTAGTGAAAGTTACTTTGGCAAATGATTTTGCAACGACAAGAAAAGTTATTTTTCAGTAAATTTTAAATAAGAGTTCATTCAAAAAGAATCCATTCCGTTTTTCGGATTGGATTTTTTTTTAAGAAAATAATGTGTTTGAAAAATCACTAAAAGTAGGTATTGTAGATTTCATAAAGAGTATTTATTTTTGAGTTAATTCTTACAAATAAATAAACACCTGAATTTCTTATTTTGATAAAAAATGTAATTTTTTCCCTGTTTTTGGTGGTCTATCTTTATGGTCCGGCATTTTGCGCTCAACAAGGCAAGGTAGATATTTCTTTTAATACAGATGATAATGGGAAAAAGGGAGATGGTTTTGATAATGTAGTACGAACGGTATCTTTACAGTCCAATCAAAAGCTTTTGGTCGGAGGTGATTATTTAAACCTCAATGGAACTAAGTGCCAATATTTAACCCGCTTAAATCCGGACGGCAGTATCGATGAAACCTGGGACACAGGGACAGGTTTTAATGGAAAAATTTATACGAGCTGTATTCAGCCAGATGGAAAAATAATTGTAGGCGGTAGTTTTACCTCTTTTAATGGAATCAGTTGTGGAAGACTGATCAGATTAAATATGGACGGTTCTTATGACGCAGCATTCGATACTACGATCGCTGTTAATACGGGTATTATTTATAACATTTGTCTGTATCGTGATGGAAGAATAATTATAACCGGAAGTTTTACTAAATATAATAATATTACCGTAAACAGGGTTGCCTGTATTTTGTCCGATGGCAGTTTAGATTCTTCTTTTAATACAGGTTCTGGGTCTTCTGCAAATATTACAAATGCAAATGTTATGTCCGATGGTAGAATTTTACTAACGGGTAATTTTTCAATTTTTAATACAATCGCGGCCAATAGAATTGTTTGTTTATTACCAAATGGTAAAGTTGATACTGGTTTTAATACAGGTTCCGGTTTTAATGAAGATGTGAATGCAGTTGTTGTCCAATCTGATGGGAAAATTATTATAGGAGGGAAATTTACAAGTTATAACGGATCAATCACTAATAGACTAGTAAGACTAAATCAGGATGGTACTATAGATAATGACTTTGTAACCGGGACAGGTTTTACTGGGGATGCAGTCCAGGTTATTAAAAATGATTCATTCGGCAATATTATGGTTGGAGGGTCATTTACTGGCTTTTATAATGGAGTAGCAGTTAATCGAATTTGCTTGTTAAATTCAGATGGAAGTCTTCAAACAAATTTTGATGTTGATTCGGGTCCGGGATCCGGATCAATTTTGACATTAGCGAATGATAGTGAAAACTTTTGGTATGTTGGGGGTTCATTTTCAGTTTTTGATAGTCAGAATCAGGGAAGATTAGTTAAAATTAGCAAAGACGGAGAACGTGAAGAAGCCTATTTATCAACCGGAGTTGGATTTGATAATTCAGTTTTAAAAGTATTACCCTTGTTAGATAAAAGTACGGTCGTACTGGGAAATTTTCAAAATTTTAATGGAAACTTTAGTTCAAGAATAGCTCGAGTCTTAGCGGATGGATCCTATGATGCAACTTTTAATTCCGGACAATTAGGGGCTAATAATATGATAAAATCCGGTGCCTTACAATTGGACGGAAGGATTATTTTCGGTGGAAATTTTACAAAGTATAATGGAGCTGCTTTCAATAGAATTATTCGGGTTTTGCCGGATGGAGCAATAGATAATACATTTAATGTAGGCTCAGGATTTAACGGTCAGATTTACAGTATTGCAATTCAACCCGATGAAAAAATAATTGTAGCAGGAAATTTCACAAGTTATAATGGGACACCAGTTGGAAGAATAATTAGGTTATTACAAAGTGGTTTACGAGATCTTAGTTTTGATATTGGCGTTGGTGCTGATGGAATTATTGAAGCAATATTAATTCAACCTGATGGAAAAATCCTGGTAGGAGGGCGATTTGACAGCTTTAATGGAAATTCATCTCATAGATTGATTCGTCTTAATTCTATAGGAAGTATCGATTCTGATTTTAGTGTAGGGGCAGGTTTTGATAAAAATGTTTATGCAATTGGACTTCAGTCCGATCAGAAGATAATAGTGGGAGGGTCATTTTTAAGTTACAGTGGAATTCCGCAAAAAAGAATTGCTCGTTTGAACGCAGATGGGAGTCTGGATTCTTTTTTTGATAATGGAGTAGGTTTTAATAAAGGTGATGTTCGTGTTATTTTAATTCAGCCGGATGATCGTATTTTGGTGGGAGGAACTTTTTCCGGGACTTATAAATCCAATACTGCTTTGCGGTTAATACGTTTGCAAAAATCGGGGGACTATGATATTTCATTTAAAAGTGAGCTTAACAACAGTCTCTTTACAATGGGATTTACTACAGATCATAAGTTGATTATTGGAGGGAGTTTTAATTCCATATCAGGGGTTTCAAAACACAGAATTGCCAGAGTCAAACTTTGTTTAGACGGGACAGTTTGGGATGGTAACAGTTGGTCAAATGGGTTTCCATCATTAGCAAAAGCAACAGAGTTTAGAGGAAATTATGAAAGTCTAACTTCTGTAAACATATGTAGCTGTTTTATTGATGAAGGAAAACAAGTCACGCTTTTGAATGGAAACACTTTGGGAGTAGAACTTTCCTATACAGGTAAAGGGATATTAGTACTGGAAGATTCAGCTAGTTTCTATCAGTCTGATGATGATGTAGTGAATACGGGTATCGTTTATGTAAAAAGAAACTCAACGCCTATACGAAAATCCGATTATACGTATTGGTCTTCGCCGGTAGACCTACAAAAACTAATAGATGTATCTCCTAAATCACATTTGGAAAAATTCTATTCATACAACTATGATGATAAAAATTGGAAGAAAGAAAACCCTTTAAATTATATGTCTGTCGGAAAAGGATATATTTTCCAGGGACCGCAAGATTATTCTGAAACTGTGCCTTTAAAATTTGAAGCAACTTTTAAAGGAATTCCTAATAATGGTAAAATTGAGATTAAATCAGGTGTAGCTGATACTTTTAATTTAATTGGCAATCCATATCCTTCGGCTCTTGATGGAGATATTTTTTTATTGGCTAACAAATCAAAAATTAAAGGCACGCTTTACTTTTGGACACATAATACACCAATTACCAGGTATAAATATACTTCGGATGATTATGCGGTTTATAATTTACTTGGCGGTGTAGGAACAAGAAAATCCGAAACATCCGTAATTAATGAAACAGTTCCTGATGGGACGATCGCCACGGGACAGGCATTTTTTACAAATAGTAAAGGTTCAGAGACAGTAGAGTTTACAAATAGTATGCGGCTTATAGGTAGAAATTCAACATTCTTCAAACAGCCAGATAGAAATTCAATGTCGGTATTTAAGAACAGAATAGAAAGACATCGTATTTGGCTAAATTTTCATAATAATGAAGGAAGTTTTAAACAAATCCTGATTGGTTATATTGATGGAGCTACAAATCAATACGATACCGATTATGATGCAGAATCACTAAATGGTAACCAGTTCGTTAATTTTTATAGCAGGATTGAAAATAAAAAATTAGTAATTCAGGGCAGAGCATTGCCTTTTGTTGAAAACGATTCAATAATACTTGGTTATGAAACTGCATTTGCGGGAGAATTTAATCTTAGTATAGATCGTGAGGATGAATATTTTAAAAAAGGGAATGTTTTTTTGGTAGATAAAAAAATAAAAAAAAGACACAATTTGAGACAGGGTGCTTATTCGTTCTCGAGTGATGCAGGAACTTTTAATGAGCGGTTTGTACTGCATTTTATAGATGAAACTTTAACGATCAAAGATTTTTCAGAGAAGAATCCAGACGTATTTATTTCTGTAGAGGATAGAATTATTAAAGTAATCTCAACTCAGGATATAATTAGTCAAATAACCGTTTTTGATATTTTGGGTAAACAATTGTATCGAAAAGAAAATGTTGAAAGTTTAGAATTCCAACTTCCAAAATTCAATTCAAACCATCAGATTGTAATTGTAAAAGTTATCCTTGGAAGTAGAAAAATAGTGACAAGGAAGATTTTACTTTAAATGTTTGTCCTAAAAAAGTATTCTTTTTTGATCATTTTAATACAATATTTGGAACCTGAACTGCGATATTTACTGATAAAATGCTGTTTATGAATTTCTTAAAAGGTTATAAGTGTTAAAGTCTCACAAATAAATCAAAAATATCTAGTTTGAATGTAAATAAAATCGTACCTTGTTACTGCTTTACGATTGAAATACTTAAAAGCCTGTTAAGTTAATTTTTATCATTTTCTATTGAAGCTTATAAATAGAGTATCTATACTCTTTACTTGCCTAAAATACTGATTGCGAATTTAAATGCCCCGATTAAATGAAACAAAAAGTACTTTTCACTTCAACATCATACTTGTACTGCCAGGATTAGTCTATCCTGTTTCGGCGTTTTATTTTTTGAGGTATTTAGAAATTACTTCAATCAGATTCTTGTCTGATTGAGAAGTTCTGTTTTTAAATATTAAAAAATACCACGATGAGAAAACATTTACTTACACTTCAGTTATTTGTATTGCCTTTATTTTTTTATGCACAGACTAAAACAGTCTCTTTTTCAAGTGTTGGAACAAGCAGTTTTTATGTTCCTGCAGGTGTATCATCAGTAACAATGAGTGCCTGGGGAGGAGGTGGAGCCGGTGGAGGTTCAACCGTTCCGGGCCTGAGTTTACAAAGAGCCGCCGGAGGAGGTGGAGGTGGTGCTTTTGCAGGTGGTACCTATTCTATGAACATATCCATTCAAACTACCTTGTCGATTACGGTTGGTCAAGGAGGTGCGGGAGTTTTGTCGGGTAATGGAAATGCTGGTCAGAATTCATCGATTACAGGTTATTTAATTGCGTTGGCAGGAAATGGTGGAATAGTCAATAATGGTACAGCTTCCAATCCGGCAGGAGGTGCCGGAGGATTAGCTTCAGGGTCTACCGGAACTACTAAAGTCGACGGAGTAAGCGGTGGAGCTGGTGAGACACTTTTACCCGCTGTAACCGGAGCCGGAGGAGCCGGAGGTACCAGCGGAACAGATGTTGGAGGCGCAGGAGGTGCAAGTATTACAGGCTTGCTGGCCAATAGCAATGGTAATCCGGGAACTCAGCCCGGAGGCGGTGGGAGCGGTGGAAAATCGGCACTTTTAGGTTCGGCTTCAACTGGAGGAGCTGGAGGAGCAGGAAAAGTTGTGATTGTTTATACCTGTCCAACTTATAGCCTGACAAGTATATCTGCTTCAACGGTAAATATTTGTACCGGAACATCTTCAACAGTAACACTAAATGGTAGTTTGCCAGTGGGAGCATATAGCGTTGCTTATCAGGTAGACGGAGTAACTCAGACACCGGCAAGTATGACAGTAACTACAAGTGGAACCGGTACTTTTACAGCTCCCGGATTTTCAGCTTTAGGGAATAAAAATTTAATAGTAACCTCTTTAACTTCCGGAACAAGTGGTAATTCTGCCGATAATTGCGCATCGACGATCAGTGCCAATAATAGCACTACAGTAAGTGTAACTTCATCTGGGACCGCTCCTGTTGCCTTGGCAGGAACTGGAGCAACCTGTACCCAAATTACAGCAAATTGGCAAGCCGTTTCAGGATCAACTTATTACACATTGGATCTTTCGACAGATATTAATTTCGGAAGTTTTGTTGGAACCTATAATGGTTTAAATGTGGGAAATGTTTTAACAGTAAATATTACAGGTTTAAGTAATGCCACTACTTATTATTACAGAGTTAGAGCGTTTAGCGGTACCTGTTTGAGTGCTTATTCGAATACCATAACTTACAAACCTGCGGTCTCTCCTGGTAATGTCGCATTGCAGGCAGCTACTAATACTTTGTGTACTGCATTTACAGCAAATTGGAGTGCAGAGGCTAATGCAGTAAGTTATTTACTAGATGTCTCTCTTGTCAATACATTTGCCAGTTTTGTCTCAGGTTATAATGCCCTTGATATAGGGAATGTGACAACTTATACAGTAACCGGATTAACTGCAGGTACCACTTATTATTACAGACTAAGATCGAAAAATGGCTGTGGAACCAGTGCCACAGGTACCGCAACAGTACAAAATATAACGACTTCTACTTTGCCAGCTACACCACTTAATGATCCGGTGGTTCAGCCTACCTGTGATCTTCTAACCGGAACGGTAGTTTTGAAGAATTTGCCCAACAGAAATGATTATACCATTACGCAAACTGGTACGTTCTCTAATACTTATTCAGGAGGAACAGGTGCCGATTGGACTAAATATACCATTACAGGACTGGCTCCCGGTACTTATAATTTTACGGTGCAATACCCGGGTAGCTGTGCTTCTGCGTCATTGTCGGGTATTGTTGTAAATGCTTTGGCAACGAATACCTATACGATTGCAGGAGGATGGTCACTTGGAACGCCAACTATAAGCCAGAATATTGTTTTTGCAGATGATTTTTCTTCATCCGGAGATGTGAATAGCTGTGGCTGTACGATAAATGCCGGAAAAAAGGTAACCATAAATAGTTCAAACACTTTAACGGTTAAGAATGCGTTAATTGTAGATTCGTCAGCAGGGACAAGTTTAACTTTCAAAACCAGTTCAAGTCTGGTTCAGGTAAATACTGTTGTTAATTCCGGAAATATTTCATATGAACGAACAAGTCCGGGAATTCTGAAAAAGGATTATTTGTATTGGTCCACTCCGGTAAGTCCTCAAAAATTAATCGATCTTTCGTCCGGAACATCGCCAACAAAATATTTTGGTTATGATGGTACACAATGGGTAGTTACCGACCGAACAACTAATATGACAGTCGGTAAAGGATATATTATTCGCGGTCCGGAAACCTATTCAAATAGTGCCAAAGCAACTTTTACGGGGATTTTTTCAGGGGTGCCAAATAATGGGAATCTGGAAGGTGAATCTTTGGCTTCTGGAAAAAGTTATTTGGTAGGGAATCCGTATCCATCTGCTTTAAGTGCTGATGCGCTTATAAGTACAAATAGCATACTAGGGGGGACAATATATTTCTGGACACACAATACACCGGTACAATTGACCTATACAAATCAGTATACGAGTGATGATTATGCATCGTACAACCTGAGTGGTGGAGTTTCGGCAATATCAGATCCACTGCATAGTGATATTCCGGCAAATGATAATGGAATTAAGCCAACGGGTAAAATAGCTGCAGGACAATCCTTTTTTGTAACTACAGTAGGGGCAGGAAAAGTACAATTTAATAATTCAATGCGATTAGGAGGAGCAAATAACAATCAGTTTTTTAAATCTGAAAGCGCCTCAAAGGAAACTACTTTGGTTAAAAAACGTATCTGGCTAAACATGACCAATACGTCAGGAGCGTTTAAACAATTGCTGGTAGGATATATAGAAGGGGCGACTAATGAGTATGATAGTAATTATGACGGCATTAGTTTTAACGCGAATCCTTATCTTGATTTTTACAGCATAGCCAATGGAAACAATTATGTCATTCAGGGTAGAGCTTTACCTTTTCTGGATACTGATCTTGTTCCTTTAGGATACCGCACGACAATTGCGGGTGATTTTACTATTTCAATTGATGAGGTAGATGATAATTTAAGTGAACAGGCTATTTATATTGAAGATAAAACAACCGGAGAAATTCATAATTTAAAACAGAGCAATTATACTTTTACAACCGCAGTTGGAACCTTCTCAGACCGATTAGTGTTGCGTTTTACCGGAAAAGCATTAGGTGTTGAAGATTTTGAAAACACAAAAAATGCTATAGTTGTTTCTGTTAAAAATAGAATAATAAATGTGTCTTCAAAAGAACAGCTTAAAGACGTTTTTGTTTATGATGTATCGGGGAAACTGCTTTACAGCAAAAGTAAGATTGGAAATAAAGAGCTTCAAATACAAAATTTAGCATCAGGTAATCAGATGGTACTGGTAAAAGTGATATTGGAAAATGATGCTACAGGAACACGAAAAATAGTCTTTTAGGAATAAGAAGAATGTTCTTAAGAGGTTTTTTGCAGATTTTTATTGGTATTCCGGACTGCTTTTTCATTTTTATAGTCAATCCATCTCTGGCCTTTGAATTTACGCATCATGATATCAAAATAGCGCATGATAAAAACATTGTAAAAGGCTTTTGACAGATTGGTAATGTTTTTAGGAAAAGCTCTTAGGCTCATCGAAAATCCGGGGGTTAAGTACTTCATGTAATGCCAGTATCCTTCAGGCATGTACAGCATTTCGCCATGTTTTAAATTGGTGATAAATCCCTGTGCATTTTTTAGAGCAGGAAACTTTTCATAGTCAGGGTTGTCAAAATCAATGTCTTCTCTTGAAATTAAAGCATGTGGTACCTTGTACATGTATTTGGATTGATCGGGAGCAAAAAGCATACATTGTTTTTCTCCGTGAAAATGAAAATGTAAAATATTGGAGTAGTCAATATCGTAATGCATGAACACCCGTGCATTTTCTCCGCCAAAAAATAGCATTGGCATTTGTTTCACCAAGTTTAAGCCAATATCCGGCCATAAAAAGTCCTCTTTTAATAATGGAACTTCTTTCATCAGATTATAAAGAAAAATGCGGTAGTTAGTTGGTTTTGATTCCAGCAGATGAATATAATCACTCATTTTCATGGTTGTATGAGCTTCATTAAAACCTTCTTCATGATTTACAGGTCTGTCATCGTATAGAGGAACGATAATGTTTCCGGCAATTTCGTTGATATAAGATAATTTCCATTTGTGATAAGCTGGCCAGTCTTCGGTCAATTCTTCAACAACAACAGGAATTTGATTTTTTACATACTGGGAAATAAAATCAGCCTTTGAGATTTTTTTTACCCTTTCGATTTGTTTTAACTTCATCTCTATTAAATAAAAAAATTGCTTATAACACATGTTATAAGCAATTTAGAAATATTTATCGAGATTTATGAACTCTTTTTCTTAAATTTTTGATTTGGCTGTAGCTTCAAGATTTCTTTCAATAGTGTGCCCCGGTCTTGTCCATTTTGGTTTTTCTCCTAAAGAGGCAAACTGTGAATCAGCAGCTTCTACTGTTTTAGGCTGTGAAACTTTTGTAAATGGCTTTTGCGGATTCAAGCCTAACATTTCAAACATTTTCATGTCTTCGTGAACATCAGGGTTTGGTGTCGTAAGCAATTTATCGCCTGCAAAAATAGAATTGGCACCTGCAAAAAAGCACATAGCCTGACCTTCACGGCTCATGTTAGTTCTTCCTGCTGATAAACGAACTTGCGTATCAGGCATTACAATTCTCGTTGTAGCTACCATACGGATCATTTCCCAGATTTCAACCGGCTTTTCTTCTTCCATTGGAGTTCCTTCAACTGCTACCAGCGCATTAATTGGCACAGATTCAGGTTGAGGGTTTAAAGTAGAAAGCGCTACAAGCATTCCGGCTCTGTCTTCGATACTTTCTCCCATTCCAATGATTCCTCCGCTGCAAACCGTAACATTCGTTTTACGAACATTTTCGATAGTCTGTAAACGGTCTTCAAAACCACGAGTTGAAATAACATCTTTATAGTATTCTTCAGAAGTGTCTAAATTGTGGTTGTAAGCATATAAACCAGCTTCGGCCAAACGCTGCGCCTGATTTTCGGTAATCATACCTAAAGTACAGCAAACTTCCATGTCAAGTTTGTTAATGGTACGAACCATTTCTAAAACCTGATCAAACTCTTCACCATCTTTTACGTTTCTCCATGCAGCTCCCATACATACACGAGAGGATCCACTGGATTTGGCACGTAAAGCCTGTGCTTTAACCTGACTCACGCTCATTAAGTCGTTTCCTTCAACTCCTGTGTTATAACGAGCCGCTTGTGGGCAATACCCGCAGTCTTCCGGACAGCCTCCGGTTTTAATAGAAAGTAAAGTAGATACCTGAACTACGTTAGGATCATGCTTTTGCCTGTGAATTGTTGCTGCTTCATACAGCAGGTCCATCATAGGTTTATTATATATGGCAATTATTTCGTCTTTTGTCCAATTGTGTTTTGTAATGCTCATTGATGCAGTTTTTTGATGCTCCAAAAGTAGTTAAATAGTTCCAATCAACCAATGCCCAATCCTGTAAATGAATATTTGACAGCTATTTTCAAAAAAGAAACACTCTAAAATCATATAATTTTAATTTTTTATGATTTTAGAGTGCTATTTAGTTTGATTTATTTTGAAAAATTAATCGGCTGCATATTTGTTATTCCAGTACAGCATCATCATCAATGTGACAATTACTGAAGAGGCGATTCCTTCAAAAAGCAAGCAGATGCAATAAGTTGGTACCGAAGGATTTCCGCCAAACATGAAAGTTTCCGAAAGTGTTTTTACATAAGCATCTCCACCTCGGGCATAACTGTAAACTAACAGCCCAAAAACACTCAACGCCACACCCACTACAGAGGTGGCCATTGCTGATACCGCATTGGATACAAAATTAGTTTCCCCTTCATGAAGGTTCATTCGCATAGTTTTATTTACGCCATAAAATATAAAAAAGACATTTAGGGTTCGCAGATAGAATAAATGAGCCAAACCTAATACGTTCATCAATAAAAAGTAAATTCCAATTCCAAGAAAAATCAGAAAACCGTTGGTAATTTCTTTAGGTAATTTCATAATGGTTATTTTTAAAGAAGTTAATAGCAAATATTTGATAAACAGAGTTCTATATCAAATTTACTAAAAAAATAACTACGATGATTTAAAAAGGGTAAAAAGTATATCTGACCAAACCATCGTAAAAAGGAACGATGAATTTTTAGAATAATACGTAGAGAAACAGGTATTAATGCTCAGAAATGGAAGGACAAGAAGAAAAGATTTGCATTAGCATATTTTACTATGCGTCTTTGACAACTACTGAAACGTCTTTTATAGTTTACAAAAGACTATGTTTCTATGTGTTAAAATTATTTCAACTCACAGGTTGAAATAAAGCTATTCTAGATTTTGTCTAAAAAGGCCAGCGCATTTTTTCTGTCCTGATGCAATTGTTCTTTTAACAAATCGACAGAGCCGAATTTTTGCTCTTCTCTTAGGTATTGTAATAATAAAACCTCAATTGTTTTACCGTAAATATCTGCATCAAAATCAAAAAGATTCACCTCGATCGTTTGTTTTTGTCCGTCAACAGTTGGATTAAAACCAATGTTCATCATTCCGGAAACTTCCTTTTGGTCGATCAAAGCTTTTACAACATATACGCCGGCTTTTGGAATCAATTTATATTCGTCATTAATTTCGATGTTAGCTGTTGGAAAGCCAATTGTTCTTCCTAGCTGTTTTCCCTTAACAACTTCACCCGATAAAAAGTAGTGATAACCCAGATAATCATTTGCCAGAGACATATTTCCTTCGTTGAGTGCTTTTCTGATTTTGGTTGAACTTACAGAAACGTCCTGGATTTCCTGAGCGGAGATTTGCTCAACTTCAAAACCGTATTCATGACCGAAAGCGATTAAATCATCAATATTAGCCGTTCTGTTTCTGCCAAAGCGATGGTCATGACCAATAATTATTTTCTGAATATGAAACTGATCTACCAGAATGGAATGTACAAATTCTTCTGCGGTTAGTCTGGAAAAACTTTCGTTAAAAGGATGAATAACCAGATTTTCAATTCCGGTTGCTTCCAGAAGCTTTGATTTTTCAGTAATGGTATTTAAAAGTTTTATTTCTGATTTTTCCTGTAGTACCATTCTTGGATGAGGAAAAAAGGTAAGCACTAAACTTTCATATTTTCCGTTTTCAGTGTTTTGCGTAATGCGTTCCAGAATTTTTTTATGGCCAATATGTACACCGTCAAAAGTCCCAAGAGTTAAAATTGTTTTCTTGGTTGACTGAAAATCGTTTATAGAATGAAAGAGCTTCAAAACAAATAATTTAAGATGGTGCAAATTTATACTATTCTATTTTAAATTTAATGCTAAGGGGAATTGATTTTTTACTCTCAAACTGTTAGTTTTTGTGAAAAAGGAATCGCCAGTGACTTAAAACTGTATAATTGTTTCTGATAAGTGTAAGATTTTGATTTAATTCGCGTAATTTTGATATACTTTTATATTTGAAATATGAAAAAAAACCTACTTTTTTTATTTTTTACTTTTTGCTGTGCTGGTGTATACGCCCAAAATGATGGTTTGTGGCAAAAAGTCGATGCTGTTTCGTTAAGCAAAAGAGGAGTTACGTCTCAACCCGGACGATTGTATTATAAGCTGAATTCAGATTTTCTGAAGACTAAACTTAGTGTCACTACTGCTAAAACAGCAAAAAATACCTCGACAGAAATTACTTTTCCAAATGCCGGAGGTACACTGGAACGTTTTACCGTTTGGGAATCTTCTAATTTTGAGCCCGAATTACAGGCAAAATATCCTGAAATCAGAGCTTATGAAGGCCGCGGTTTAGACGATAAGACGGCGAAGATTTATTTTAGTGTGGCACCAATTGGAGTGCAGACTATGGTACTTCGTACGGATAAACCATCAGAATATATCGAACAGAATCAGGAAGACAAATCGTCCTATGTTTTGTTTACTAAAAATGATGAAGCTTCAAAATCTCGTTTAACTTGTAAAACAACAGATGTACAGGCAAATACAAGTACATCACCCAATACTGCAAAATCGGCGGCAAACAATAAATCTTTCAAAACTTTTCGACTGGCACTGTCCTGTACAGGAGAATACACGGCTTATTTTGGAGGCACAAAAGCAGGCGCATTGGCAGGGATGAATGCAACTTTAGCAAGAGTAAATGGTGTTTTTAATAAAGACCTTGCCGTAAGGGTGGTTTTAATTGCTAATAATGATGCTGTGATTTATACGAATGGACTAACAGATCCTTATTCTGACCCAGATAGAGGAACCTCCAGAGATCCTTCAGACGGGAATGATTATTGGAGCAAAGAAGTTCAAAGTAATTTAACGAGCGTGATAGGTGAGGCTAATTATGATATCGGGCATCTGTTTGGAGCGTCCGGAGGAGGAGGAAATGCAGGCTGTATAGGTTGTGTTTGCGATAGTCCGACACCGTCGGATGCAATGGGGAAAGGAAGTGCTTATACCTCACCGTCTGATCAGAAACCGGAAGGAGACAACTTTGATATTGATTTTGTTGCTCATGAAATGGGACATCAGTTTGGAGGATATCATACTTTTTCTTACGATGCATCGGAAAGGACAGGTTTAAACGTTGAGCCGGGAAGCGGATCAACTATAATGGGTTATGCAGGAGTGTCTAAGGGTTATGATGTTCAAAATCATTCAGACGATTATTTTGCTTACGCCAGTATTCTGCAAATCCAGAATACGTTGTCCGGAAAGAATTGTCCCGTTAGTACAGCCATAGCAAATAATCCTCCGGTAGTTGATGCCGGTGCAGATTATACAATTCCTATTAGTACACCGTTTGTTTTAACAGGTATCGGTTCGGCTGTTGCTGGTGTTACCTATACCTGGGAGCAATTTGATAGCGCGTCAGGATCATCAACCGCAAACAGTAATAGTACAGCCTATCCTGATAAACCCAATGGGCCCATGTTTAGGTCTGTACGTCCGGGAAGTTCACTTGTTCGTTATATGCCCGACTTGAACAACGTACTTTTGAACAAGTTGACCACAACCTGGGAGTCCGTTTCTTCTGTTGCGAGAACATTACATTTTACCCTGACTGCAAGAGACAATGGTGCATCTGGAGCCGCACAGACAAATACTGATACAATGATTGCAACGGTGGTAACTAATGCAGGGCCATTTACCGTTACTTCGCAAAACACGGATGACGTTAGCTGGCCAATTGGCTCGAACCAGACGGTAACATGGGCAGTGAATAATACCAATACATTGCAGGGATCCTCATCAGTAAATATTAAATTATCGACAGATGGAGGTTTGACATTTCCAATAATTTTAGCAGCAAACACACCGAATGATGGTTCGCAAACTGTTCAGATTCCGACCAGTGTAACGGCTTCAACAAATTGCAGACTTAAGATTGAACCAACAGCAAATATTTATTATGCTTTAAATAGTAAGTCGTTTGCGGTGGGGTATACTTCAACGACAACTTGTGATTCTTATAGTTTCGGGAATGCTTTTACTATTCCTCAGGTAAATTCTTTTACTTCTAAAACGGTAAATGTTCCGGCATCAACCGGGACGATTTCTGATGTAAATGTTTTGGTTAATGTTACACACGATAAGCTTTCCGATTTCGAATTGCAAATCGTAAATCCGCAAGGCACAGTAGTTAATTTATATGATCGTAACAGCTGTGGCGGAATAAATTCTACTTTGGCTCTTCAGTTTGACGATGCCGGAGTTGCTTTAGATTGTTCCAAAACTACAAGTCAGATTGTTGTTCCGATCGATTTATTGAGTGTGTTTAACGGACAGGACCCGAAAGGAACCTGGAGTTTTAGAGTTCGTGATGCTGTTTCGGGTAATTTTGGAACAATAAATTCAGCTTCATTAAATATTTGCAATAAGACTTTTACTTTAGGGGAAGTTGATATTGAAAATGTAGCGTTTACTTTATATCCGAATCCGAACAGAGGGAATTTTACGATTCAGTTTACAAGCGATTCCATCAATAAAGTACAGGTTTATGTACATGATATTCTTGGCAAGCAAGTATATTTTAACTCTTTTGATAAAACGCCTTATTTTAATCAAAATATTCAATTAGCGGGAGCTACGGCAGGGATGTATCTGGTGACTGTAATAGAAGGAGAGCGCAGAACGGTTAAGAAAATAATTCTATACTAAGGAAAAGATAAAATTTGAAAAAAAATCCAAATTTTGATAACTGTTGTTGTTGGAATTTGGATTTTTTTTTGATTGGAATTTTATCTTATGAATTTGCCATCGCCATACAGGCAATGCTGATTCTGGCTCCGGGAATTTTTTGCAAAGCTCTGGAACAAGCCTCAAGTGTAGCACCCGTGGTCAATACATCGTCCACAATTAAAAAATGTTTGTTGTGATCTTTTTCAGAAAATTTGACGTCAAAGATGTTTTCGATACTTTCGGATCTTCCTAAAAGATTTTTTTTAGATTGGGTTTTTGAATATTTTTTTCGGTACAATAAGCTTGGATCAAAAGGAATTGCAAAGTTTTCAGATAAAGTGGTGCCAAAAGTAGTAACCTGATTGTAACCTCGTTTTTTTAGTTTTTTGGGATGAAGGGGTACCGGAATGATCGCATCAAAAGGGATTTTCAAATTCAATTCTTTTAAATCTTCGGCATACCAATTTCCCAGAAATGTTCCAATTTCTTCATGGCCTTTGTATTTAAGATTATGGATCAGTTCCTGAACAATTCCTTTTTTGTTGAAATACAAAAATGCCGATGCATGCTGGATGTCGATTCTTCCATAAAATTTCTTCACAGCCTCGTTTTTTGGATTCAAATGGTATTGAGTAAGAGGTAATTCATGGCGGCAACGAGTGCACAAAATAGTTTCACCACTAAGTAAAAGGTTGTGACATCCGACACAAACTTTAGGGAAAAAGAGGTTGATGAGATAATTAAACACAAATAGAAAGAATTTAGTTACAAAAATAACCAAATCATTGCTTTTAACTTTATTATTTTTCTTTTTTTTAAAAGTACTTTTTATATTTTTGCATCACTATGGCAAAACAAGAAGATTTATTTAAGAATGTGGTTTCGCACGCAAAAGAGTACGGATTTATTTTTCCGTCAAGCGAAGTATACGATGGATTAAGTGCAGTCTATGATTATGCACAAAATGGCGTCGAGTTAAAAAAGAATATTCGTGAATATTGGTGGAAATCAATGGTTCAGATGAATGAGAATATTGTCGGCTTAGATGCTGCAATATTAATGCACCCAACAACCTGGAAAGCTTCAGGTCACGTTGATGCATTTAATGACCCATTAATTGATAATAAAGATTCAAAGAAAAGATACAGAGCTGATACTTTAGTAGAAGATTACGCTGAAAAGATTAATCAAAAGGCTCAAAAAGAAATCGAAAAAGCAAGAGCCCGTTTTGGTGATGCTTTTAATGAAGAAGAGTTTGTTGCGACAAATGCACGTGTTGTAGAATATCTTTCGAAAAAGAAAGAAATTTTAGAGAGACTGGCTAAAGGTATGAGTGAAGATCTTCAGGATGTGAAAGCATTAATAGAAGAACTTGAAATTGCTGATCCTGAAACGGGTTCTAAAAACTGGACAGATGTAAAGCAGTTTAACTTAATGTTTGGGACTAAACTTGGAGCTTCTGCAGATTCTGCAATGGATCTGTATTTGCGTCCTGAAACGGCTCAGGGTATTTTTGTTAACTTTTTAAATGTTCAGAAATCAGGTCGTATGAAAGTTCCTTTTGGAATTGCTCAAACGGGTAAAGCTTTCAGAAATGAGATTGTTGCAAGACAGTTTATTTTCCGTATGCGTGAATTTGAACAGATGGAAATGCAGTTTTTTGTACGTCCGGGTGAAGAAATGAAATGGTACGAGCATTGGAAACAAACACGTTTAAACTGGCACTTATCTTTAGGATTAGGAAAAGATAAATACCGTTTTCACGATCACGAAAAACTGGCGCATTACGCGAATGCAGCGGCAGATATTGAGTTTAATTTCCCATTCGGATTTAAAGAATTGGAAGGGATTCACTCTCGTACAGATTTCGATTTAAAAGCGCATGAGGAATATTCAGGTAGAAAGCTGCAGTATTTTGATCCTGAGTTAAATGAAAACTATGTGCCATATGTAGTGGAGACTTCTGTAGGTTTAGATCGTATGTTCCTGGCTGTTTTTGCAACTTCATTACAGGAAGAAGTTCTGGAAGACGGATCAACAAGAACCGTATTGAAATTGCCGGCTGTTCTGGCACCAACGAAAGCAGCAGTATTGCCTTTAGTTAAAAAAGACGGACTACCTGAAATCTCGAAAAAAATCATCGAAGATTTAAAATGGGATTTCAATGTCGCTTATGATGAAAAAGATGCAGTAGGTCGTCGATACAGAAGACAGGATGCTCTTGGAACACCATTTTGTATTACCGTAGATCATCAAACGATCGAAGATGAAACAGTAACTATTCGTCACAGAGATACCATGAAACAAGATCGCGTTAAGATATCTGAATTAAGAGACATCATCGAGAATGAGGTTTCAATGAAAAACTGGTTGATGAAAATGTAATATTTTATTAGATTCATATATAAAAGCCCAAATTCCTTTAAGGAGTTTGGGTTTTTTTTAATGATAAATAGTGTATTTTGGCGATTATTTTTGCATTTCATCCTTTTGTGTTAACATTTGTTTGTAACATATTAACAATGAAATAGCAGAATAATTGAAATTTGTATTTTTAATTGCGAATAAATGAAGAAACAGGAGGCCTTTCAAAAATATCGATGAATTTGAAGTGATAGTTGTAAGGGGGTCATGAAAAATCAACAACAGTAAGATTGAAAAAGTATTCGTATATTATTATTGACGATGATGTGGAAAGTATTTTGAAAACCAGAACAATTGCAGAAGGTTTTTCAGAACTTACTTTTGCGGGATCGGCTGCGAATTATCAATTAGGACTGAATTTGGTTTTAGAACAGCGGCCACACCTCATTTTGTTAGAAATAGATCCGAAAGATAAATCCAGTAATTTGTCGCTTGCTTTTATAAATGAACTTCATCGGTTTTTGTCACTTATTCCTAAGATCATAATCACAACAACAAAAAAAGAGCTTGCTTTTGATGCTATTCAGCATGGTGTTTTTGATTATATTTTAAAACCTGCTCTACGGATCGATTTGATGAAGACTATTCTGAAACTCGAAAAAGCATTTCCTACAGCTGATATTGATACCGTTGAGGAAGATAGTACACCATTGAGTGAATTGTTTGCTGAGCCGGCAAAAAGTGCTGAGCAGCCCCTTGTATTATGTGTGAAATCTTATGGAGATTATCGCTACATCAATTCCAATGATATTAGTTACTTCCAGGCAGATAATAATTCGACCGATATTTATTTGAATTCAGGCGAAATGATAACTGCTTTTAAAACCTTGAAGCATTTTGAAGGCGTATTGTCACATCCTTTCATTAGGATTCATAACAGTTATATCATCAATCAAAATTATATTGCAAGGATTCATAACGGGAACTCGACTTGTTATATCAGGAATTCCTCTAAAAAGATTCCCTTTTCAAAAACATATAAATCAAATATCGACTTAATTATTGCTGATTTTGCTATAGGGAATTATTTAGAAGTGTAAAAATTATACGACTACATTGATTTGCCCATCATTGACTATCAATTGGGTACGATCTACCATAAACCTTTTTTTTTCATATTATTCTTTTTAAAGTGTTCTTAGTTTTACACCATGATTCGCGCATAGCGATGATTTTTAAAACTAAAAAAACAAACATTTAATATCCTCAGATCATGAAAAAGACAGCTTTAAAAATCGTATTATTTTCTACAGTAATGATAGCAACTTCGTTTGCAACTCCACAAAGAATTTCTCCATCAGATTCAATCGCTAAATTCTCTACGAATACTATTGATGACCAGTTTACAGGTCGTGGAAAAAGAAAACAGGATAATATAAATACACTACATAACTTAAACCAATCTGAAGGATTTCGTCAGGACAGACAATCTGTGAGTATTGTTAAGAAAATGGATTAAGTTAGTGCTTAATAAAATTGAAAGGCTGTCAAATTCTGACAGCCTTTTTTTTATGTCTTTAGTTTTAGTATTTTTGGTAAAATTCAAAAAAAGACATTGAAAAAAACTTTATCTATATTACTTTTTTTATCTCTTATTTTATTGGGATGCACCGGCAAAACTCATTTAGATGAAGAAGAATCTTTCCGAGTTGATAGTCTCCCTACGTTTTTATCTCTGGCGAATGATGTTGACTTAACTTATGAACTGAAACAGAAGTATACTAAGAAAGCATTTGCAATAATTATAAAGCAAAAAGACGATTCTCTCAATAAAGTCAATTTGTTTAAAATAGCCAATCGTTATTATAATATGGGTGATTGGAAATCCTATCTTCAAACCACCGAACTGATTCTGAAGAGATCAAAAGATACTAAGGATTCTGCTAATATTGCCAAGGCTTATACTTACTTAGGCGACTATTACGTGTCAAAATCGGTTTCTGACAGCGCCTATATGAATTTTTATCATGCCGAAAAATTGTACTTAGCGATTAATGATCATTTTAGCCTGGCTAAAACTTATTTAAGTAAAGCTAGTCTCCAATATAACGAGGGAGATTTTTTTGAAAGCGAAATAGCTGTTTTTAAGGCATTACGCAGTTTAAAAGGCCAGAAGCATGCTAACGATCAATTTTATGAATGTTATAACTTATTAGGAATTTTATACAATGATAAAGAAGAATACGGTAAGGCACTAAGTTTTCATAATAAGGCATTGCTAAATCTTAATGACAAATCTATTCCTCTCGAACTTCAGTTAAAAGCAGCGTCATTGAATAATATTGGTTTTGTTTATATCAATATGCGTAATTACCGGGAAGCCAAAAAATTTTTTGAAAAAGGTTTGAAAGAGGAAAATTTATTTAAAGAAAATACCATTTTATACGCAATGCTGCTGGACAATTTGGCCTACTCTAAATTTAAATTAGAGGAGTTAGATGGTCTTCCGGAAGATTTTTTCAGATCACTGAGAATTAGAGATAGTCTTGGATTGAAATCGGCAATTGTGTCCAGTAAGCTTCATTTGTCGGAGTATTATGCTTTTAGAAAAGATACGTTTAAAGCAATTCAATTCTCTAAGCAGGCTTTGCTTTTATCCCGATCTACTAATAAAATCAACAATACTCTCCAAGTATTAAAGCAAATTGCAATTGTTGATCCGGAAAATACCTCGGCTTACTCTAAGGAATATATTAAATTGAATGATAAAATGTTGAGAGCTGAACGCAATATGGGGGAAAAATTCTCCAGAATTGAATATGAAACCAATGAAATAAAAGATCAGAACTCAAGTCTGCAGGAGAAAAACAAAACCTTAATATATATTTTTAGTATTTGTACTCTGATAGGTTTGTTTTTCTATGTGTATAAAACACAACAAGCGAAAAACAGAGAGCTGCTTTTTAAACAGCAACAACAGGTTGCTAATGAAGATATTTATAATTTAATGATCTCACAGCAAAATGATATTGAGCAGACTCGTATTAAAGAAAAGAAAAAAGTAGCTCAGGATTTACATGACGGGGTACTGGGCAGAATGTTTGGTGTGAGGATCAGTTTGGATAGTTTAGATAAAGTAGATGAGGCTGAAGCAGCTCCCAAAAGAAAAAAATACCTGACAGAACTTAAGCATATCGAAGAAGATATTCGTGAGATTTCCCATGATTTAAACCGCGAGAAATCAGAATTAATTAATAATTTTATTGCGATTTTAAACAAATTGTTTGAGGATCAGAGAAACACCTATGATTCCGCATTAATCACCTCTTTTGATTCTAATATTAAATGGGAACTGGTCTCGAATGCGGTAAAAATTAATTTATACAGAATTATTCAGGAAGCGCTTCAGAATTGTAATAAGTACGGAAAAGCCAATACAATAACGGTAGATTTTAAAAGTGAAATAGACCATTTGGTTTTGTCAATTTCTGATGATGGAATCGGGTTTAATACCAAAACAACAAGAAAAGGCATAGGTTTGCATAATATTCAATACAGAGCGACAGAATGTAAAGGCTTTGTTTTCTTAAAATCGGCCAAAGGAGAAGGAACTCTTTTGATAGTAAAAATTCCAATAGATCAAAAAATAAACCTACAGCATACATGACAATTGATCCCAATCCCCAGGCTCCTCAATTAATTAGAAAAAACATTTTAATTGTTGACGACCACCCCTTTATTATTGAAGGATATAAGAATGCGATAACGCGTTATAATCCTAATAAGTATGAGTTCTTTATTTTGCAAGCCCACGATTGTAAATCAGGGTACGATTTAATCGAAGATGCTCAGACTCCTGAATTTGACGTTGCTTTTTTAGATATCAGCATGCCTCCATACGAAGAAAAGAATATTTATTCGGGTGAAGATCTGGCGAAATTACTTCTGAAGAAAATGCCAAAATGCAAAATAATTCTGTTAACCATGTATACTGAATTATTGAAAATTAAAACAATCATCAGAACCATTAGCCCTAATGGTTTAATCATCAAAAATGATCTCACTTTTGATGAATTGCTTTTTGCATTTGATAAAGTAATGAAAAGTGACAAATACTATAGTCAATCCGTTCAAAAGATACTCAATCAATCTGCTCATAACTCTATTGAAATTGATGAATTTGACAAGCAGATTCTATTTCATTTGTCAAAAGGGACTTCTTTAGCAGACATGCCACAATATATTCCGATTTCTGTTAATGAAATTGAAAAGCGTAAAAATGGTCTGAAAGAGCTGCTTAAAGTGAGAAGTGGTTTTGATGAGGACCTGGTCAAAGAGGCAAAATGTAAAGGGCTTTTTTGAGTTTTTAGTTTCCAGTTCTTAGTATTCAGTCGCAGTTTCCAGTCAGTATTTCACTGAGCACTGCGACTGAATACTGAAAACTGCGACTAAAAAAATCTACTCCGTTAGAGCATCCCAGCCACGGGCTTTAAGTGCAATTTTTGTATTGGCACGTGTTACCAGATGAACTCCTTCACTTTCATCAGTCATGTGGCCGATAATAGAGAAGTTTGGGTTGCCTTTTATTTTATCAAAATCATTAATGTCGATGGTAAAGAGTAATTCGTAATCTTCACCGCCATTTATAGCAACTGTTGTACTATCGATATTGAATTCTTCACAAGTCGAAATGAACTGAGGATCCAGAGGAAGCTTATCTTCATATAAATTACAGCCCACTTTTGATTGTTTGCAGATATGCATAATTTCAGAAGACAATCCGTCCGAAATATCAATCATTGCCGTAGGTTTAATCTCGAGTGCATGTAATAAAGTGCGAACATCTTTTCGGGCTTCGGGTTTTAACTGACGCTCGATTAAATAGCTGTACATATCCAGATCCGGCTGGCTGTTAGGATTCACCTGAAATACCTGTTTTTCACGCTCCAGAACCTGTAATCCCATATAAGCAGCTCCTATATCTCCGGTAACTACAAGTAAATCGGTTTTTTGAGCACCATTTCGGTAAACAATTTCTTCTTCGTTAGCTTCACCAATTGCGGTGATGCTAATAATTAGTCCTTTTTGAGATGAGGTAGTATCACCGCCAATAACATCAATCTTGTACTCTTTTGCAGCATGTGTAATGCCTTCAAATAACTCTTCTAAGGCTTCTAGTGGGAAACGGTTAGAAACGGCTACAGAAACCGTTATTTGCGTCGGTTTTGCATTCATGGCACAAATGTCGGAGAGATTAACCACAACCGATTTGTAACCTAAATGCTTCAAAGGCATATAAGCCAAATCAAAATGTACTCCTTCAATTAATAAATCGGTCGAGACTACCACTTTTTTGTCCTTAAAATCAAGAACAGCGGCATCATCACCTATACTTTTCAAAGTAGATTCCTGAGTAACATCAAAATTTTTGGTTAAATGGTCAATTAAGCCAAACTCGCCTAATTGTGCTATACTGGTACGTTGAGGATTTTTATCTTCGATCATTTTCTTTTAAGTTCCAAAGTTTGTAAGAGGCAAAGGTACAAAGGTTTTTTATAAAGGAGCTAAGGTTTTTTTATAAGTGAATTTCTGCTTCGAGAGGCAACAGACGGTCCTTTTTTTGGTGATGATTAAAATAATTGATAATTTTATTTTACTACTGACAAACTGTTGTCACCGGGCCTAAATACTTTTGAAGTATCAAATAATTAAAACTTTAAAATTATGAAAACATTAGCAGCTCAAGTAATTACTCCAGAAGATTTATTGATACACTGGCAAGGACACCGTAAGCTTACACGTAATCTTATTGAAAAATTTCCTGAGAAAGATTTTTTCGAATTTTCAATCGGAGGAATGCGAACTTTCGCTAAGTTGACCGATGAGCTTTTGGCTATCGCAGTTCCGGGTATTAAAGGAATTGTAAACAGAGAAGTGAAGCCATTTTCAGAAGAAGCAACAGAGAAACTGATTTTCAAAGCGCAATATCTTGAAAAATGGGATGAAGCAACAGCTGAAATCAATGAGCTCTGGCAAAAATTATCGATCGAAGACTTTAGTGAAAATTTTAACCTTTTTGGTCAGTATGAATTTCCGATATATCAGAACATACTGTATTTTATTGACAATGAAGTACACCACCGCGGACAAGGATATGTGTATTTAAGAGCTTTAAATATCGAACCTCCGTTTTTCTGGGAAAGATAATCGTAACCGGAAGTATTTAATAAATTTTATTCTAATATAAATCGAACAGTATGAGTTTTAAAAAAATTATGACCAATTATGCCGCTTATAATTTATGGGTGAATCAACAATTTGTGAATTGGCTTTCAGCAAAAAGCGATGAATTGCTGCATAAAGAAATTCTTTCAAGCTATCCAAGCATTATTAAAACGCTAAATCATATTTGGGAAACCGAAGAATATTGGTTTTCAATAATAGCTGAAATTCCACAGCCGGAAAGAAGGGAAGCTGTTGATTTAAACAAAGATGAAATATTTGAAGGTTTATTGAATACTTCCGCAAAATTAGCTGCATTTATCACATCATTATCAGACGAACAGTTATTGAAAACAATCAAAATTGAAAATCCATGGTTTCAGTGTGAACAGCCTGTAAGCGATTATTTGCTGCAGGTGGTGAATCACGGAACGTATCACAGAGGACAGATTGTAACCATTGGAAGAAATGTTGGTATTACCGATGCTTCTAATACCGATTATAATTTTTACAATGTGGTAAAAGAGAAACACTAGATTTGAAAAACTCCTAAAGATGAACTTCACCTTTAGGAGTTTTTTTTTATAACAGTCTTTTACGGTTGATTTCCAGTAATTCCAGTGTTTTGGTCTTGAGTATTTCAGGTTCCAGAATCGTAGCGTAATCTCCATACATTAGAAACCATCGCGGAAATGAGTTCTCGATATCTCGTGACATAAAAGTCATTTCTATTTTTCCATCTATTTCTTTTTCTGAAATGAATCCGTGATACTTTTTTTCGGTACCCAGATAGCGTGCAATTTTTTTATCAACTAAAATTCGGACTTTTGTTGTTGGACAAGTTTCTGTTTTATTGATATAAGTTTCTAAAGCATCATGTTCGATCGTAAAATCAGAATCTGTTTTTCGAATACCTTGAATTCTGTCCGCTCTAAACTGACGATAATCCTGTCTTAAATGGCAGTATCCTAAAAAATACCAATTGTTATTATCATGAAAAACGCCCACAGGTTCTATGTTTCTTTGTGTAGCTGTATCTGTTTCATATGTTTTGTACGAAAGTAAAAGCTGCTTTTTTTCAGCAATACCTTCAAAAAGAAGCGCTAAAGTATTTGGAGAATTATCATTAAACATAGGTTCAGCAGTTTGCATGACTACCCGTGATTCAATATTGGAGAGCCAGTCTTTATCGGTACTTTTTAAAACCGATTTCAGTTTATACATGGCAGAAGCATAGTGCGCTCCAAGTGAAGGATCGGTAAATTTTTGCATGAGTTTTTCGGCAGCAATAAAACTGCTTACTTCTTCGCGTGTGAACATTACGGGAGGTAATCGATAGCCGTCCATTAAAGCATAACCGACCCCGGCTTCACTGTAAATTGGTACCCCTGAAGCTTCCAAAGTACGAATGTCGCGATAAATAGTTCGTAAACTACAGTCAAAACGGTCGGCCAATTCCTGTGCTTTTACAATTTTTTTAGATTGTAATTGGATGAGGATGGCGACAATACGGTCAAATCGTTTTGGGGTTTCGTCGAGCATTTTTTCTTGGTACAAAGATTGAGAGGTTCAAAGTTACAAAGGTTTGAGGTTTAAAGAAATAAAAAGCTGTTCCAAATTGGGACAGATTGCTTTTGTTTTGTATTAATATTTCGCTCCGCTGGAGCTTTTTGATGCTGGGAAACTACATTTTCTATAGATATTTTGCTCCTCTGGAGCAGTTTGAGAAAGAAAAAGTAAAAGAAATATTTTAATTGATAATGAACAAAGAAGGCTGATTCATTTTAAGCCAGACCTCTTTGTTTATATAATTGTTATTGTTTGCTCCAACGGAGCAAAATATTAATAGAAAATAAAAGTGATGTTTGTAAGAAGGTTTCAACGGTCTGGCTGAGCGAAGTCGAAGCCATTCTCCGTTCTATAAATCTTCGACTCCGCTCAGGGTGACATCGCGGTTGTATGAAGTTTTTATTGGTTTTATTTTTAATGAATCTGTTAGGCAGAGTTAGAGTCGAAATTCTAGTTTAATCAAGTCTCAACGGTCTGGCTGAGCGAAGTCGAAGCCATTCTCCGTTCCATAAGCCTTGGACTCCGCTCAGGATGACATCGCGTGTATGAAGTTTTTATTGGTTTTACTTTATTCTTAACAGCACTAATAAATATCCCCAAAAAAAAAACCTGACAATTTTTCATCATCAGGTTTTCTCTATATTCTTTGTTCTTTACTCTATTCTCTAAAAAAAAGCTTAGTCGTTCAATTTCAAAACAGCCATAAACGCCTCTTGTGGAATCTCAACGTTTCCTACTTGTCTCATACGTTTTTTACCTTTTTTCTGTTTTTCAAGAAGTTTACGTTTACGAGAGATATCTCCACCATAACATTTTGCGGTAACGTCTTTACGAAGTGCTTTAATGGTTTCACGAGCGATAATTTTAGCACCAATTGCAGCCTGAATCGGAATGTCGAATTGTTGTCTTGGAATCAGCTCGCGTAATTTCTCGGTCATTTTTTTACCAATGTTGTAAGCGTTGTCTTCGTGAATCAAAGCAGAAAGCGCATCCACCGTTTGAGCGTTCAAAAGAACATCCAGTTTTACCAGTTTTGAAGTTCTCATTCCAATAGGAGAGTAGTCAAAAGAAGCATAACCTTTAGATACTGTTTTCAGACGATCGTAAAAATCGAATACGATCTCTGCCAGCGGCATGTCGAAATTCAATTCCACACGTTCTGTTGTCAGATAGGTTTGGTTGGTAATTAAACCGCGTTTTTCGATACACAAACTCATTACGTTTCCAACGAAATCAGCTTTTGTGATGATAGTAGCCTTAATGAAAGGCTCTTCAACTCTGTCTAGTTTTGAAGGTTCAGGTAAATCTGATGGATTGTTTACAACTAATGGAGTTTCCGGATGTTTTTTGGTATAAGCCAGGTACGAAACGTTAGGTACAGTAGTAATAACCGTCATATCGAACTCACGCTCTAAACGTTCCTGAATAATTTCCATGTGTAACATTCCTAAGAATCCGCAACGGAAACCAAAACCTAAAGCGGCTGAACTTTCAGGAGCAAAAACCAATGAAGCATCGTTCAATTGTAATTTCTCCATAGAAGAACGTAAATCTTCGTAATCCTCTGTGTCTACAGGGTAAATTCCGGCGAAAACCATTGGCTTTACATCTTCGAAACCTGTAATCATATTGGTAGTCGGCACTTTTGCATCGGTAATGGTATCACCCACTTTCACCTCGCGTGCTTCTTTAATTCCTGAAATCAAATATCCAACATCCCCGGCAGAAACCACACTTTTGGGAACCTGATTTAATTTTAAAGTTCCAATCTCGTCAGCAAAATATTCATTGTCCGTAGCCATGAATTTAATTTTTTGCCCTTTTTTGATTTCTCCGTTTACTACTCTGAAGATAACCTCAATTCCACGGAATGGGTTGTACACCGAGTCAAAAATCAAAGCCTGTAATGGTTCTTCAGGATTTCCTTTTGGAGCAGGGATTTTTTCGATAATGGCTGCTAAGATATTTTCAACACCAAAACCGGTTTTTCCTGAAGCATGAATAATGTCTTCTAATTTACATCCCAATAAATCGATAATGTCATCACTAACTTCTTCAGGATTAGCACTTGGTAAGTCTACTTTATTCAAAACCGGGATAATCTCAAGATCATTCTCTAAAGCCAGATATAAATTAGAAATAGTTTGCGCCTGAATACTTTGAGCTGCATCAACGATCAAAAGAGCTCCTTCGCAGGCTGCAATAGATCGTGAAACCTCGTATGAAAAGTCGACGTGACCGGGAGTGTCAATTAAATTTAAAATGTACTCCTCGCCTTTGTAGGTGTATTCCATCTGAATGGCGTGACTCTTAATGGTAATTCCACGCTCGCGCTCCAGATCCATGTTGTCAAGCAATTGTGCTTTTTCTTCACGAGCTGTAACGGTTTGTGTAGCACCTAATAAGCGGTCTGCCAGTGTACTTTTACCGTGGTCAATGTGTGCAATAATGCAAAAGTTACGTATCTTCTTCATTTTAATATGTCAATTCTCTAAACGAGTTTAAGTAATTTCCGGGTCTAAATCTGCACTGTAGCAATTGCCTTAGAGCATGTTAATAAACCGCAAAGATAGCGCAAAGTTTTGGATTCTGGAATGTTGATCTTCGATAGTTGAATGCGGAATTTTAAAATAGTTTTTAAAAGACTAAATAATACAGCAAACCCGACAGCTTTTTAAAACCTGTCGGGTTTAGAAAATTATTCTAACTTAAAATTGTAACCTAATTGAAAGTACAGCGGAATCATAGGTTTTGTTTTAAAATCTTGTGTGATAGTTTTTCCCAGCCGCAAAGTAAGATCGCTTCGGCGAAACGAGTATCCGGCTTGTAGGCCAAAGTTAAAGTTACCTCCGGTAGCAGGTTCGTACCAGCCGTCTTTTGCATTGGGATAGACTTCTTTGTAAATAGCCGAGTTTTTAAAATGTGTGACAATGGCTTTGTCGAAACCAAATTCTCCGGCCACAAACCATCTCGGTTTATAGTATCCAACAATTGCGGTCGCGTCGGCACCAAAGTTTTGCAAGGTAACTAACGGATTTTCGTATCGGCGATAAATTCCGTGAATTGAGGTGGTAAAACGGAAGTGATTTATCTGATAAAGATTTATTTGTCCGCCAATTTTACTTTTAAAATCATCGAATACAGCTTCGCCTGAGGGTAAAGAAAAGGAAACATCAGCCACAATGGGTAATTTGGTTTGAAAATGGTAACCGTATGCGAGTCCATAAACAAAACTATATTCCCATCCGGCATTTGCATGTAGAAGGTGTTTTTGATTCTTGTCAAGGCTTTCCCAGTTTAAGGTTTGAGAATAGGTTTGGCCTATGAAAAGAGAGAAGATAAAGATGCTGATTAATACTACTGTTTTCATCATGGGATTATTTTAGGTCGTTTAAATAGTTCAATACAAACGGATGCACATTTTCCCATTTGAAATAAATCATTTCATGTCCGGTACCTTTTACTTCGGCTATGGTGGTATTAGGAAAAAAGGCAGCTTCCTTTTGGGCAAAGGATAGACCATAGGACTGATTTAATTCACCATACAGAAACAGGACTTTAATTTTGTACTGGCTTAAATTTGTAGTGAAATCAAAGCCTTCATTTTCAGCAATGTCAGTTAAACTTTCTAAAACGGTTGTTCCGATTCGCCAAAATGGGGATGGTCCTGAAATACCTTCCTTGTTGCCTTTTGCATAAGAGAAACCCGAAGAAACTCCTAGTTTATAGTCAAGAATTTCGTGCTGGTTTTCTTTTCCGGTTAGGAATTGATCGATATACAGTAAATTGCTGGTGGCTTCGGAGAATAATTTAATTTTACGACTCATTTCACCGTAATCGTCCAATAGCTTCTTGTTTAAACCTCCTGGTTCCGCCAAAATAACACCACTAATGGCCGTTGGGTATTTGTTGACATAGGCGGCTGCAAGCATGGCGCCCCAGGAATGTCCGAAAAGAAATATTTTTTGAGTGGGTGTTTTGTGGTAATATTTTATGACTTCGGAGAGATCGTCGATCATCAATTGAATGGAGTAGGTATTTTTGTCGTGTCTTTTGGATAATCCGGAACCTCTTTGGTCGTAAAAAATCACATAGTAACCTTCGTCGGCGAGTTGTTTTACATTCAGGCCATTTCTGTAATCTGAGCCGGGACCGCCATGCAGGAAAACCAACATTGGATGGTTGGGGTTTCCGAAAGTTTCTGCATGCAGCTGTGTTCCGTTTACCAATATCGAAGGTAACGTTGGATCCTGATCGACTGTTTTGGGAACTAAATTTCCGGGTTCATCGACATCATTTTCCTGTTCACATCCCCAAAAAAGGAAAAGAGAAAGGACAATTGTGACAGAATAAAAAGCTTTGTTTTTCATTGCATAAATTTTTAAATTTCTGCAAAGATGCCTGCTGTAACACTATTGAGCGCCCCAATATGTAAGGTGGTTCCAGTTTTGAACTATAAATTTAAAACCTGTTGGATTTAGAATGGAAATTATTTAAAATATTCAGAAGGAGACAGGCCGGTTGCTTTTTTGAAGTTTCGGTTGAAAGCCGTTTTGGAATTAAATCCGCATTCAAATGCTATGGAGAGAAAAGTAAATTTTTGATTTTCGGGTAAAAGAATGGTTCTTTTAAATTCTTCCACACGCTGGGAATTGATGTAATCGTAAAAATTTTTCTGTTCTGCTGAGTTGATAACCTGTGAAAGAGTATTGGGATGAATGTTTATTTTCTGAGCGAGTTCAGTTAAAGTCAAATCAGCATTTTTATAGATTTTCTCCTCTTGCATGAGTTGCGTCAGTCTTTGATGGATAGCCGTTAACTCTGAAGAAGTCAGTCCTGATTTCTCGTATTTAATTTTTTCAGATGTATTTTCAGTAACCGCTTTTTCAAATGTTGAAGTCTCATAATAATTGTTTTCGGATAGCGGTTGATTGGTAAAAATTCCAACTTGTTTAACCCCGAAATAGCCAATAAAGATCAGATAGAAAACCACAACTGAGAAGATATACTGATCTTCAAAGAAGATAATTACCAGCCAGATGATACAAGACCCAAGGATTAAATACCGGAGCCAGGTCAGGTTGATTCTTTCGGTATGCGAAAATTGATTATTGATGTTCTTTCGGTGTTTTACAAGTTTTTGCAGCGAAAGTAACGGATAAATAATTCCTGAAAGTACGATTGCGGTATACAAAACAGAAATAAGGGTTTCGTAGCCTTTACCCTCATTTTTAAAAACTGCTGCTTTTTCTTCGAAAGACAAAGAATAAAACGGAATCAGTGTCAGAATAGCAATTAAAAAAGGACTAAAATGTAAAAGATTAAACTTTTTATACCGGTTCTGGTTGGTTAAAGCTGAGGTATATAAAAATAAAAAAGGTCCCTGAACTAAAGGCATTGGCAGTTCTAAACCCAGTAAAAAGGGAAAGTCGCTGTAATCTTTTTTGTAATGAAGGTAGAATAGAAATAAATGAAAGCCTGTGAAGAATAACCAGAGTGCCAGAATCTTGTCGGCTTCGGTTTTATTTCTTTTACTTGTCAGTATAACAACTAGAAAAAAAGTAATGATAATGCCGGTCAGGTACAACATACTGGTCTGGGGTATAAATTAAATCGGTTGTTAAAATATCAGCCAAGATAATTTATTTTGCTCAATTGTCTGCGGTCGGGGTGTTTTGCAAAGATTAATTTTTTATAACGCGTTAGGCTTAGTGGTGAGACTATTATTCCTTTTTAGAAGTTTCGGTATGATGGTCTTTAAATTCCCCGTACCATTTTTCGACAGAAGGATAAACAAAAGCGGCTACTTTTTTTACAGGATTGTAAAAAATAGAATGATCTAAGGTTTCCTTTTTGGCAAAAGTATTGTTGAAATTTATTTTTTCGAAAAGAGCTATGAAAATGCTCAGGATCAGAATGGTTTTTAAGACTCTGAAAAAGCCTCCGCCTAATTTATTGGGTAATCCCAAAAAGGCAAAATCGGCAATTCCGGTAAGGATCTTAGCTAAGAAGTAAATACCAATTACTACTAGAATAAAAGTGAGAACAAAAGCAGTGACTTGTATCGTATTAGGATTCCAGGAAACATGCTTTATGATCAATTCTTTCATAAAGGAGGAGAATTTAATCGCAATATAAATTCCCAGCAATAAAGAGATAAATGAAGCGACTTCTACAAAAAGTCCATTTTTAATTCCCTTGTATAAACTAAATGCTAAAAGTGCGGCAACAATTATATCGAAAAAACTCATTTTTGACGTGTTTAAAAAAGCGCAAAGATATACTTTTTTAGGTACCGAGGCTTAGATAGGCAAAGGTTCAGTCGTTTTTTTGGAGCTCACTTTTTGGATGTGTTTAATTTTTTTAGGCACAATGTATTGAACTATGTATCTTTGTAAATCAAAATTTAGAGTTAAGATTGTAGTTCTGCCCCCTCAGAATGGATTTTTTTAATCAGCAATCTAAAATCTACAGTCAAAAATCATAAATAAAAATGTCCAGAGATACACAACTAAAAGAGCGATGGGAAAAGCTCGTCGATATATTGTCGAATCAATTTTCGCAAGGAGAAGATTTAGATTTAGACGCCATAATTTATCTGATCGGAGTTCAGGAATTCGGAAAAGTACACCGTGAATTCAAAAAAGATGAAAAATTAAACCTGATGCATATTGCTATTTGCCGATTGCTGGAACCTTACGGGTTTTATGAATTTGAGTTTTTTGATGCCGACGGATGGCCACATTATAAAGTAAAAGAAGAATTACCGCCACTAAAGGCAGGAGAACAATCGGTTTTGATGAAAGAAGCCATTGTGAATTATTTTTTAGAAAGAGAACTGATTGACTAGTTTTTAGTCTCAGTCTCAGTTTTCAGTCCAATTCAGACTGAAAACTGAGACTGAGACTGTATACTTTAAACTAAAATTATGTAAATTTGCACCTTCAAAGCAAGACTGATGATAGACAAGATAAAAGAACATATAGAGGAAGCGAAAGCCTTTAATGATAAAAATAAAGAATCTTTAGAGCAGTTCCGTATTAAGTATTTAGGGAGTAAAGGTTTATTGAAAGAGCTTTTCACAGAGTTCAAAAATATTCCAAACGATCAGAAAAAAGATTTCGGACAAGTAATCAATACTTTGAAAGCTGTTGCTGAAGAAAAAGTAAGAGTTATTCAGGAAGAGCTGGAAAGCAAACAGGAAGTAAAAGGAGTTTTTGGCGATTTAACACGTGCGGCCGAACCGGTAATTATTGGTTCGCGTCACCCGATTTCGATCGTGAAAAATCAGATTATTGATATTTTTGCCAACATTGGTTTCAACGTTTCTGAAGGTCCGGAAATCGAAGACGACTGGCATAATTTCACCGCTTTGAACTTACCGGAATACCATCCGGCGCGTGATATGCAGGATACTTTTTTCATTCAGACTAATCCTGACGTATTGTTGCGTACGCATACATCATCTGTTCAGGTGCGTTATATGGAAAATCATAAACCGCCAATTCGTACTATTTCTCCGGGACGTGTATTTCGTAACGAAGCGATTTCGTCACGTTCGCACTGTATTTTTCATCAGGTAGAAGGTTTGTATATTGACAAAGAGGTATCGTTTGCCGATTTGAAACAGACTTTACTTTATTTTACAAAAGAAATGTTCGGAAAATCGAAGATTCGTTTGCGTCCGTCGTATTTTCCATTTACAGAACCAAGTGCCGAAATTGATATTTATTGGGGTTTAAAAACTGAAACCGATTATCGTATTACGAAAGGTACAGGCTGGCTGGAAATTGGTGGTTGCGGAATGGTAGATCCTAATGTTTTGAAAAATTGTGACATCAATCCGGACGAATACAATGGTTTTGCTTTCGGAATGGGAGTAGAACGTATTGCCATGTTACTGTATCAAATTGGTGATATTCGTATGTTTTATGAAAATGATGTTCGTTTCTTAGAACAGTTCAAAGCCAATATTTAAAAATAAATTTATTAGTAAATAGTGATTAGTGAGAAACTTTCTTTCTAATCACTATTTACTTTTTACAAAATATTAAGATTATGAAAAAAGATATAATAATTCCCGAAGTAGAAAACGTATTTCTGGCAGCAGTGCAGGAATGGAGCGATGACTTTATGGAAAAAGTATGGTACGCTTACTTGGTAAACGACAGTGATTTTAACCTGGACAGTGTAATGGTAGTTTCAAAAGCCTTTGGAACAATCGACGGAGAGATGAAGAAAACATCTATTCTGCGTCACGCTTTTGTTGAGGTTCCTGCGGTTTCTGTTGTGAAAATAGAATTGGTTGAAAAAAGCCTTTTAGTACTTAATAACGAATTTATGGTGACTTTCTTCATCGGAAATACGTTATACGATAAGAAGTTTGTTTTTAAAGCAAATTCGCTTGATGAAAATAAAACGGAAGAAGTGCCAATCCTTTTTGTTGAAGGAATTATGGTGAAGTAGTTTTTTTAGTTTTCAGTCGCAGTTTACCTATTCAAAGTAATTGAAAACCGCGACTGAAAACTGAAACTGAAAACTTTAATCCAAAGACTCCGTCAATTTCTTAAATACTGATCTTGCATCTTTCCCTTCATATAACACAGCGTAGACCGCATCAATAATTGGCGTTTTTGCACCATAGCCCTGATTAAGTTTGTAAGCACTTTTAGTGGCATAATAACCTTCGGCCACCATACTCATCTCCATCATCGCACTTTTTACCGTATAGCCTTTCCCAATCATATTTCCGAACATTCTGTTTCTCGAGAACACAGAATACCCCGTAACCAATAAGTCGCCTAAATAAGCTGAATCATTGATGTTACGTTTCATTTTATGAACTTTGCGGATAAATTTCTTCATTTCGCGAATTGCGTTGCTCATAATAACCGATTGAAAGTTATCTCCATAACCTAATCCGTGCGCAATTCCGGCTGCAATAGCATAGATGTTTTTAAGCATCGCCGCATATTCAGTACCGATAATATCATCAGAGATTTTGGCTTTGATATAATTTCCGGATAAATGTTTGGCCACGACAGAAGCTTTTTCCGGATCTCCACAGGCGATTGTTAAATAGGAAAGTCTTTCCAGTGCTACTTCTTCAGCATGGCAAGGACCGGTAATTACACCGATATTGTAGTAAGGAATGTCGTATTGAATGTGAAAATGCTCTCCAACAATCAAACTTGTTTCAGGAACAATTCCTTTAATAGCAGAAAAGATAATTTTATCGGACAATGAAACCGTCAAGTTTTTCAATTCACCGTCTAAAAAAGCAGAAGGAATAGCAAAAATCACATAATCTGCATAGGCAACTGCTTCATTAATATTATTGGTCAGTTTAAGTTTTGCCGTATCAAATTCAACCGAACTTAAGTAATTCGGATTGTGTTTGTATTTCTGAATGTGTTCTATAGCAGCATCATTACGCATGTACCAGGCAATTTCTGAAAGATTTACACATAACATCTTTGCAATTGCCGTTGCCCAGCTTCCTCCTCCAATTACTGCAAATTTTAAATTTTCGCTCATTATTTTAATAATTTAAAGCAAAAGTACTTAATAATGTAGTAATAATACAAAATCTCATTTAAGAAATTTGGAAAGTCTCTTTAAATACAATGGTTTCCGAAGAATTTAAATTGGAATAGAAAATATTTTACAGATTGTACAATAAAAAGGCAATCAGTACGTTGTAACTATTTATAAATTAGAATTTAATGAGTTTAGCAAGAATTGAGTTAGTTAATTTTGTTTTAGTATTGTAAGAAGGCGTTCCCATAAAATGAGAACGCCTTTTTTGTAAAAATCCAAATGAGCTTAAAACTGGAATTTGTTTTTTTATTTGAAATTAATGCTTTAATAGCTCATTTCAACAATCGATTTTACTTTGTCTAAAGTAATGAGTTGTTTTTCGCCCAAACCTTTCCAGCCTCTTTCATTAAATCGGTTTACAATAAAATCAGCCGTTTTGCTATAATCGTTTGTGTATTGCGAAAGTTTAGTATCCATTCCCATAGTATGGAAAAATGCTACAGTTTGATTGATTGCTTCTTTTGCCACTTCATCGTCAGAACCTGTTAAATTGAAAATCCTTCTGCCGTATTGGGCAAGTTTTTCTTTTTTGGTCTCAAACATCGTTTGGTATAAACTAGGTCCGATAATTGCCAAAGTTCTGGCATGGTCAATTCCGTATAAAGCCGTTAATTCGTGTCCGATCATGTGAGTTGCCCAGTCTGAAGGAACCCCTTTTTGAATTAATCCGTTTAATGCCATAGTACAGCTCCACATGAAATTAGAGGCCAAAGCATAATCGGTTGGATTTTCAACCACTTTAGGGCCAACTTCAATTAGAGTCTGTAAAATTCCTTCGGCAATACGGTCTTGTAAATAACCTTCGTGAGGATATGTCAGGTATTGCTCCATCACATGTGTATAAGCATCTACGACACCATTTTGTAGTTGTCTTTTGGGTAACGAAGCAATTACAGTTGGATCGCAAATTGAAAATTTAGGGAAAAGAGCACTTCCGCCGAAAGCCAGTTTTTCCTGAGTAGCCTCGATCGTAACAACCGCTCCCGAATTCATTTCACTTCCCGTTGCAGGTAAAGTCAAAACAGTTCCAAAAGGCACAGCATTTTCTTTAATGAGTAATCGTTTTTGTAAAATGTCAATTGGATTTCCGTCGAAATTTACGGCTGCAGAAATGAATTTTACACCATCGATTACGGAACCACCGCCAACAGCTAAGATGAAGTCAATTTTTTCAGCTTTGATCACAGCAACCGCTTTCATCAAAGTTTCAAAATGTGGATTGGGTTCGATGCCGCCAAATTCTACAATATCGAAACCTTTTAAGTTTTGAATAACCTGTTCGTGAATTCCGTTTTTAAAAATACTTCCGCCGCCATAAGCCAGTAAAATTTTGGCATCTTTAGGGATTAGAGTCGAAAGTTTTTCAATTTGCCCTTTTCCGAAAATTAAATTCGTCGGATTGTATAATTCAAAGTTTAGCATTTTTTTTAGAGTTTCTTAGATGCTGAGGTGCTAAGGTTCTAAGTTTTTTTTAGATTCTTAAAATCTCAATGTCTCAGCATCTTTCATTATAGTAATTGTTTTATTTTAATGTTTCTAAGTCCTGTTGCTTAGAACCTCAGAACCTTCGTATCTCAGAATCTTTATTACTTCAATTGCTGTAATAATTTACCTGCGACTAATTTAGACGAAGCAGGGTTCTGTCCGGTGATTAAAAGACCGTCTTCTACAGCATAAGGCTGCCAGTTGGCTGCTTTCGAAAATGCAGCGCCATTTTTTGTTAAAGCATCTTCCAATAAGAACGGAACTACTTTGGTTAAGCCTACCGCCTCTTCTTCGGCATTTGTAAAACCGGTTACTTTTTTGCCTTTTACTAAAAATTCGCCTTTAACTTTTACGTTTTTTAAGACTGCCGGAGCATGACAAACAAAAGCAACAGGTTTTTTATTAGTATAGAAAGATTCAATTAAAGCAATGGAATTTTTATCTTCTACCAAATCCCAAAGCGGACCATGACCTCCTGGGTAAAAAACAGCATCGTAATCTTTCTGGTTGATGGTAGAAAGTTTATGTGTGTGTTTTAACTTCTCTTGCAAAGTTTTATCAGCGTCAAAGCGTTTGGTATCTTCGGTGGCTGATGCAGGATCGGCACTTTTAGGGTCAATTGGAGGCTGACCTCCCAGCGGAGAAGCAATCGTAATTTCAACACCCTGATCTAATAATTCATAATAAGGTGCAGCAAATTCTTCCGACCAAAATCCGGTTTTCTCTCCGGTATTTCCCAGTTTGTCGTTACTGGTCACAACAAATAGTACTTTTTTGGCACCTTTTTTTGTTGTTTTTTGTGCTATAGCGGAAATGCTAAAAGCACTAAAGGCTATAATCGTAAGTAAGGTTATCTTTTTCATAAGTTTAAATTTTGATCAAATTTACGGCTAAAGTGATATCAGTAAAAATAAAATAAACTATGTTTGTTATAAATATATTTATGTCATGGTGAGTCTGGAGTGGTACAGAACCTTTAAGGCTGTATATAAAAACGGGAATTTTTCTATCGCTGCAAAAGAGTTATTTATGAGTCAGCCTGCGGTGAGCCAGCAAATCTCTATGCTGGAAGCACATGTTGGAAATAAATTGTTCAATCGAAAGTCAAAAGGCGTAGAACCAACGGAATACGCTAAGTTACTGAATAATTTAATCATAGATGCGCTGGATCGGCTTGAAAATGTAGAAAGCAGTTTTCGGGCAAAAGCGGAAGATGCCAATCGGTTAATTTCTGTTGGGATCTCCAAAAATCTTTTTAATTGTATTGGAAACCTCCTGATCGCTAAATTTGATTTGATCGATTTTACTTTTGCAGAAAATGATGTGCTTTTTGAGTTGGTAGATGCTAAAAAACTGGATTTTGCAATCACCACAAAAAGATTTGACACCTTTGATACGGTCTACGAAATTGTTGGAAAAATTAAGCTGATCATGGTGGCTCCGGTACGTTTGGATGGAACAGAATTTCGTCAGAAACTAAAATCAGATAATTATACAGCAGTAGAGCAGTGGCTCAATGAGCAAAAATGGTACAGTCACGATGCCAGAATTCCACATATAAAATTATTTTGGCTGCATGCTTTTAATAAAAAGCGCCCATCGATGGTTCCGAATTATATTATTCCATCCGAATCTGAGATGTTAAGGATGTTGGCGGACAATGAAGGAGTAGCGATAACCTGGAATTGTAATGCGAGAAAATATATTAAAGAGAATAAATTGCAGTTATTGTGGAATAGTTTTCATGTGCCGGAAGAGTATGTGTATGTATTGACCGCTAAAAACAACAATTTGAATTCGTTTTTTGAAATTATTTCCAAAGAGTTAAAATTATTTTTTGGTAACCGATTATGATGAAAATCATTGTTTTCTGTCTTTTTATGAAATATTTTTGATAAATAAATTCTTAATATTTTAAAAATGAAAAAGTTAGTATCTATTATAATGGTTGCTCTCGTGTTGTATACGGTTAATTCCTGTACTAAACGTGAAGAAGATGAGATCGCAGATTGCCTTACAGAAGCAATTTTTGTAAAACTACATAATTCAACTGATGCTACTAATCCAAAATTAATGAACTATTCAGTTGGATATAGTGGAACCGGAACTTTAGTTAGTGTAAATTGGACATTTGGCGACGGGACTACCGGAACGGGTAAAGATATTACACATCTTTATCCGGCAGCAGGAACTTATGAAGTTAAAGCAGAGGTTACAGTTGCAAAAGATGGTGCAAACTGTACTTCTATTCCAAAGAGAACCGTAACAATAAACTAGGCAGGCCAAAAGAAATAGAATATTGATGAGAGTCAATTTTATAATTTATTGCTGATGTGATAGATTATAAAATTGGCTCTCATTCGTTATATTTGTAAGATAGGAGTTTTAAAATATGGAAAATTTTCAAAATATTCGAATTGCGGTTGATGCCATTGTGTTTGGATATAAGAACAACAGTTTGTATGTGCTTTTAATTGAGCAAAAGTTTGGTTCTGCAGATAAGTATTGGGCTTTACCGGGTGGATTAGTAAAACAGGACGAATCTTTAAGTGATGCTGTGATTAGAGAGCTGCACGAAGAGACCAGCGTTCAGCTTACTTTTATGGAGCAGCTGTATACTTTTGGAGATGATATTAAGAGAGATTCCAGAAATCGCGTAATTTCGGTGGCTTACTATGCTTTAGTTGATGCTTCCGGACTCGAAATTAAAGCGGATACTGATGCCGAACGCGTACAATGGTTCAAAATAGATGAGATTCCCGATCTGGCATTCGATCATAATTTAATTGTAAAAACTGCATTAGCAAGACTAAAAGCAAAACTGACTTATGAACCGGTTGGTTTCGATTTGCTTCCTCAGGAATTTTTATTTTCAGACCTCGAAAATCTGTACTGTACTATTTTGGAGAAAGAAATAGACCGTCGAAATTTCAGAAAGAAGATACTCAGTTACGGCTTTTTAGATCAAACTGATCATTTTTCACCTATAAAAAGCGGCCGCCCGGCTAAACTTTTTAAGTTCAATTATCTGAAATACAAAGAGTTAAAAGGAAAAGGCTTTCACTTCGAAATAAAGTTTGCGTAAATTTTACACAAAATAAATTGTTTAATAAATATATTGCTCTATATTTGCGTATAATTAACGCAAACTAAAAAAAACTATGATACTTAATTTAGACCCAAAATTCACTCCAATTCTTAATAAGGAAGAAATCAAATTTCAAAGTTTCACATTTTCAGGAGGAGAACCTCATATTAAAATCAGTCCTGATTTTGATCCTACACAAAAAGTAACCATTACCCATCGATTAAATTCATTCAACGATTTAGGTCTGTTGTGCATCACAGTAGATGCATTGCGCAGAATGGAAGTTAAAGTAATCGATCTTTTTATTCCATATTTCCCGGCAGCCAGACAGGATCGTGTGATGATTAAAGGCGAATCGTTATCTGTAAAAGTATATGCCGATATCATTAATACGCTTCAGTTGAATAAAGTATTTGTTTTTGATGCGCATTCTGAAGTGACTCCGGCCTTAGTAAACCATTGTGAAGTGATCCCGAATCATACTTTTATCGCGGAAGTTTTGAAAGTAATTGGCGAAAACGTAAAATTAATTTCTCCGGATGGCGGTGCTTTAAAGAAAATCTACAAAGTTTCTGAATTTCTTGGCGGAATCGAAGTAGTAGAATGCAGTAAAAGCCGTGACGTAAAAACCGGAAGATTGTCTGGTTTTAAAGTATATGAAGACGATTTAAACGGAATGGACTGTTTAATTGTAGATGATATTTGCGATGGAGGAGGAACTTTCGTCGGATTAGCTGAAGAATTAAAAAAGAAAAATGCCGGAAAATTATACTTAGCAGTAAGCCACGGAATTTTCAATAAAGGTTTCGAAGTTTTGGATTGTTTCGATGCCATTTTTATCACCAATTCAGTAAAAGATTTTGAAGGCGAAAGCGTTCAGGTGATTGGATTGGATCAATTAATTTGAAAAGTTTCAGGTTTCAGGTTTCAAGTTATATAGGGAACCTAAAACCTGAAACTTGAAAAAAAATAACAGAGAACTCGCTTCTTTGTTTCAATAACAAAAAACATGAAATACAATATAGATACCATAGCTCCGGAAAGTAAGTTTTTATTTTTCTGGGGACATCAGCCTAGTAAAGACGGAACGATTACCAAAACCTGCTTTAGTCAGTGGTGGTTAAGTTCTTTTAAAGTAAATGGCGTGACGTACAAAACTGCCGAACACTGGATGATGGCAAAAAAAGCAGAATTGTTTAACGATAATGAAGTTTTAGCAAAAATTATTAAAGCTAATTCTCCTGCCGAAGCTAAAAAATTAGGCCGTCAGGTTAAAAATTACAATGATGCAATTTGGTTAGCTGCTAGATTTGACATTGTGAAAGAAGGCAATTATCATAAATTCAGTCAAAATCAAGAACTAAAAGCTTTTTTGCTAAATACAAAAGATAGAGTTATAGTAGAAGCAAGTCCCGTAGATGCAATTTGGGGAATTGGAATGGCAGGTGATCACAAAGATGTTCTGAATCCTGAAAAGTGGAAAGGGCTTAACTTATTAGGTTTTGCTTTGATGGAAGTTAGGGATGAATTGAGATAATGGTAGGTTATGAAAATAGAAATTCTAAAAGGAGATATCACTGAAATTCAGATTGACGCAATTGTAAACGCAGCGAATACTTCTTTATTAGGCGGTGGTGGAGTTGATGGGGCTATTCACAGAAAAGGAGGAAAAGCCATTTTAGAGGAATGTATTCAAATTCGAAATAAACAAGGCGGCTGTAAAGTTGGCGATGCTGTACTAACAACAGCGGGTAATTTGCCTTCAAAATATGTGATTCATACTGTTGGACCTGTTTGGAATGGAGGTAAAAGTCTGGAAGTTGAATTGTTGCAAAATTGTTATTTGAGTGTTTTAGAATTGGCGGTTATAAATAATATAAAAACAATTGCTTTCCCTAATATAAGCACTGGTATCTATAAGTTTCCAAAAGATTTGGCGGCGGAAATTGCGATTAATGTGATCGATAATTTTGAATCAAAAAATCAATTCGAAAAAATTGTTTTTGTTTGTTTTGATGAAGAGAATTTCAAAATTTATAATGATATAATAGAAGATGATTTCAATTATAAAATTAAATCAGGTTTATTTGGATTGGCTGTTGGCGATGCTTTAGGCGTTCCTGTAGAGTTTTACTCTAGATCTGATTTAAAAGAAAATCCTGTTTCTGAAATGATAGGTTTTGGAACACATTACCAGCCAGCAGGAACATGGAGTGATGATAGTTCTCTAGCTTTTTGTTTAGCAGAAAGTTTGTGCAATGGTTATGATTTATCTGATATTGCAAGAAATTTTGTAAAATGTTATAACACAGAATTATGGACGCCACACGGGAAAGTTTTTGATATTGGAATAGCAACCAGAAATGCAATTCATAATATTGGGAAAGGACATGAACCCGAATTATGTGGTGGTTTTGAAGAAAAAGATAACGGAAATGGTTCTTTGATGAGAATCTTACCTTTAGCTTTTTATCTTAAAAACGAAAAAGATATTGAAGACATTTATAAAAAAGTAAAAGAAGTCTCGTCTATTACCCATGCCCATTTTAGATCAGGATTTGCCTGTTTTATTTACGTTGTTTATTGCTTAGAACTTTTGAAAGCCACTGATAACACAGAAGCATATAGAAGGATGCAGGATGTTGTCGCTGACTTTTTACGAGATAAGAAATTTAATCCTCTGGAGCTTCAATTGTTTGATAGGATTTTAAAAAATAATATAGCAGAATATCCCGAAAATGAAATTCATTCGTCAGGTTATGTTCTTCATAGTTTAGAAGCTAGTTTATGGTGTTTTTTAAATTGGAATTCCTACGAGAAAACCGTTTTAAAAGCTGTAAACTTAGGCGGAGATACCGATACAACTGCTGCTATCACAGGAGGTTTGGCGGGTATTTATTATGGAATTGACAACATTCCTCAAAAGTGGATTTTGGGAGTAGCAAGAAAAAACGATATTGATGATTTGTGTGAACGATTGTCTTTAAAGTTAAAAAATTAAAAATCATGAATGAAAGAATAGCAAAAAGCGTCAGTAAATTTTTAAGTCTGGTGCTTAGGCATTCACCCGAAACCATTGGTATTAAGTTAGACGAAAATGGCTGGGCAGATGTTGAAGAGTTAATTATAAAATGTAATAAAAACGGAAGCCAAAGTCAGATGACGGCTGAACTTTTAGATTACGTAGTAGAAAACAACGATAAAAAACGATTTGCTTTTAATGATGACAAAACAAGGATCAGAGCAAGTCAGGGACATTCCATTTCTGTTGAATTAAATTTGAGTGAAACGGATCCGCCGGAATATTTATACCACGGAACGGTTGGGAAGTTTATGGAAAGCATTCAGAAGGAAGGTTTGAAAAAAATGAGTCGTCAGCATGTGCATCTTTCTAAAGACAAAGAAACCGCAGTAACGGTAGGAAGCAGGCGCGGAGCTCCGCAAATTTTAACCGTAAGAAGCGGCAGTATGCATCGGGACGGATTTAAATTCTATTTGTCTGAGAATAATGTTTGGCTTACAGATGAAGTTCCGGCAAAGTATATAGAGTTTAGAATGTAGGATGTAAAATGTGAAATGTGGGATGTGAGAAGCAACATTTTAATTATTTGAGAATAACCAATTATGATAGTAGAAGCGGCAATAGGTGATGCGTACGGGGCAGGTTTTGAATTTCGGGATTTAGATTTTATTTCTCAGAACAACCATTTAACCCAGTATCACAAACACGGACTTTATACTGAAATTTACAAACGCTATACAGACGACACTCAAATGGCAATTGCAATTTCGGAATTGTTATTAGAAGAGGAAAACTGGAACGAAATCAAAGTAGCAGATAAGTTTGTTGAAGTATTTCACAGAGATAAAAGGAGAGGATACTCGGATAGAGTTTACAATGCACTTGATGCAAGTAAAAACGGTTCTGATTTCATTAAGATAATCAACAACGGAAGTAACGGAAATGGTTCTGCTATGCGGGCTTATAGTATTGGATATTTAAAAGATATTGATCAGTTGATGGCTTTCTGCGAAATTCAGGCAAGAACTTCTCATTATACTGTTGAAGGGATCAGTTGTGCGAAGCGTATTGCTTTAGCTGTTCACTATTTTAAATACAATTTGGGTGACGGATCGAGTTTAGTGTCATTTTTAAATGAAACGCTGAAGGAGAATGAAACCTATAAAATTACTTCGCCAATCGATATGCATGGATACCCAACTACACAAGCGGTTATTAAAATCGTTTCCGAAGCGACTTCTATGAAGGATTGCTTGAAAACCAGTATCAATTATGGCGGAGATACTGATACTGTTGCTGCTTTGTGTATGGCAATTTTAAGTAACAAAAAAGACTGTGATAAAGTGCTGCCTGCATTTTTGTATGAAGGTTTGGAGAACGATACATTTGGAAAAGACTTTCTAATAAAATTAGATGCAGCTCTCGATAATAAGTTTAATTAAATCATGAAAAGAACCTTTGTTTTTGGGGATATTCACGGCGGATTAAAAGCATTAATTCAGTTATTAGAGAGAATTGATTGCTCAGAAAAGGATCGGTTTATTTTTTTGGGAGACTATGTAGACGGCTGGAGTGAATCAAAACAATTAATTGATTTTCTGATTGATTTATCTCAAAAACAGCAGTGTATTTTTATCAAAGGAAATCATGATGTCTGGTGTCAGGAGTGGTTAGAGAATGATGTTATAAACGATATTTGGTTTTTGCATGGAGGGAAATCGACTATAGAGAGTTATGTCGATATTGAATGTTCGGAAAAAGAAAAACATCGCCATTTTTTCAATACCATGAAAGATTACTTTGTAGACGAAAACAACAATTTATTCATTCATGCCGGTTTTTCGTCGATGCATGGCCCGGAGAAAGAACATTACCAAAGCAATTATTCGTGGGATAGAACGTTGTGGGAAATGGCTTTGGCAATGGATAAGAGAATTAAAAAAAATTCGCTTTCCTATCCGAAAAGATTGTTACTTTATAATGAGATTTATATTGGTCACACACCAACCCTTCATTATAATGTTGAGATTCCAATGCAAGGATGTAATGTGTGGAATGTCGATACCGGGGCTGGCTTTTATGGCAGATTAACGGGTCTTGATGTGGAAACAAAAGTATTTTGGCAAAGTGATATAGTACAAGGGCTTTATCCAAATGAAAAAGGAAGAAATAAATAATTGAAAAAATAACTAAGAAATTTTATGAACCCATTATTATTAACCGACGGTTACAAAGTTGACCACAGAAGACAATACCCAGACGGAACAACATTAGTATATTCTAACTGGACGCCAAGAAAATCAAGAATTGAAGGACTAGAAGAAGTGGTGTTCTTCGGATTGCAATATTTCATCAAAAAATATATCATTCACGATTTTGAGACCGATTTCTTTAAAAAGCCAAAAGAAGAGGTGGTTAAAAAATACGCTCGCAGAATCAATAATTATTTAGGTGAAAATCAGGTTGGAACCAAACATATTGAGGATTTACACGACTTAGGATATATTCCGATGGTTTTTAAAGCGTTGCCGGAAGGTGTCAGCGTACCCCTAAGAGTGCCAATGTTTACGATGTACAATACGCTTCCGGAGTTTTTCTGGCTGACTAATTATTTCGAAACCTTATTGTCTGCTGTAATCTGGCTGCCATGCAACTCTGCTACTATTGCAAAAGAATATCGAAAAGTACTGGACAAATATGCCGACGAAACATCATCAGTTCCTGAGTTTGTAGATTGGCAGGCGCATGATTTCTCCATGAGAGGAATGGGTGGAATCGAGGCAGCAATTACTTCTGCAGCGGGACATTTGCTGAGTTTTACAGGTTCTGATACCATACCGGTAATTGACTTTTTTGAAGAATACTACAATGCTAATTCTGATACCGAATTGATTGCAGGTTCGGTTGCGGCAACGGAGCACTCTGTAATGTGTATGGGAACAACTGAAGGGGAGTGCGAGACGTTTAAAAGACTGGTTACTGAAGTGTATCCAAAAGGAATTGTGTCTATCGTTTCGGATACCTGGGATTTATGGAAAGTTTTGACCGATTATTTACCAAGATTGAAAGAAGAGATAATCGCCAGAGAAGGTAAAGTGGTGATCCGACCTGATAGTGGTGATCCCGTAGATATTATTTGTGGTAATCCAAACGGAAAAACTGTAGAAGAGAAAAAAGGGGTAATTGAGCTGCTTTGGGATGTTTTTGGAGGCACAGTTAATGCAAAAGGATATAAAGAGCTTATTCCGCAAATTGGTGCTATTTATGGAGATAGTATTACAGTAGCAAGAGCAACTCAAATTTGCGAAAGATTAAAAGAGAAGGGATTTGCCTCTACAAATGTTGTTTTAGGGATTGGTTCGTTTACCTATCAATACAATACCAGAGATACTTTTGGTTTTGCAATGAAAGCGACTTATGGAGAAGTTAACGGAGAGGGCAGAGCTATTTTTAAAGATCCAATTACAGATGACGGAACTAAAAAATCAGCCAAAGGATTGATGAAAATTGATTTGGTTGATGGTGTATATCATTTAACCGATAATGTTTCCTGGGAAGATGAGAAACAAGGCGAATTGAAGGAAGTTTTTAGAGATGGGAAACTTTTAACAGATCAGTCTCTAACAGATGTTAGGTCTCGAGTTAAAATTGATAGTGCTGTTGAAAAAGTATAAACTAAGTTAATAAATCCTGGAGGGATGATCTATCAATAGTTTTGATAGCGGAGTGATTTAAAAGAACCCCATCGGGGTGACATAGTTTCGATGGTAGAATTAGAAATCGAAATACCGCTCCGCCAAAGCTTTAAAACGCATTTGCATAATTAACTATTAATAGTACAATCCTTTGGAGTTGTTTGTATGATGAATATATTAAAAGAGAAAGCCTGAATTTTAGAATTCAGGTTTTTTTTGGGGGTAGTATATTGTCAGATTTTTAACAACAGTATTTTTCTCTTAATTCTTTTGCTTGAACATCAGAATCGTATCCAATTAGCAGTAATCCTTCTGTGCATTCGATTCTCTTTTCTTTGATCAATTTTGCGATGAATAATTCAAACTTGATGTATGTACGATGTTCTAGGTTTATTAGATTCAGATATTTTCTTTGGTATGGAATTTTTTCATTTGTAATGATTTGCAATAATGCTAACTGCAATTCATCAATATGTCTTTCAGAATCTAATTTAAAATTTCGCCAGATTTTTTCACCTTTATAATTAAAAGAAATTAAATTATTTGTTCCATTGCTGTACATCGGGCCAGATCTAGTGTTTTCGTTTCTTTGACCAGAATAAGAATTTCCATGTAGAATTAGATTTTCTATTTTACTATATTGATATTGTTTAGCATCTATAACTAGAAATTCATCTTCAAAAGAAATTGTACCTAAAAAAGTTCCATTTATATTTTCGTATTCTGTTAGTCTAATAGCGCCTCCAATGATATAAGTTATAATGGGAACGATAAGTAGATAATAAGCATATATTGAAATGTCATAGCCAAATGAAGTTTCTATAAACAGAAGCAATAAAACATATAAGATAATTGCAATTATAGAATAGAAAGTTAACTTTTCAGACAAAGTAAAGTCAAATGACCTAGCTCTCTTTGGGTAAAAAATCGAAGCAGAAAAGAGCATCTATTTCTTGTAAAAATTATTGTGATCAATATATTCCCAGACTTTTGGTGGTAAAAGAGGCTGGATGTTTTTGCCTTCTTTGATACTGTTTCGGATAAAAGTAGAAGAGATTTCTACAATGGGAGCATCAATAATATGAACTTTTGGATGTGATTTTAATTCGATGTTTTCCTCTTCTTCAGAAATCCGGGGATAAACATAAATATTGTAATGTTCTAAAAGCACTTCGTAGTTCTTCCATTTATGAAGCGTTTTCAGATTGTCCTCGCCCATGATTAAGGAAAAGTCATGAGTTGGATATTTTTCATGCAGATGAACCAGTGTATTGACGGTATAATTAGGCTGTGGTAATTTGAATTCTATGTCTGAAGGCCTTATTTTAGGATAATCTTCAGTGGCTAAATACACCATCTGCAAACGCTGATGATCGTCCAGCAAAGTAGATTTCTTTTTAAGCGGATTGTGTGGTGTAACAACCATCCATATCTGATCTAAATCGGCAAACTCAGCCATGTGGTTGGCAATGATTAAATGACCGACGTGAATGGGATTATACGTTCCGAAATAAAGGCCTATTTTCATAAGTGTTCTGTTTCGCAGAGATTCGTAAAGTATCACAGAGCTTCACAAAGTTTTTGTGCTATTTTGTGTTTGTATTTGTGAATCTTTGTGGAATAATTACTTGTTTATGAATTCTTTTACCAGTTGATAGGCCTCTTCTTTGGCTGTATCTAAATCATAATTTTTGATAATCATATCAAATTGTGGGGCAGTAGCTAGTTCCACAGAGGCTTTTGCAATTCTCATGTTTATTTTATCATCACTTTCAGTAGAACGTTGTTTTAGTCGGCGTTTTAATTCGTCAACACTTGGAGGTTTCACAAAAACAGCTAAAGTTTGTTCCGGGAATTTGTGTTTGATACGTAGTCCACCCGCAACGTCAATATCAAAAATCACATTTTTCCCTAAAGCCCAGATTCTTTCAATTTCTGATTTTAAAGTTCCGTAAAAGTTATCACGATACACTTCTTCCCATTCTAAGAATTCTTCGGCCTTGATGTGTTTTTTGAATTGCTCCAGTGAAATAAAATAATAATCTTTTCCGTGTTCTTCATCTCCACGTGGGTCACGGGAAGCTGCCGAGATTGAAAATTCTAAATTTAAATCTTCTTTTCCCAGTAAATGTCTTACTATCGTTGTTTTTCCTGATCCCGAAGGTGCCGAGAAAACAATTAATTTTCCTTTGTTCATTATGTTTGCTTTAGGCTTTAGGCGGTAAGCCTTAAGCTCTCTTAGTAAATGTTTTTTTGCTGAAAGCCTATTGCTTAAAGCTTACAGTTTTTAAAGTACATTCAAAACCTGTTCTTTGATTTTTTCCAGTTCATCCTTCATCATCACAACCAGTTTCTGCATCTGTGCATGATTAGATTTTGAACCCATTGTATTGATTTCACGACCCATTTCCTGAGTAATGAATCCTAGTTTTCTGCCGTTAGCTTCAGAACCTTTTATAGTCTCAAGGAAATAATCCAAATGATTAGTCAAACGAACTTTTTCCTCAGTAATATCAAGTTTTTCTAAGTAATAAATCAATTCCTGTTCGAATCGGTTTTCGTCTACATTCACTTGTAATTCTGAAATAGCTGTCTGCAAACGGTCTTTAATGGCTTTAATACGTTCCGGATCAAGCGCCAGAGCGTCATTCATGTATTGACGAATATTGGATATTCTTAGATTGAATTCTTTTTCAAGAGATTCACCTTCGTCTTTTCTAAAAGTCAAAATGTTTTCTAAGGCCTCTTCAATGATTAATTGAATTTGTTCCCAGTCATTTTCGTCAATTTCTTCACGCTCGGTCTTTAGGGTATCCGGCATTCGAACGGCCATTTTCATCAGCTCCGTTTCATCTGCATCCGGGTAAACTTCTTTTAGTTGGGCAATGTAGTTTTTTACAACAGGAACATTTACCTTAGTTGAGGTTTGTTCAGAAGTACTTTCAACGTAAATTCCGAAATCAATTTTGCCTCTTTCCAGTTTCGTAGAGATTTGAGTTCTTAAACCTAGTTCCATTTCACGATATACCGATGGCATTCTAACATTTAAATCTAAACCTTTACTATTTAAGGATTTTACTTCAACGGTAATTTTTTTTGTAGGCAATTGCAAAGAAGCTTTGCCAAACCCTGTCATAGATTGTATCATATAATTGAGTATAAAGGCGCAAAGATAAATAAAAGTTTGCAGTGTTTGGCTGTAAAAAGCTAAAGTGTTAAGAGTAAGGTTTTTTAAGGTTTTTCGCCACAAATTTCACAAATTTACACAAATTCAGGAGCTTATATAACCGAATTACAAGAACTATAAATTTGAAATAGGTTTGAGGAAATTTTTTTAGGCTAAAGCTTTCATTACCTGTAAAATGTTCTGTTGACTGTTACCAGTATAGATTTTGCCGTCAATAATAAAAACAGGGCGGCTTAAAAAAGTATAGTGCTCTAAGATGTATTTTTTAAAATCGGCTTCCGTTAAAGATTTGTTCTTTAAATCCATCGACTTATACAATTGTGCTTTTCTGCTGAATAAAGCTTCGTAACTCCCCGAAAGTTGGTACATTTCTTCTAGTTCAGTTTCTGTAATCGGGTTTTGTTTAATATCATGAAAAACCAGGTTATGACCTTCTGGTAATGCTTTAATAATTTTTCGGCAAGTATCGCAGGATGCTAAGTAATATATTTTGTTCATAAGTTTAAATTTAAGAGACTACAAAGAAAATTCATTTGAAACTTAAAATTGCCTAATTTTAGAAAAAAAATAAAAATATGAACCCAGTTTTTGAAGTACAAAAGACCATTAGAGAGATTCTTTTGAAAGTTTTAGACAGTCATTCATTAGAACAATTAAACAAAATTCCGCAAGGATTCAATAACAATATCATCTGGAACATTGCGCACTGTGTGGCTACGCAGCAGGCAATAGTTTACAAATTATCAGGTTTACCGGTTATGGTTTCTGAGGAATTTATGGCTAAATACAAAAAAGATTCGAAACCGGAAGGGGATGTGTCACAGGCAGAAGTAGATGAAATACGAACATTGCTTTCAGCTACTTTTGAGCAAACTATAACTGATTTTGAAAAAAGTGTTTTTGTGAATTACCATGAATATCCTACCAGTTTAGGGTATACATTAAAGAACATCAATGGAGCTTTGGATTTCAATAATTACCATGAAGGCGTTCACACCGGGGTAGTAATGAGTATTCGAAAGTTTGTTTAATCTTTTCTCAATCCATTAAAAGGAAAAAACCCGACAGGTTCTTAAAATCTGTCGGGTTTTGTATTTTAAAAAGACATTATTCGACTATCGTTTCGATTGTGACTTTCATGGCGCCGCTTCCTTTGCTTTTGGCGATTTCCATAAAGGCTCTTTTGGATAAATCGAGATCTCTTGTTCGAACAAATGGTCCACGATCGGTAACTTTTACAATTACAAATTTTCCATTGGCTTCGTTGGTAACTTTTATTCTGGTTCCGAAAGGAAGTTTCTTGTGTGCGGCAGTGTAAGCACTGTTGCTGAATCGGCTTCCGTTGGCTGTTTTTTTACCGTTGAAACGATCAGCGTAATAAGAGGCATGTGCATTTTTTTTATAAGGTTTTAATTTCAGACCCTTGTCTGTAAAAACAGAATCAGTTGGTATTGCAATTAAATTCGGTCTGGCAGTTTTGACAGTATCCTGAGTAATTTTAGGTTCAGTTGCAGGTTTTGTTTGGCTTATAACATAGCTAAAACAACTTAAAAAAGTTATAGTAAGTGCAGTGAGTAAAATATGTTTTTTATTTCTCATGTTTTATTTTTTTTCAGACTTGGGGAGTTTGTACAAATAATATGCCGAGATAAAAAAAGCCCTATTTTCAGGGCTTTAATTGGTTTTTTCTTAGAACCATAGGCTCCATGGGATTCTGCTTAAAATAAGCAATAATCCTAATCCGTAAAAAATAGCAAACGTTTTAAACTTTGCATCGCTATTGATTAATTTTTTATGTTTAGACCAACCGATTGTGATCAAAATGATAGCAATAATGTTAATTAAAGGGTGTTCTAATGAAGTAAGTCTAAGTGCTGCATTAGACATTTGACCAAAAGCAGCTTTCCCTAAAGGGGATACAAAATAAAGGATTAAACCAACTAATAATTGTGTATGAGTTCCGATCAAGGCAAATAATGCAATCTTGCGATCTTTGCCTGTAAAGTCTTTTTTGGAAGTAAGGCCAATAATGGCATTTACAGTAGCAATTAATAAAAGCAACAGTGCTAAATAAGCCCATCCTGAATGGAACTTTTGTAAAAAATGGTACATAAATTAGATTTTTTGATAAAACAAATATAGCAAAAAAGGGTATAAAAAAAGCGGCATCAGACTAAAAGTCAATGCCGCTTTAGGTATTTATTTAGATTCTAAATATTAGAAATCGTAACGTAGAGAGAAGTTCCATGTTCTTCCGAAACCGAAGAAAACCTGGTTAACGTTTGCTACTCCGTTGTAAAGCATCCCGTTAGATGCATAAGTTCCTTTTGAACCAGCTGGTTGACCAGCAGCTACAGGAAGGTTGTCATCAGCGAAAGTATTTGTTCTTGATTCAGCAATATAGATTTTATCAAGTACGTTGTTTACGTTTAATCTGAAGTTAACTGATTTGTCTTTGTTTTTTCCAGTTAACATTTTGTATGAGAAACCAGCATCAAGTAAACCGTAAGAAGGCAATTGTAATGCTCCTTTGTTGTTTGGATCTGCAAAGTTGATTGGGCTTAATCCAGCGTACAATTTATCGTTGAAATTGTAGTTAGCATCAAGAGTTACTCTAGTTAAAACTTCGTAAGCAGCACCTAAAGAAGCTGTCATTTGAGCAGCATCACCTACTTTTACTTTGTCCATATAAACTGGTGTAGCAACGTATCCTACAACAGGAGTATTGTCTGCCTGGTTGTATGCGTTAACAGTAGCATTTCCTTTGTATTCCCAGATTCCGTAAGATACCATTCCTGTTACTTTTAATCTGTCAGTGATGTTAGAAGTTGCTTCTACCTCAACTCCAGAGTGTACCTCGTTTAGACCTAAATATTCAGTATAAGTATTTGGGTCAGTTGGTAATGCATTACCTTTTAAGTATCTGTCGTTCCAAGTTGTGTTGTAAACGTTTACTGTAGCGTTGAAAAATCTAGAACGGAAACCGTATCCAGCCTCAAATCCAATGATTTTCTCATTAGTAAGGTTAGGGTTTACTGTTGATCTGTTGTTTGGATAAACAGAGTTAAAGAATGGTTGTCTTGAGTAGTAACCAGCGTTTACATAAACGTTGCTTTTTTCGCTTAAGTTGTAGTTAGCACCACCTTTTACGTTTCCTCCTAGGATGTTTTTGTAAGGAGTAGAAGTTAATGGGTCAGTTGGAAGGTAAACAAAGTCATCTTCTCTTTTGAATCCTTGTTGAGAAACTGCTCCCTGAACGAAAGCTGTTAAATTATCTTTAGAGTACTCTAATTGTGTAAATACTCCGTACCATTTCACTTTTCCAGTGCTGTTGAATGAAATTTTATCATATTGTCTTTTGTCAAAAACATTCCATTGAACATTTGTAGAAGCTGTGGTTGTAATACGTCTTCCAGTTGGTTTTAAGCTTGCAATATTGTTGTCAAAAAATTCACCTCCGCCTAATCTGTCGTTAACAACAGTAAAGTGGTAACCAGTATAAGTTCTTCCGTCAAGACCGAAATCTAAAGTAAGTGTGTTAGATAATTTTTTGTTCAAGTTAATAACAGCTCCAAACCAGTCATGTGAGTTGATAGATGACGTTTGAGAGATACCTGATGTAGTATTGTAAACATATGGAGATGCAGTAGTTCCTGCTCCTGTTCTACCAGTTGAAGAACTGTTTTGGTAAACACCACCAATTTGTGTTCTTGTTCTGTTTGCTCCGTTAAAGAAAACTTGTCCTGTACCATTGTTCCAAGCTTGGATTTTGTTGTAATCAACTAAACCATCAGCTGTTAAGAATACTGCACTGTTGTAAGTGTTTCCACCAACACCACCTGTTGCTCCTGCACCAGCTCCACGTCCCATAGACGCGTAAAGTACAGTTGAAAGTTTTGTAGTTTCGTTGATTTTGTAATCCCAATTAAAAGAAGCTACCGGTTTGTGGTAGTAGTTCTTTCTGATGTTATATTCTTCACCGTTTAAATATCCTGCATCAGCATTATATCTAATGTTTGGATCTCCATTGATACCGTATTTTTGGTAAGTAGCGATTGTTGGTACAGTAGATCTTTGGTTGTGCCATTGTGGAGCTCCTGTTACTGTAAGTTGAAAGTCATGTTTTCCACTTTTGCTGCCGTATCCTAAAGCAACATAGTAGTTAGAACCTTCAAATTGGGTTCCGTTCACGTATCCGTCTCCCATTGTTTGAGATAATAAGATAGAAGCAGAAAGACCATTGTCTAGTTTTCCGGTGCTGTATGAGCCTTGAACTTTAAAGTTTCTTCCATTACCAAATCCGGAAGAAAAAGATCCTCCTTCTTTTCTGTCGGCAGCTTTAGTTACAATGTTGATTGTTCCTCCTACAGAAGGAGTTACCAATTTTGAAGCTCCTAAACCTCTTTGAACCTGAATAGCTGAAGCTACCTCAGATAAACCAGACCAGTTACTCCAGTAAACAGAACCATTTTCCATGTCGTTAACCGGCATACCGTTGATCATTACAGCGATGTTGTTTTGGTTGAAACCACGAATGTTGATTCTTGAATCTCCAAAACCACCACCAGCTTTAGTTGCGTATACAGAAGGCGTGTTTCTTAAGATCTCTGGAAATTCCTGAGTTCCAAGTTTTTCCTGGATTTCAGCAGCTTTAATTGTTGAAACCGCTACAGGAGTTTTTCTGTCTTTTGCGATGTCAACGATAGTACTTTTTACAACAATTTCGCTTAATTCATTAGAATTAGAAGTCAAAACGATTGTTCCTAGATTTGTAGTTTCACCATTTTTAACTGAAAATCTAAGAGTTAAATTCTCGTAACCTAAAAAAGAAATAACGATTTCTCCTGTACTTGTTGTTGCATTAAGAGTAAATTTACCGTCAAAATCTGTAGAAGTAGCAACTGTAGATCCTTTGATCACAACGTTTGCTCCCGGAAGTGAACCCACTCCGTCGGTAATCATACCGGAAATTTTTCCTTGAGAAAATGCGGTTGAAACTATCATGAACAGTAGTCCAGTAAGTAACCAATTTTTCATTGTCTTCATTTGTTAATTAGTTTATTGTTTTTGGCAAAATTATAACAATAAAATCAGATAATGTTATCAAAGTGTTAAGAAAGTAAAGTTTTGTATAATGTGTTGCGCATTAAAACGATTTTTCTTTTTTTTGTTAGGTAAAATGATTTTTTTTTGAATTTTTTGACGTGAATTTTGTTAAAATCGTAACTATTTTAGTTGTCTTGTAGCGCTAAACTTGCAGGAGACTGTATTTTGAGACGTTTTTGATGTTTATCTGTACGAAAAAACGCCTTAATTTTTATTAAATCAAGGCGTTTCAGTATGTTGTGTATTGTACTTTTTTGAGTTTTACTTGTTTTTCAAAAAGTGATTTAACAAGAAAGAAGTCGAGCTATCATGATTTTTTACCGTCTTGGTGTTAATTTCATCCAAAATTGAATTCGCTAATTGCTTTCCTAGTTCTACTCCCCATTGATCATAACTGAAAATATTCCAGATAATACCCTGAACAAAAATTTTGTGTTCGTACAATGCAATCAGTGATCCCAGACTTTTTGGGGTTAGTTTTTGAATTAAGATCGTGTTCGTCGGTTTGTTTCCTGTGAAAACTTTAAAAGGCAACAAGTAAGAAGCTTTTTCTGCTGACAATCCTTGTTTGTCAAATTCGGACTGAACTTGTGTAGTGGTTTTTCCGTTCATTAAGGCTTCAGTCTGAGCAAAAAAGTTAGACATCAGTTTATCATGATGATCTTCGTTTCCGTATAAAGGTTTGATAAATCCAATAAAGTCTGTCGGAATTAATTTTGTACCCTGATGAATCAATTGAAAAAAGGCATGCTGTGAATTCGTTCCCGGTTCTCCCCAAATGATGGTTCCGGTTTGATAGTTAACAGGTTTTCCGTCACGACCAACACTTTTTCCGTTACTTTCCATTGTAGCTTGTTGCAGGTAGGGAGCTAGTTTTTGCAAATATTGGGTGTATGGAATCAATGCTTCGCTTTCGGCACCAAAGAAATTATTGTACCAAATGCTTAGTAATGCCAGAATTACAGGAATGTTTTTGTCGAACGGTGTTGTCTTGAAATGTTCGTCCATTTCATTAGCTCCTTTTAACAGTTCGTTGTAATTGTCGAAGCCAATCGCTAACGAAATGCTTAAACCAACAGCGCTCCAAAGTGAAAATCTTCCTCCAACCCAGTCCCACATTGGGAAAACATTATCAGGATTAATTCCAAATTCGGTTACTTTTTGAATGTTGGTTGAAACCGCAACAAAATGTTTTGCAATATCTTCCTGAGAGGCTGATTTCAAAAACCACGTTTTAATAGTTTCAGAATTAGATAAGGTTTCCTGAGTGGTAAAAGTTTTAGAAACAATTAGGAATAAAGTTGTTTCCGGATTCAGTTTTTTAATCACTTCGTTTACATGGTCGCCGTCTACATTGGAAACAAAGTGTAAGTTTAAGTGGTTTTTGTAATACTGTAAAGCTTCAACTGCCATAACCGGTCCAAGGTCAGAACCTCCAATACCTATATTTACTACATCAGTGAAAGCTTTTTCGGTGAAACCTTTTCTTTCTCCCGAAATAACCCCATGTGTGAATTGTTTGATTTTGTTTTTTACCTCATAGACTTCCGGGATTACATTTTCGCCATCTACTTTAATAACTGCCGATTCGGGTGCACGTAACGCAGTATGTAAAACGGCTCTGTTTTCAGTCTGGTTGATTATTGCTCCTTCGAAATATTGTGAGATGGCTTCTTTTAGTCCGATTGAATTGGCTAATTCCAATAAAAGAGAAACGGTTTCCTGACTAATATTGTTTTTGGAATAGTCAACTAAGAAGTCGTTCCATTGTAAATTGAATTTTTCAACACGGGTATTGTCCTGTTGAAAAAGTTCTTGTATTGTAGTTTTGTGAATTGCGTTATAGTGGTTTTGCAGATTTTTCCACGCTTCAGTCCCGGTTGGGTTTGTAGTGTTTAAAGCCATTTTTTGTTTAATTGAGAATGTGGTTATAAAAAAACAAAAATACTGAAATTAGTTCTAATAGCTTTAAGCTTCACAATTATATAACAAATAGTTACGAAAACGATATAACTGTTTATTTGTTCTGAATACTTGCTGTAATTATGATAGCACCATCGTTTTCTTTTTCATTGTAAATGATGCGGCTGCTGTTTTCGTTTAAAAAATCTATACTAATAATGTCAGTTTTTTCAAGAGGCAAAATTATAGTGTCTTGCTTTTTGTCATATCGAAACGGAACTCCGTTGATCACAATTAAAGGTGATTTTTTAATTATATCTTTTTCGATTGCCTGTTGGATGGATTCCGATACAAAGTATTGGTTTTGGTTCTTATCGTTTAAAAGAAAAGTGTGTGGATTCGAACAGCCCGCAGCTATTGTACAGGAAAGTAGTAATAAGAATCGTTTCATGCGTCGATGTAGGATTTGACAGATACTTGTTTTTAAGTGGAAGTTTTACCAAATTTTCCACCAGGGCTTTTTGTTGATTTCGATTCGCTTTTGGGTTTTGTTGATATCTATTCTTTGAAGCTCTTCTTTTTTGATAGTGGAATCGTCAAAGTATAATTCACCGGAACGACTGATGCCAATAGGGGCTTTTGTTTTTTCTCTCCAGACTTCGGTTTGTAATTCCGGAATTAAAGGTGAATTAATTTTAGCGGTGAATTTTTGTCTCGCTTTTTCTGTAATTTCTTCTTCAAGATTTGAAGTTGAATTTTTGAAAAGCGGAAGTGAGTTTCCGGGAATGTTAAGTAAGAGAATCTGAGTTTTATTGTCAATGTTGTAAATGTCCAGTACTTTAAAGAAAGAATTGTCGTCCAATAGAGCATGTCCGTTTTTTACGGAATCCGGATTGAACTTGGATAAATCTCTTGCTGCTGCACTTGCAATTAAAAATCGGCAGTTACCGGAGAGACCGCTACCTAGGGGCTATTAAATGAATTGTACAAAAGTAACTAATACAAAAAAGGTCGAAAAGTCAACAATATCAGGACTTAACACACAAAAAGGGCGATAATAATAATAATTTGAAATGTACATTATACTACTACAAAGTGCTATTTAACTACCATTGAAATAGCTACAAGTTTGCCTTTTAAGTAATAAAATACATTATACAAGTAGAAAAATAGCTAAACATACTATTTTCAAGGATTATAGGCAATTTTTAACAGCAAGTAGCCCTCAAATAGGAGGGCTTTTTTGTATCTATTTTATAAAAAATGCAGAAAACAAAAAAATGTATAAAAAAGATCTAAATGGACAAATAGGTAGACAAATAGGTAGACAAAAATCAGTAAAAAAACAGCACGATAGTTTACTAAAAATACATAAAAATGGTATTTAGTACTTAAAAATTACTTGAGAATGGGGGTGTAAATACATAAAAAACACAGTTATAAACTGGTAAACATCTGTAAATAAGCAACTTTAATGTATTTCCCAATCTTTATAACCTTGTTTTTTTAATTCATCAATTCTATCATTGTACTTATTAATACTTTCAAAATCATCAAACAAAGGGATCATTTTATATTTGTCAAATAGTTTTTGTTTTTGTTCCTCTGTTAGCTCTAATTTGCTTTCATTCCTTACATTATAGTATTTTTCAATAAAGTAGATAGGATTACACCTTACTCGATTAAATTCTTTTAAAAAATCTTCCATATATAACTTGTTTATTCTAATCGTATTACACCTACAACCAAAGCTATTCCGGTTATTTCTTCTTTGGGAACATTAAAAGGATCATAATTTTCATTATCCGAAATCATGATAAGGGAATCTTCAGAAGCGGCCTTTTTTATTCGCTTAATAATTATTCCCTGTTCTTTAGTTGCAATAACATGTGTTTTGTTCCATTGTATAAAACGACTTTCTTTAATAACTGTACAAGCCACAATATCTCCGCTGCTGTATTTTGGATACATACTACTACCTTCAACCTCAATCATAAAGTCAATTTTTTTATTGCTAAATTTTGGAATGTTGTAATAGTCTTTAACATCTTGAGGAAGTATAGTGAAAGCATTATTGCCAAAGCCTCCTATGGCAGTAACAGAAACTAAAGGATATCCATTAGTACTACTTGTTTTTATAGCTATTGGTGTATTCTTACTTTTCAACATCGGTTCTTTACCAGTTAAGAGCCATTCTGAATTATATTGGGGATAATTTTCAACTAATTTTAAAATCCATTTAGCTTGAATATCACTATTATTTGCAATTGCACGTGATAAAACTCCCTTACTAGCACCTATCACTTGTTCAAGCTTTGTTATTGTAACACCTTCGTTTTTAGCAACTTTACTAAAAGAGTCTAAAATATTATTCATAAAAATTGAAAATTATCACCTATTTGTTTTGATGTGTTGAAAATTATCTTCTATATTTGTAAAACAAATTGAAACAGTTAGAACAATGGACAAAAGTAAACAAAAAAAAGAGTACGCAAGTCACAACCCTGTAATTATAAAAAAATTAAAAGAA